>NZ_JBICXG010000023.1:0-55371 GCF_043200175.1 Streptomyces sp. NPDC048462
CGTCACCTTCGGTGACGATGCCGGGCCTTCGGCCCGTAGGGCCGGCCTCTGGCCTGCCCTTGGCTGGCTACGGGAAAGGGTGGATTTCCCGTCCGCTTCTGCTGTTCAGAGCACTTTAACGGTGTGCTCATCGTGGTCTTGGTCCTCGTTGCCAGTTCCCCGCAGCTTCCGCCCCTCGACTGCTTCAGCTACAAGTATGTGCCCATCTCTGACGTCTCCTGAAGCCCAACATCCGAGGCCAGCCCCAACTCCCGAGACGTCACAGCTGTTCCTGACCACCCATCAATTGGTCTATGCCACTTTACTTCCCCCAAAGGAGTCAGAAACACTCATGACGACTCGTCAATTTTACGAAGGCGAATACGGAAAAGCCATCTACGAAGAATCCATCTGCACCTGCGAAACGCATATGCCCTGCCTCGCTGCCGACGCGGAGAGGAGCCCGTATACGGTGAAGAACCGAGCTCCCACGACGGACACACACGGCCCAGCAACGGACTGATAGACCAACACAAGGAAAGGGAATGCCGCCTATGCGGAAAGCCTATACACCACCTCATATTCCATATGCAAAATTCACCCGAAACACGACGATGCTCTTCATACACGCCGACTGGTCCACGGGGTATATCTCGATCCGCCGACCCCGACCGGCGTTATCGAGCAACCGCCCTACGACGCTCCTGATAGGCCCTGTCGACCGCCTCAAGCTTCGAACGGCTGGGACGCACCCCACGCTCCCAGGAACGCAGCAACCGAACACTGACCCCATGCCTGGCAAGAATTTCACGACCGGGCCGACTATCAAGATAATTCGAACGGGCAGAAAGCCCCCGGCTGGTCGTGACCGGCGAGACAGTACCCCCCTCACGCGCAATACGATCAAGCTCGCCGGCAAGCGCCCGAGCACCACTCACCCCCCGAGCCCCATACCTTGTTGTGGGCCACCGGCCTCGCCGAATTGCCGGGCTCCCCGCCTCACCACCTGGCGCTCGGACAGTACACCGCGGCCATAGGAGCGGACCGGCCTCAGCCGCGGCCAGGCTGATGAATGCGTCTCCCAGCCGCGGCGAGAGCGCACCGGGCTGCCCGTCCCCACAGGCAACCCGGCGAACCTACGTGGTCACGGCACTAGCTCAGGTGCCGAGAGAAGAACCGTGCTGCGGAGTCCCCCGCGAACTGCGGGACGCCGGTGTGACCGCCCATGTTGGCATGCAGCGTCTTCTCCTTGGAACCGAAGGCGTCGAACAGGTCCAGAGCCACCTGCCGGTCGTTCCCCTCGTCGTCCCACTGCAACAGGACATGCAGTGGAATGATGACCCGGCGGGCCTCGTCGAACATGACGCGAGGAACGAAACTCCCAGCGAACAGAACGGCCGCCGAGATGCGTGGCTCGACCGCAGCCAGCCGGGTCCCAATAGAGATCACTCCCCCTGAGTAGCCGACCGGCCCGCCGATTTCGGGCAGAGCTAGGAGCGCGTCCAAGGCTGCCTGCCATTCCGGGACCGCCTTTTCGACCAGCGGGAGGATGAGGGCATCGATGGTGTCCTCGCCAACCGGTTCACCGGCCGCCATCGCCCTGCGCAGGTCTGCGCGAGCCTGCTCGACAGCGGGCCAACGAGGCCGGTCACCGCTCCCCGGAAGCTCGATGGTGGCTGCGGCGAAGCCATCCGCCACAGCATCCTGGGCTCGCCCCGTCAGCCGGGAGCGCATCTTGTGAAGTCCGAGCGGGGGGTGGCCGAGCAGAATCAGCGGCGCGGGTGCGGATGCGGACGCCGATCCAGGTGTCCACAGGATGCCGGGGATCTCGCCAAGGGTGAATTCGCGCTCGAGGACGCCGTCGTCGAGGTGCTGTTCAGAAGTGAAATGCATGGTCGTGCCTTTCGGGAGTGCTCAGAGTGGCGCTCCCGGACGACCTATCGCCCGACCGTGACCCCGGAGGAGAGCACCCATGTGAATTCGTTCACGGGTACCACCTCCTCTTTCTCTCGCACGGCCTCCGAAAGGATAGCAACGCTCGCCGTGCTTCGCCAATCACGAGTTCGTGACTGTGCCAGCGATACTGCTCATCGGAGAGTTTGGCCGGGGCGTTGTTGAGGTCCCCGAATCCGGCGGCCTCGTCCCTCTGGATCCCGAAAGGTCCTACGCCCCCGGCCAGGGGCAGGAATTGGCGACTTCGTCGGCCAGTGATCAATGACCAGTTACCAGTGGAGCACCTCAAAGAAACTCGTGGACCACCTGGATCTTGCCGACGATGTGGGCGTTGAAGTCGTCCAGTTCTGCGGCCGGAACCCAGAGTTCGAGGATCGTTCGCCCGCCGGCCTGTTGGATGGGATACCGGCTCAAGAACTCCGACTCGACCTGAAAACGAGTCACGAAGCCTGCACCATCGTGCTTCACGTTCCAGTCCCGAGCGATTCTGACCGCGTAGTCCTCGTTGAGGACCGGGTAGAAGATCGGCTGTTCGGGCAGCCGGGGCGGCCAAGCACGCCAGTTCAGTTCCCGAACCAGGTCCAGTTCCTTGGGACCGGTAGGGCGCCACAGGGTCGTCGTTGTCTGCTGGCTGGTCATCTGCGTCGCTCTCTGAACGTGGCCCGCAGCTACGGGTGGGCGGAAAGGCCAGACGATACCGGCATCGCGAACTCAGCGGCTATGTAATTCCCGTGCCCTGGTCAGTTCCGTGACCAGCCTTGGTGAGGCGGCCTCTAGCGCTGCGACCGGGAAGGTTCACCAGTCCGGTCGGCTGGAGGAAGGATGTACTCCCCATCCGGGTTGCCAGGAGGCCGGGGCTCGGACGAGGTCTTCGAAGCAGGCGCCTGCAAGTAGGCAGCCCAGTGCCCGTAGGTTGGCCGAGTGAGCAACCAGCAGAATGCGGTTGCCGGCCACCAGTTGGTCAGGTCGGTGAGGAAGTCCTCGGTGGCGTATCTCGCGGTAGCTCTCGCCTCCGGGGAGGGGCTCGTCGACGTGCTGTCCCCCGCAGCGGTGCAAGAGCCTCCTGCGGCCGGCCGTTGAGGCGTCCGTAGTGGCATTCGCGCAGCCGGGGGATCGTGGTGGATCGGGACTGTGTTGCCCGCGAAGGCGATCCGTGCGGTGCTCATCGCTGGGTGCAGGTCGGACGTGAACACCGCTGCGATGCCGTCGTCGCGGCGGCGATCGGCAAGTTCCCGGGCCTGTAGGCGACCGGTCGCTGAGAGGACGCCTTGCAGCCAGCCGGTAGCGATTCCGGCCTCGTTGTCGGTGATGGTGGCGTAGGCCTCGTAGACGAGCCGGATCGATGTCATTGCCCTGCTGTTCATGGTCGGGCCGCCTTGAGAGGATGTCCGCCCCAGCGAGTGTCCTTCTCGCTGCGAATGCGGGCACGTGCCTTGCGCTGTGCGGCGAGGACGTCGAGGTTGCGGGCGTTGGCGTTGCGCCGACGGAGGTAGCCACGCAGGACCGGGGATGTGCGTGGAGGGCTTCGGATCACTCTTGGCCACGTCCCGCATGACCAGCAGCGCATTCATCACCCCGGCCGACGAGGCCCGTCTCGTACGCCATGACCACGGCCTGTACGCGGTCGCGGAGCTGTAGCTTGCCGAGGATGTGAGAGACGTGCGTCTTCACCGTTGTCTCCGACAGGTGGAGGCGTGCGGCGAGTTCGGTGTTGCTGAGGCCCTGTGCGAGCAGGCGGAGGACGTCGAGTTCGCGTGGGGTGAGGGCGTCGAGGTCGCGGTGGAGCGAGGATCGCTCGGGGGCGGCGGGGCGGGCGTAGCGCTCGACGAGGCGGCGGGTGATCGTCGGGGCGAGGAGGGCGTCACCGGTGCGGATCATGCGCACGGCGGCGGTGACGAGTTCCGGGGTGACGTCCTTGAGGAGGAAGCCGCTTGCTCCTGCGGCGAGGGCCTCGTAGACGTACTCGTCGAGGTCGAAGGTGGTCAGGATGATGACGCGTGGGGCTTCGGGGGCGCCTGTGACGATGCGGCGGGTGGCTTCCAGGCCGTCGAGCTCCGGCATGCGGATGTCCATCAGCACCACGTCTGGGCGGGTGCGGCGGACTGCTTCGATGGCCTCGATGCCGTTACCCGCCTCGGCGACCACCTCGATGCCGTCGGCTTTCAGGATCATGCGGAAGCCGGTACGGACGAGGGCCTGGTCGTCGGCGACGACGACACGCAGCGGGAGGTCGGTCACAGGGCTGTCTCCAGGGGGATCAGGGCGGCTACGCGGAAGCCGCCGTCGGGGCAGGGGCCCGTTTCCAGGGTTCCGCCGTAGACGGTGAGGCGTTCGCGCAGTCCGATGAGGCCATGTCCGTTGCCGGTTTCGGCGGCTGGGCTCGGGGTTCCTCCGGTGTCGGTGATCTCTACGCGAAGGTGGTCGTCGGTGTAGGCGAGGAGAGCGGTCGCTTCTGCGCCGGCGGCGTGCTTGACCGTATTGGTCAGGGCTTCCTGGACGATGCGGTAGGCGGTCAGGCCGACGCCCGGGGGAACCGCCCGCGTCTCGCCGGCCACCGTGTAGTCGACGCTCACTCCGGTGTCGCGCACCCGTCCGACCAGAGCGGGCAGCTGGTCGAGGCCGGGCTGCGGCGCGAGGTTCGGGCCGATGCCGCGGTCGGCGGCGTTCTGGGTGTTCATGGCGAGCAGCCCCATGGCGTGCCGCAGTTCCGCCATCGCCGCACGCCCGCCCGCTTCGATGGCGAGCAGTGCCTCGCGAGTGTCATCGGGGTCGATGTCGAGCATTTTGCGGGCTCCCCCGGCCTGGATGACCATCATGCTGACGTTGTGTGTGACGACGTCGTGCAGTTCGCGTGCGATACGGGAGCGCTCGCGTTCGGCGGCACGGCGCAGTTCCTTCGACCGCTGCCGTTCCACCTCTGCGATCCGTTCCTGCCGTTCGTCGGCGCGCAGCCGCCATGTCCGCATGCCGTACGCGGCCATGGCCAGGGGCACCAGGATCAGCGCCGGTACGTACTCGGTCGGGACCGTGGGCAGGTCCGGGTTGCGTTGCGGAATGCTGATCACGAGCAACGCCGGAGGAACGGTTGCCACGGCCGGGATCCTGTACGAGCTGTAGGCGACCGCGCTGTATGTGGCGATCACGAAGACGTAGAAGACGGTCCGGGCCAGGCTGTCCGGGGCCAGAAGCGAGGCCCCGATCACGACCCACAGCACGGCCAGCGGGTACCGGCGGCGCAGCGCCAACGGGAGCGTTGCGAGCAGCATCGGGCCGACCGCGCCGAACCAGGTGCTTGCCCCTTCCGGGCGCGCCTCCAGCGCTCCGTCGACGAGGACGTACGTCGTGCCCGTGCCGACGCTGAGGGCGTCGTTGACCCCGATGACGACCGCGGTCAGCGCCAGGAGCACGTCGAAGACCAGGTTGCTCCGGGTTGCCCGGGTCAGCGGGCCGCTGGGGTGTGTCAGAGTCACGAACCCAGTTCGCAGCCAGTGCTGTGCCGCTGTGGCCGATGCGTTCTTCACCGCCCCATTGTCGCCTCGGCCCTCTCCTGCCTCGTCGTCCTCGCGGTCAGTAATCGTGCGACGTCGTACTTCCGTCGATTACGTCTCACGGAGGACCCCGGTGCCGGGTCCTTCCGGAGCAGGGGCGGAAAGGGTCCGGTCGCCGGACGCGCCCGCCCGTCTCCCACTCATAGCGTCCATCAGGTCGGCCGCCGGGTCGGCACTCCCTGTCGAAGAGGACTCCATCCCCGTGGACGCTGTACTGCAAGCCCGCGCACTGGGCAAGAAATACCGACGACGCTGGGCTCTGTCGGACTGCAATCTCAATGTTCCGGCGGGCCGGATCGTCGGTCTGGTCGGGCCCAACGGGGCAGGAAAGTCGACGCTGCTGAACCTGGCGTCCGGCCTGCTCGCCCCGACCACCGGCACCATCGAGGTGTGCGGCGGCTCTCCTGTCGGCGGCTCCGTGCAGCTCGCCAAGGTCGGCTTCGTCGCCCAGGACACCCCCACCTACGCCGGCCTGACCGTCGCCGAGCATCTCGGGCTCGGCGCTCGCCTCAACCCGGGCTGGGACGCGCCTCTCGCCGAAGCGCGGATCCGCCGACTCGGTCTGGACACCGCTCAGCGCGCCGGGCGCCTGTCGGGCGGCCAGCGCGCCCAGCTCGCCCTCACCCTCGGCCTCGCCAAGCGCCCCGAGCTGCTGATCCTTGACGAGCCGGTCGCCGCCCTCGACCCACTGGCCCGCCGCGAGTTCCTTCAGGACCTCACCGGCGCCGTCGCGGGACAGGAGACCAGCGTCGTTCTCTCCTCCCACCTGGTCTCCGATGTCGAGCGGGCCTGCGACCACGTCATCGTCCTGGTCGACTCCCGCGTCCAGGTCGCCGGTGACATCGACGAGCTGGTGGCCTGCCACCAGCGGCTCACAGCAACGAACCCGGGCCAGGCCACCCCACCTTCGGGTGACCGCATCGTCTGCACGAGCCGTGTCGACGGGCAGGCGGCCTTCGTCGTACGCACCGAGGTCCCGGACCGCGCACCGCGCGATCCCGCATGGTCCGTCAGCCCCCTTTCCCTCGAAGACATCGTCCTCGCCTACATGGGACGCCGAGCCACCTCCGAATCCCGCCGGCCCACCACTCCGGAGACCCACCGATGATCTGGCTGACCTGGCGCCAGCTCCGCGCGCAGGCAACGCCGGCCCTCGCCGTGCTGGCTGCCTGGCAGCCGTCCTCGCCGCCACCGGTTCTCAGCTGTCCGATCTGCACGCCACCGCTGGACGTGGCCTGATCCAGCAGCTCACCGGCACCGACACAATCCTGTACTTCACAGGCGGAGTGGCCGTCCTCGCCCTCCCTGCCCTCCTGGGCATGTTCTGGGGCGCACCCCTCGTCGCACGCGAGCTGGAGACCGGCACCCACCGACTGGTCTGGAACCAGGGCGTCACCCGCACTCGCTGGTTGCTGACCAGGCTCGTCCTCACCGGCTTCGTCGCTATGGCCACCGCGGGTCTGCTCAGTCTCGCCGTGTCCTGGTGGGCCGGCCCCATCGACCGGGCCGTGGCCTCGGGCGGCTCGGACAACGGGGACAACTTCGTCCCGCGCATCGACCCCGCCGCGTTCCTCATCCGCGGCATCGCCCCACTGGGCTACGCCGCATTCGCCTTCGTGCTGGGCGTCACCTTCGGCGTCATCATCTGCCGCACCCTGCCTGCCATGGCCACCACCCTGGCGACGTACACCTCGGTCCAGCTCGTCATGCCGGTGTGGGTCCGCGAGCACTTGGCCCCCACCACCACCGTCCAAGTCCCGTTCACACCCGACCGCCTTGCCAACTACGCACTCGACTCCGTCTCCCACGTCGAGTTCGGCAAACCCGACGTCTGGGTCATCACCGAACAGACCCTCGACGGCACCGGTCATCCCGCACACGGCATGCCACCCGGATACGCCGACTGCGAATCAATCAAGGAATGTGTAAGCAGCCTGACGAGGGCCGGCTACCAACAGCGCATCACCTATCAGCCCGCCGACAACTTCTGGATCCTGCAATGGGCCGAGACCGGCGTCTACCTCGCCCTCGCCATCGGGCTCAGTGCCCTGTGTGTCTGGTGGACGCGGAAGCGTCTGAGCTGACGCACGGGACAGGCGCTGCTACGAGCCATGAACGAGGGCAAATTCCGCGCCTCTCGTATGCCGACAGTTCAAGCTCTCGCCGCCACTCGACAGGTCGCCGCCTGAAGCCCCCGTTGCCCTGTGCGTGGCTCTGCGGAATGAGGCCTCGTGCCTTCCGGTGCGGCATGACTGCTGGTCGTGGTCGGCCAATCGGCCTCCATCTGGGCCCTCTCACTGGCGGTGGATCGCATGCCGGACCGCCCGGTCCGATACACGCCCGGCCTGACGATGCGGCTCCGGATCGATGGCCTCTGCCCGGGCGAGGCCAAGAACGACGTGAGGGACGCGTATCGGGCCGGAGCGGGCAACGGGGTCGGGCGGGGTCATCCGGTTCGGCCCCTGCCGCTGTCGGGTCAGCCAAAGTCGAGGGTCCCCGGGGCGGCGTCGACGGAGGTGGATCGGAGGGTGTGTGGCCCTGCTGAGCGGCCTCCCAGCGTGCGTTCAGCTTGTCCTTCCAGCCCTTCTCCGGATGCCAGAGGATGCCTCATTCGTCGAGCTGGGTACGCGTCCATGCCCCCCTTGGGCGAACGACGGGGCCGCGATGTCCCCCGTCGGCAGTCAGGGCGTACCTCCCGCCAGTTCCAACCGCCCCGCCCGCCGGGGCACGGGTCGTACAGGTCACGGCTGCTGGGGGCCGAAATATCCGAGCTCGGCGTAGACGCCCTGTCGCCCGAGCAGGTGCGCGTTTGCGCTCCCGCAGGTGAGCTTCTGCGGCTTCGCGGTGAATGGCGAGATGCGGATGGTCGGACGAGCGCTGAGCGGAACCGCCCGCGCCCGGTACGGAAGCAGGGTCCGGAACGCGTGCCGCGTTCCGGACCCTGCCCTGTGGTGCTGCCGCGCGTCTGTGGTCAGCGCTGTACGGTGTCGTCGCCCGCCTGCCCGGTTTCCTCGGCTGCGCCTGCCTTCTCGCGCATCTTGCGCACCAGCTCCGCCTTCCGGTCGGCAGCACCCTGGCGGTCGAGGTTACGGTGCGGACCATTGTTCTGCCGCTCGGCGCGGGACAGCCTCTTACGCTGGCCGCCGCCCATACCCACGGGGTTGTTGATGTTCTTGCTCACGGTCACGGGTTCTCCCGGAATGATGTGAAGTGATCTACGGATTCATCGTTGGGGACGGGCGCGGCGGCGTCGAGGGACGTCAGCAGGTGCCCATCACGCGCTCACTCGTAAATCGGCGTCTGGAAGAACATGCCCAAGACGTTACCCGGTTCCGTCAGCCCCGCGCACCACGCCTTTGGCTCGCCCGGCTTCGGTCGAGTCGATCGCGGGCCTCCGGAGTCAGCCGCTTCCCTCCGTGTGCGGGACATCAGCACACCTGTAACGCCGATATCGCTTGTCGTCTCCACTACGCAGTGAGGGCAAACGGCCTTGTGAGCGCCCGAAAATTCTACCAGGACGGATCTCAGCGGTACTGGGCTTCAACCGCGAGCAGGTCAAAGCCGGTGGCAAGGTGGTAGCCCGGCCGCGACAACAGGCGCAGATTCCCTGGGCAGCGCCTGCGTGGGAGGGCGGGCGTGGGGTTATCGCCGTCACCCAAAGCGATCGTCCACTCTGGACGAAGCCGCATGCCGGCCGAGGGGGCGCGAAACGCAATAGAACATCACTGATCAAGAGGAACAGCCAGCAATCACCACTTATTCACTGATGCGACTAGCATTCCGCCCATCGCTACCGTCACCGAAGGTAACCGCAGACGGAATACGGGTCATCCCGCTCCTTGTCTCGCTCCTTCAGGGCATGCCAGCGCTGGGCCATGAATAGGGCCGGCCCCATTGCGACGCGAAAATGGCGCCGGATGGTCCCTGCGCAACCATGTCAAGTACCGCCGTCTTCTCTGGGACCTCGGTGTGAAGTCGCTGATTGCCCGCTGCGGCACCTGGCGCTGCTCCGGCCAGGACAGGTGATAAGGGATAGATGCGCGCCTATCAGTCGGTGGCAGCGGCGCGCACTGCTGGCCGATAGGGAAGACTTCGCGTGCCATCCTCCGAGAGGCGAGTCAGGCTTGTCTCATCATTCCGGACAAGCCATACCACTCTGCTCCGGTGTACGTCTCGGAAGAATGCCGCCGCTTGCGAACCACTCTGACTCATCGCCAACGGGCCTACGGTTCCCCACCACTCATTTCGCTGGAACTCATTGCCCTTCGACCATGTGTGTTGAGTTTCCGCTGGTCAGGCGTGGTCTCCGTGGTCGAGGCGGAGATGGGCCGTTCTGTTCGTCCCACCTCAGGCAGTGGCCCGGCATCGTCGGCCTGACCCTCTCTAGAGCTCGGGCGTCGTCGGAGGCCGTGCCGGATCAAGATGCTCAAGCGCCAGTTGTTCGGCCGTGCCGGCTTCCACGTGCTTCGAAGCAGGTTCTCCTCGTCCAGTAATCGATGCGGGCCAAGCACCCCCTGGGCATGGCGAGTCGTTTGTCTCCGCCTGGCCGGACGGCGGGGCAGGGGTGAAGGCATCGATCGCCGAGGATGGAGATTTCTAGCCGCTCGTGCCCGCAGCTCACTTCGACGGCGAGGGTCTCACCGATGAGCAGATCGCACGTCTCATGCATGGCTCTACGCCGTACCCTGGCGACACTCTGGCCGAGCCTGCCCTGCTGGCACGGCCGCTCGGTGAACTTCCCGCGACTTACATCCAGTGTGTGCTCACCCTGCCCGAGCTCGACGACGACGTGGCCGAGCTGCTGAACAGCAGGCACTGGCGGCTGGTCAAGATAGACACCGACCACTGGCCGATGTATTCCCAGCCGCGCGAACTGGCACAGATCTTGGTTGATGCAGCCGGGACGTAGCTGCAGGTTCAGGCTTGCGCGCTCCATTTGTGCCATCACCAGTTCGGTGCCCGGACAGCCGCCGAGGGTGGCCTTCGCGCCGGACGCCTCCCACGCCTGACAGTCGTTACCGCCGCGTGGCGGCTCGGCCCCTTTCTATGCCTCAAGGCATAGAGGCAATGCCCCTGTTCCTCGGCGTCTCTGTCCGAAGCGTGCAGTCCAACGCAGCCGCTCCAGCACGGTCTCGGCCGCGTAATACCTCTTCTCCGACCATCATCGGTACATCACGCGACCCTGGCGCTCACCCTCATGGCACGGCATCGGCAAATCGCGACAGCTCCAGGGCATGTGCAGCGTTGGTCGCGGTCGCCTCGTAGTCGAATGGGCGCGAACCGCTACTGGGAGTGTGCGTGCCGCCCCTCACACAGCCCCGTCTGGACGGCGGCTTCCATGTCGTCGTCCTGCGCGTCCGTTCCACCCGGGTCGACGTTCGCCATGACCGTTGCCTGCCTGCCGTCGGCTGTGGCGCCGCCGGCTGTCTGGTAGCCGAAGATGTCGCCGCCGTGGCCCCAGTAGAGGCCGCCGCCGCAGGGCAGCGTCCGGCTCTCCAGGCCCAGGCCGTACGCCCGGCTGTCGTCACCGCCGGTCGAGCGGGTCTTCATCATTTCCTTGAGCTGGGCCGGGTGCAGCAGCTTGCCTCGGACGAGGGCGTCCAGGAAGCGGTTGAGGTCGGTGCCGCTGGAGATCATCTCGCCGGACGCACCAGCGATGGAGGGGTTGAACGCGGTGATGTCCAGGAGCGGCGCGTCCTCACCCGGACGAACGTACCCACGCGGGTGCGGTCCGGGGATCGACGTGGCATCGCCTGGCACGGAGGTGTCGTGCAGGCCGAGCGGCCCGATGACGCGCCGACGGATCTCCTCACCGTACGGATGTCCGGTCACCGCCTCGATGAGCATGCCCGCCAGCACGTAGTTGGTGTTGGAGTAGTTCCACGCGAAGCCGGGCTTCTCACCGGGCTCCTCGGCGGTCGGCGGGTGGGCAAGCGCCAGGTTCACCAGGTCGCGGGTGTCGTGGTGGGCCAGCGGATTCTCGAGGATGTCCTGCGGGTTGAGGTAGTCGAGGTAGTCCGGCAGGCCGCTGGTGTGCTGGAGGAGCATGCGGACCGTGATCGTCCGGCCGTCGTTCCCGTGGCCGCGGACGACGCCGGGGAGGTAGCGCTCCACCGGGGCGTCGAGATCGACGCGGCGCTCTCCCACCAGCTGGAGCACGACCGTGGCCACGAAGGGCTTGGTCATGCTGCCGATCCGGAATCTGCTGTCGCCGCGCACCGACGCCTGGCTGTCCACGTCCGCGACGCCGCTGGTCAGCACCGAGCTGCCGCGTCTGGCCCGCGTCGCGACGAGTGCTCCGGGCGCGCCGTCTTCGGTGGTCAACCGTTGCATGAGCGCACGAAGCTGAGCGTCGTCGGCAGAGTGGGCGGACTGTGCGGTCGTGTGTTTGGCCGTGGTCGCCGCAGTGGCAGCGTTACCCGGCAGGCTTCCTCCCGTCACGGTAACTGCCACGGCCAGCGTAAGTGCCCCACCCAGTGCGCGCTTGTACTTGATCACGTGTCCATCCTCCGTCGCCGCAGCAAGTCCGGTGCTGTGGAGGGCTCTTCACACCTCGCCCTCTCGTCGCCCGCTTACGATGCCCGAGCGGTGCCGGCCGATGCGATGGGGCGATCATCCGGAACGGCGGGGGGATACCCCCCCCTTATGGTTCGCTGACTTGAGTCTGCGCTGGCTTGACGTGGCTGGTCAGGGGCCTGGTGTGACGCTGCGTGGGGGTGCTGGTGATGGTCAGCGGTCTTCCGTGCAGTTCATCTGTCAGTGGTCGGCGGTGGGTTGCTGCCCTGGATGGTCTGCCAGCCGGAGCCCACGGTGGCCGAGGCCAGGAGTCGGCCCCCTGCGCCCCGGAGGGTCACCAGCGCGGTGTGGACGGGGTCGACTGCGGCGACGGCGAGCCCGGGGTGGGCGAGGATCTGTGTCAGCTCCAGCTCGATGGTCTCTGCGGAGTCGCGGATCCGGTCGAAGCGTGCGCCGAGACGAGCCGGCCCCGCAACG
This sequence comes from Streptomyces sp. NPDC048462, assembly GCF_043200175.1. NCBI lineage: Bacteria > Bacillati > Actinomycetota > Actinomycetes > Kitasatosporales > Streptomycetaceae > Streptomyces > Streptomyces sp. NPDC048462. The sequence goes on from NZ_JBICXG010000023.1 coordinate 12,474, forward strand.
CAGCGCACGGTGGCGGTGACCTCGACCGGGTTCACCATAGTGACCTGGTCGATCTGCAGTTCCACCTCGGCTGCGCGGCAGGCGAGATGGAGGGGCCCGGTCATGCCGCCGCCTCGGTGCCCTCGACCAGCACGTCGTTCTCGGATCTGCCGCAGGCCCGGACTACGGCGGCCAGGCGGGTTTCGGTGGTCTCGCACCGGAGGCCATGGGAGGACTCGACGAGCTGGAACATTATTGTCCGGGCGGCGCCCGGACTACCGAGGGCGCGGTTGATTTCGGTGCGGAGTCTGGCGGCGGGAATCACCGACCCGATCGGGTTCGTGGTCCGCAGCTGAATCCGGTGTTTGGCCGGGTAACGGTGGAACTCCAGCAGCCTGACGCCGTCGTCGGCGATCCTCGCGACGGCCTCGGGCCTTTCTGTGCCGTCGGCGCGGACGAAGGCCTCGATCAAGTTGTGCATGTGGGCGCGTTCCTCTGCTTCGCAGATCTCCCGGGTCACTTTCGTCGCGCCCGGCTGTGCAAACTGCGGCAGGGCACTGTCCCGGTACTCGCGTTGTGGACCCAGCAGCGGTGACGGTCCGCTGCGAGCAACACCCCGGCCCACGCCTTTCACAGACCCGGCAGGCTGTTGCCCGCGATCCGGTCGGTGGAAGACCAGGAGTGCAGTGCCTTCGTCCGCAGTGCGTTCATCCGCGCGGGAGCGCGAGACCAGCAGGTCCGCCGGTCGCTTTCCCGTCAGCTGCCGCGCTGACCCGCTTCGTCATGCAGTCACGAAGCTTCCTCTTTCGCGGGTCCGTCGAAATGGACGGTGCCGTCCTCGTCAAGGTGTGGGTGGAGGGTTTCGGGGGTCTGGGTGTTGGTGTCGGAAGGCCGTGGGCCTTCGGGCCCGTCGGGGCCCCAGCGCAGCAGGCGGCAGGTGCGGACGATCCGGGAGACGGTGCCGTGGGTTTCGATCTGGTTGAGCGGGCCCGCGCGGAGCCGGTCTGCGGCCTCGGCGAACTCCGCCAGCGCCTGGGCCACGTCGGCTGGACCCTCGGGGACAGCGGTGTGAGCGTCGACGTCTCGCGCGGCATCGTGGGAGGTGAGGCCACGCAGGCGTGGTTCGAACCAGACAAGGGAGAAGTGCAGTGTGGAGCGTGCGGCGTAAACGGTGGTGTGCAGGGCGCTGCCCGGCGTCCAGCGCCCGCTGTCGGGCCGTTTCCACGATCTGGAAAGCTGCCGGCATAAGCAGGACATCGGGGTGGGTCTCCACGGCCCGTGCCGAGTCGTGCAGCGCCGAGTCGGGGAACCTGGCACCGGTGTATACGAGGGAGCGCAGGGACAGCCTCTCGGCCGCCTGGACGGGGGACAGCGGCGCGTCCGGGTCCAGGACCAGGGCCTCGTCGACCCGCGGGCCCTGGGCGCCGACGCTCCAGTCGGGGGTGAGGGGCTCGGGGTCGGTCGGCCTCGGCGTTTCGATGTCACCGTGCGCGTCCATGCCCGCGTACTCCTCAGCCCTCACCACGCGGTAGCGGGTGTCGAGCACGGTGAGGTCGTCGACTCGTTCGCGCTCCAGCCGGGCGACCGCCGCCAGCAGCGCCCGCCGTTCCGCCTTGTCCTTGGCATCGTCCTTCGCCCGGAACCAGAGCCGCGAGTTCAGTGCGTCCCGGGCCTGCTGCGGGCAGCCGTGGGTGACCGCGACAACCACCCGCCACCGGCGCCCCTCCCCCTCACTCTGCGCGGCCACCCCGAACAGCGGCCCTCGTACGGCCAAGGTGCTGCGCAGCGCCGCGTCCAGAGCATCGGCCTCCATCGCGGCCTCCACCGGTTCCACCGGAACCCTCACCACCACTGGCCGCTCGGCCGGCCACGCACCTTCTTCGCTCATGTCTTCATCCTGACGGCCACGGCGCACCCGCGTCCTGGATTCACCAGCTCGGTCGAGCACGTGGATCCTTGATGCATCTTCTGTCGACCGGGCGGCGGGCGGGGTACGGCGATTCCGCGGCGATCGTCCAGGTCCAGGCGTCGGCCACGGCCTGGGCCCGGGCCTGGATACAGGCGGCGCCGAGTGACGTGCAGCACGACATGACGTGCTGGTCGACGTGCCGGACTGCCCGCAGTGCCGGGTCCGGCCGAGGCCGGGGCACTGCGGGCGGCGCGGTACCCCGGCGCACGGGCCGGGCGGCTTACGGAGCCGTGACCGGACGGCCAGCGCCAGGTCGTTGCGGCGGACGTCGGACCAGGTGGCGGTGTCGGTGCAGATGCCGCAGCCGGGGCCGAAGAACTGGGCGCGGGCCGTCTGGTCGCCTATGAGCTGGGCCGGGAACCATGCCGTAGTCGGTGCGGCGAACGGGCCGGGGTCACCCACGATGGTGAAGTGGTCGGCCCCGCGCACCTCTGCGTACAGGGCCGGGATGTGGACCGCGGCGTTGCAGAAGGCCTTGACGAGGAAGGGGAAGACGATGCTGTCCTTTTCGCCGGCCAGCAGGAGCGCTGCGACGTGCACCGCGCGGATGTCGGCGAGCGGTCCGGGCTGGATCGGCAGGATGGCGCGGATGGCCGTCACCCTGCTGGATCCGGTCCTGGCCGCGCCCGACCGCAGGGACCTCATGGAGACGCTCACCGCCTGGCTGGAGTCCGACAGCGGGTCCACGTCCGAGATCGCGGAGGTCCTCTACTGCCACCGCAACACCGTGCGCAACCGGCTCGACCGTGTCAGCCGCCTCACCGGACGTTCCCTGCTCAGGCCGGCGGACGCAGCCGCCCTCTACGCCGCTGTCCGGGCCCTCGCACTCCGGCCGCGCTGACCGGGCCGGGTACTCCTACGAGTCGCGCTCCGACACCGGGGGCCCGGCCGGGGCCACACCCCGCGGGTTGTCTCGACGGGTGGACAGCCACGCGTGGACGGCGAGAGCGGTCGTACCGGCGTGCTCCTCCAGCATGGTGAAGTGGTCGCCCGGCACGGTGACTTCCGAGTGCGGCAGGCTCCAGGTGCCCGCCGCCTCGATCCCGGGCAGCGGGTCCCGGGCGCGGACGAAGAGCGTGGGAGCCGACAGCTCCGCGGGTTCCCAGCCGGAGAACCGTTCCAGGTAGCCGGCCATCGCCGTGAGCCGGACGGATTCGGCCGAGGCGAACTGGGCGGCTCTGTCGAGCATTGCGACGGTCATCGCGGAGAGCGCGGGCCCGTCGCCGCCTCCGCCGACGCTGTCGCCGGGGAAGGTGTCGATCAGGACGACGGCGGACGGGCCCGCCCCCGTGGCCTCCAGGCGCTCGGCGACGGCGTGCGCCACCCAGCCCCCGGCCGAACGCCCCAGCAGTACGAACGGCTCGCCGTGCGAGCAGGCGAGGACGGCGGCTGCCTGCGCCGACACGAAGGCGTCCAGTGTGGCGGGCAGGGGCTCGTCCGGCAGGAATCCCGGATTCGGCAGCACCTCGGCAGGCCGCAGGCCCTGGAGGGTCAGCCCGAAGCGGGCGTACTCGTGCGGGCCCGAGAGGGCGCTGAGTGCCGGGAAGCAGAGCAGCCGGGGAAGGGCGGATCCGGTGGCGACGGTGACGGCTGCGGGCGGGGCGCCGAGGGCTTCCGCGCTGTCGAAGGCCTCGCGGAAGCCGGAGGCGATGGTCAGGAGTGCCATGCCGTCCCAAGCCTTGCCGCGGGCGCACGCCGTACGGAAGAGGGCGGACAGCGAGTCGGCGGCGGAACCGCCGGTCGCCGCGCCCCCTTCCGGGGCTGCGTCCGTCGCTCCGGCCGGTGTCACGGGCGTGGTGGTGAGGGTGTCCGGGGCGTTCCTGGAGAACTGTTCCGCCAGGTGGGCGGCGACCGCACCCGGTGTGGGGTGGTCGAACAGGAGCGTGACCGGCAGGGCGAGGCCGGTCACCTTGGCGAGGCGGTTGCGCAGTTCGACCGCGGCCAGTGAGTCGAGGCCCAGCTCGGCCAGTGGCCGGTCCGCGTCGACCGCGGATCCGCCCTCGGTGTAGCCGAGAGCCGCGGCGGCTTCCTCGCGTACTGCCGACAGGAGCAGTGCGCCGTGTTCGCCGGCGGGCGCGGCGGCCAGCCGTTGCGGCAGGGATGCACCGCCCTCGGGTTCCGAGAGCGCCCGGCGGACGGGCCCCTGCCCCGGCATGCGGGAGAGCGGTGCCCCGGGCGGGGCGCTCGCCTCCGGGTTCAGGCGGGCGGCTACCAGGACCGCGTCCCGGCTCCCGACGGCCGTGTCGAAGAGCGCGAGGCCCTCCTCGGTCCGCAGCGGGACGAGGCCTGACCGGGCCATCCGGCGCAGGTCAGCGCTTCGCAGTTCGGCGGTCATGCCGCCGCTCTGCTGCCAGGGCCCCCAGACGAGGGAGGTAGCGGGCAGGCCGGTGCTCCTGCGGTGCTGTGCCAGAGCGTCCAGGAACGAGTTCGCCGCCGCGTAGTTGCCCTGGCCACCGGATCCGAACACCCCCGCCACCGACGAGAACAGGGCGAAGACCGCCAGTTCGCAGTCACGGGTCAGCTCGTGCAGGGCGAGCGCCGCGTCCACCTTCGGCCTCAGCACGCGGTCCAGGCGCTCCGGTGTGAGCGCCGCGATCACGCCGTCGTCGAGCACGCCCGCGGTGTGCACCACGCCGGTCAGCGGGTGCTTGTCCGGCACCTCCGCGAGGAGTGCGGCGAGCGCGGTGCGGTCGGCGACGTCGCACGCGGCCACCGTCACCTCGGCGCCCAGCTCGGTCAGTTCCGCGCTCAGTTCGGCGGTGCCGGGCGCGTCGGCGCCGCGCCGGCCGGCGAGCAGCAGGTGGCGTACGCCGTGCCCGGTCACGAGGTGGCGGGCGAAGGAGGCGCCGAGGGAGCCTGCTCCCCCGGTGATCAGGACGGTCCCCTCGGGATCCAGCCGGCGTGGCGGTTCTTCGTCGGTCGCCGTGCGGGAGGCTCGTACCAGACTGGGTGCGTACGCGATTGCGTCCCGCACGGCCGTCTGTGGTTCCGGGCCCGCCAGGGCCAGCGCCAGGGATGGTTCGGACGCGGGGCTGTCGTCGGTGTCGACCAGTGCGAAACGGCCGGGGTTCTCCGTCTGGGCCGAGCGGAGCAGACCCCATACCGGCGCGCAGACGAGGGCGGTGTCGCCCCTCGCGGTGCGGTCGTCCGGCTCCGCCCCGGTGACGACGGCGCCCGAAGTCAGGATGACCAGGCGGGAGTCGGCCAGGCGTTCCTCGGCGAGCCAGTCCTGCACCAGCCGCAGTGCCCATCCGGCGGTGCGGTGTGCGGCCGACGCGCGGTCCGCGCCGTCCGCAGCGGTGAGCGGCGGACAGGCGACGACGACGGCCGGTGCGTCGGCGCCCGCCGACGCGGGGTCCGCGTACGCCTTCGCCCGGACACCCGACCTGAGGAGGATGTCGCGCAGTCGGGGGCCGGGCTCGCCGAGGAGGCCCCACGTACCCGGCGCCGTGAACGAGGCGGTGGAGCCGGCCAGGCGCGTCCAGTCCAGGCGGAACAGGCAGTCGTCGTGCGCCCGGACCGCGTTCAGCTGCTCGCGGGGAACGGGACGCAGGACCAGCGACCGCACCGTGGCCACCGGGGCTCCGGACCCGTCGGTCAGCTCGAGCCGCGCCCCGTTCTCCGCCGTCGGGGAGACCCGCACCCGCAGCCGGCGCGCCCCGGACGCGTGGAGCCGCACACCGCTCCAGGCGAACGGCAGTGACACCCCGCCGTCCTCCGGCTCGGCCTGCCCGAGCGTCATGGTGTGCAGCGCCGAGTCCAGCAGGGCCGGATGCAGTGTGAACCGGCCGGCGTCGCCGTGTTCGCCGGGCGGGAGCGCGACCTCGGCGAGGAAGTCGTCGCCCAGCCGCCAGGCGGCCCGCAGGCCCTGGAAGGCGGGGCCGTAGTGGAGCCCGCCGTGGGCGAGCCGGTCGTAGAAGCCTTCGCCGGGGCCGGCGTCGAGCGGCAGCGGGACGGCGCCCGCGGGCGGCCACGGGCCGGGTGCGGGGTCGGGCTCCGGCAGTTCCTGGGGCGCGAGGGTCCCGGAGGCGTGGTGGTGCCAGGGTGCGTCGTATCCGGGAGTGTGCGGCCGGGCGTGGAAGACCACGGCCCGCCGGCCGCGTTCGTCCGGACGCGCCACCTTCACCTGCAGCTCGACCGTCGCGTCCCGGGGCAGCGACAGGGCCGCCGTCAGGGTGAGTTCCTCCACTACCGGGGTTCCCACCCGGTCCCCCGCGTGGACCGCCATGTCGACGAACGCCGTCGCGGGGAGCAGCACGGCGCCCAGCACCATGTGGCCGGCCAGCCAGGGGTGATCGCTCAGGGAGAGCGGGCCGCTCAACAGCAGGCCGCCGTCGTCCGCCGTCGAGGTGGCGGACCGCAGGAACGGGTGGGTCGCGGTATCCGGCTCCGCCATGGCTTCCGGCCGGTCGGCCTCCAGCCAGTACCGCCCGCGCTGGAAAGCGTACCTCGGCAGTTCCGTACGGCGTGCGCCGCTTCCGGCGAAGACGGCGTGCCAGTCGATGCCCACCCCGTGGGCGTGCAGTGCGGCGACGGTGGTGAGCAGCGCTTCGGGCTCCGGCCGGCGCCCGCGCAGCGTCGGGACGACCAGCGGCTCGGGCACGGCGGCGTCCGTCGTCCGAGCAGGGGCGTGGGTGCCGTCGGAGAGGCAGTCGCGCACCATGCCCGAGAGCACGCCGTCCGGGCCGAGCTCCACGTAGTGGGTGGCGCCGCGCTCCCGCAGGAACCGGACCGAGTCCGCGAACCGGACCGGGCGGCGTACGTGGTCGACCCAGTGGCCGGGCGAGCGCAGTTCCGCGTCCGTGGCGGGCCGGTCGGTCACGGCCGTCACCAGGGGGACCACCGGCGGGGAGTAGGTGATCCCCCGGGCCACCGCGGCGAAGTCGTCCAGCATGGGTTCCATACGGGCGGAGTGGAAGGCGTGGCTCACCCTTAGCCGCGTGGTGTCACGGCCCTGCCCGCGCCAGTGCGCCATCGCCTCCAGCACCGCGGGCTCGTCGCCGGAGAGGACCACCGAGCGGCCGTTCAGGGCCGCGATGGACATCTCCCGCTCCCGGCCGGTGAGGAAGGCGGCGATCTCGTTCTCGTCGGCCTGTACGGCGGCCATCGCCCCGCCCGTGGGGAGTTCGTCCATCAGACGGCCCCGTGCCGCCACCAGCGTGCAGGCGTCGGAGAGGGAGAGCACCCCGGCGGCGTGTGCGGCCGTCAGCTCTCCGACGGAGTGCCCCGCCACGAGGTCGGGGCGTACGCCCCAGGACTCCAGCAGCCGGAACAGGGCCACTTCCAGGGCGAACAGAGCGGGTTGCGCGTACCGCGTCGTGTGCAGGAGCTCTTCTCCCTCCGGCCCCCCGGCGCCCGCGAACACCACCTCCCGCAGCGGCACGGGAAGCAGCGGATCCAGCAGGGCGCAGGTCTCGTCGAAGGAGCGGGCGTAGGCGGGATGGGTCTCGTAGAGTTCCCGGCCCATCCCGGCGCGCTGGCTGCCCTGACCGGTGAAGAGGAAGACGACCGGGCCTGCCGCGCGGGGGCCGCTGCTGCTCACGTCCGGCCGCTGCCGTCCTTCGGCGACCGCGCCGAGGGCGGCGAGCAGCCCGGCCCGGTCGGCGGCCACCGCCACCGCGCGGTGCTCGAAGGCGGCGCGGGTCGTGGCCTGGGAGAACCCGAAGTCCAGCAGGCTCGTGCCGGGGCGGGCGCTCACTTCGTCGTGCAGCCGCCGGGCCTGCGCCCGGAGTCCGTCGGCGCTCCTCGATGACAGCGGTACCGGCACGGGCGGGCTGTCCCGCACGGCCGGGGTGCTGTTGTCCGGGGCGCCGCGGTCCGCTTCGGGCGGCTGTTCGAGGACCACGTGGGCGTTGGTCCCGCTGATCCCGAAGGACGACACGCCCGCCCGCCTGGGGCGGCCGGTCCGGGGCCACGGCACCGGCCGGGTGAGCAGCGACACCGCTCCCGAGGCCCAGTCCACCCGAGGCGTCGGCTCGTCGGCGTGCAGTGTGCGGGGCAGCACGCCGTACTCCATCGCCTTGACCATCTTCATCACGGCGGCCATGCCCGCCGCGGCCTGGGTGTGCCCGAGGTTCGACTTGACCGAGCCCAGCCACAGCGGGTTCTCCCGCGCCCCAGCCTGCCCGTAGGTGGCGAGGAAGGCCTGCGCCTCGATGACGTCGCCCAGCCGGGTGCCGGTGCCGTGTGCCTCCACCGCGTCGATCTCGGCGGGCTCCAGCCGCGCGTCGGCCAGGGCCTGGCGGATCACCCGTTGCTGGGCCGGTCCGTGCGGTGCGGTCAGGCCGTTGCTCGCACCGTCCTGGTTCACCGCGGAGCCACGAACCACGGCCAGTACCCGGTAGCCGGCACGTCGCGCCTCGGACAGCCGTGTCAGCAGCAGCATTCCGGCGCCCTCGGCCCATCCGGTGCCGTCCGCCGACGCGGCGAACGCCTTGCAGCGGCCGTCCGCGGCCAGCGCGCGCTGTCTGCTGAACTCCACGAAGGAGTTGGGCCCGGACATGATGGTGACGCCGCCCGCCAGGGCGAGTGAGCACTCGCCCCTGCGCAGTGCCTGGGCTGCCAGGTGCAGGGCCACCAACGACGACGAGCACGCCGTGTCCACGGTGATCGCCGGCCCTTCCAGGCCGAGGGTGTAGGCGATGCGGCCGGAGGCGACGCTGCCCGCGTTCCCGATTCCGAGGTGGCCCTCCACCTGCTCGGGTGTGCGGGCGAACCGGTCGGCGTAGTCGCTGTACATGAGCCCGGCGTACACACCGGTGGGCGTCCCGCGCACGGTGCCGGGATCGATTCCGGCATGCTCGAAGGCCTCCCAGGCGACTTCGAGCAGCAGCCGGTGCTGGGGGTCCATGGCCAGCGCCTCGCGGGGCGAGATGCCGAAGAACGCCGGGTCGAAGCGGTCCACCCCGGACAGGAATCCGCCCTCGCGCACGTACGTCCGGCCGGCCCGCCCGGGATCGGGGTCGAACAGCCCCTCGATGTCCCATCCCCGGTCGGTGGGGAACGGTGTGATGGCGTCGACCCCGTCGTCGACGAGCCGCCACAGGTCCTGCGGGGACTCCACGCCGCCCGGGAAGCGGCACGCCATCCCGACGATCACCACGGGGTCGTCGTCCGTGCCGGTCCCGTGTGCGCGGGTGGTCGCGGCGCCGGCCGGTTCGCCGGTGAGCCGTGCCCGCAGGTGGGCTGTCATCTCCGCCGTGGTGGGGAAGTCGAAGGCGGCGGCCTCGGACAGCGAGAGGCCGGTCGCCGCAGAGAGGCGGCCGGCCAGCGCGGTCGACGTCAGCGAGTCGAGGCCCAGGTCGCGGAACGCGGTGCCCGGCTCCACCTCTTCGACGGCGCAGCCCAGTACGGCGGCGACCTCACCCCGCACCAGAGCCGGCAGATCCAGCGATCCCGTCACCGCGGGCGAGGCGGTGCCGGCCTCCGGCGGCCTCGCCGGAAGGTCGGCGGGGGCGTACCTCTTGGGCTTCCCCGAAGCGGTACGCGGGATTGCGGCCACCTCGTGGAAGGCGGCGGGGACCTTGAACGGTGACAGGTGCTCGCGGCAGGCGGCCAGGACCGCTCGTCTGTCGAGGGTGCCTGGTGTCTGCGGCACGAGGTAGGCGACCGGTACCTCACCGAGTACGTCGTCGGGGCGGCCTGTCACCGCGGCGTCCTTGACCTCAGGCAGCGACAGGAGTAACGCCTCCACCTCCGAGGGGTGGACGTTCTCGCCGGCGCGGATGATCAGTTCGCTGACCCGGCCCGTGATGGTGACTTGGCCGTCGTCATCGATGCGGGCGAGGTCGCCGGTGCGGTACCACCCGTCACGCAGGACGTCGGCGGTGTCGTCGGGCCGGCCGTGGTACCCGGCCATGACGCCGGGCCCAGAGACCCACAACTCGCCCTCGCCCGGGGCTGCACCGCCGCTCGCGCTGCCGTCGGTTCCGCTGGTTCCGTCTCCGAGGCGTGCCCGGGTGCCCGGCAGGACCCGGCCGCACGAGCCGGCCGGCCGGGCGGCGCCCGGGACCGGCATGGTGACGGGCCCCGCCTCGGTGCTCCCGTAGTGCTCGATGAACGGGACCCCGCAGGCCTCCTCGAAGGCGCGCCCGAAGTCGGGCGCCGCCGCCACGCCTCCGCTGACGCAGCCCCGGAGCGCGGGAGCCCGCAACCCTTCGCCGCCTGCGGCGTCCATGAGCTTGCCGTACGTCGTCGGCACACCGGCCAGCAAGGTGAACGGGTTCTTCGTCCGGCGCAGTTCACCCAGCACGTCGGTCACGGAGAACCTCGGCAGGATCACGGCGGAGGCGCCCGTCGCCGTCACCCCGATGACGCAGAGGATCTGGCCCATGGCGTGGTGGAGGGGCAGCGGCCAGAGCAGCCGGTCGTCCCGGGACAGGCCGAGGACGTCGACGAGGCCGGAGGCCACGTTGGACAGGCGGTTGCGCTGCGTGGACAGCACGCCCTTGGGCGCACCGGTCGAGCCGGAGGTGTAGAGCAGCCATGCCGCCTCGTCGGGCCCGAGGTCGTCCGGAGCGGGGACGGGGGGTTCGCCGGCGGCCAGGTCCTCGTAGGAGAGCGTGCCGGCCGTGCCGACCGCGGCGTCGCCACCGCCCGCATGGATGAGTACCACGCTCAGCTGGGGTCGCTCCGGCAGGAGTTGGCGCAGCGGGCCCAGATGGGGCCGGTCGGTGATGACGACCTTCGCTCCGCTGTCGTCCAGCATGTGGGCGAGCTCGGCCGGGGTGCTGCGCGCGTCCATCGGCACACCCACCGCGCCCGCTCTGGTGACGGCCAGAACGCTCTCCACGGCCTCGACGCGATTGCCGAGGAGGATCGCCGCCCGCTCGCCGTGCAGCAGCCCCAGTCCGGCCAGATGGCCGGCCAGCCGGCCGGTCCGCGACTCCAGCTCCTCGTAGGTCACCCGGGACCGGGAGTCTTGGAACGCGACCTTGGAGCCGATGCCGCGCGCATGCTCCTTGAGCAGCTCGGGCAGTGGCCGGATCCGGTCTGAGCGTGATGTCACCGGGACGAACACATCCTCTTCGAGAGGCAGTTGACGTTGACGCGAGTATGGATCGGCAGGCGGTTGGGCCCGTCACATTTTCGAACCGGGCGTGTTGGCGGGTCGCGGAGACCCTGCCTGTGGAGCGGTTGGCTCGTTCCCGTCCGTGGCCGCTCGGTGCCTGTTCCGTTTCTCGTGGTTCGGACCGATGCTGACCGGACGAATACGGGCGGGGCGGGCGGACGGGGAGCGCGTGTGACGGTCAGGGCATCGGACGGAGCGGACAGCGATCACGAGAAGCGGGCGGGAGCCGAGGCGGTCGACGAGGTGGCGGCGGCCGGGGCCCAGGAGGTGATGACGCCCTTCGACGAGATCTACGACCGGCCCGATCCCCGGGCCTTCTTCGGCGCCTTCCGGCCGCTGGGCTACCGGACCCCGCACCATGCACAGCAGATCCACCGCCGGCTGATCGCGACCGGCGTGTGCGCGGCAGGGGCCGGGGCGGTCCTGGACATCTGCTGCTCCTACGGCATCAACGCGGCCCTGCTGAACCACGATCTGACGCTGGATGAGCTGTACGACCACTACACCTCACCCAGGGCCTCGGCGATGACCACCGTGGAACTGGCTTCCTGGGACCGCGAGTTCTACCGGTCCAGGCGCCGCCCGGACGCGGTCCCCGTGTTCGGGCTCGACGCGGCGTCCAACGCCGTCGCCTACGCACGCGAGGTGGGCCTGCTGGACGAGGCCTTCGGGGAGAACCTGGAACTCGCGCCGCCCTCCGCCGCCCTGCTGCGGGCGGCCCGGCGCGTCCGTCTGATCACCGTCACGGGCGGCGCCAGCTTCCTGTCGTCGCGCACCTTCCGGCCACTTCTGGAGTCGGCCGAGGCCCCGGTCTGGGTGGCCTCGCTGGTGCTGCGTACCGGCTCCTACCGGCCCATCGCGGAGTGTCTTGAGTCGTTCGGGCTGGTCACGGAGAAGGCCGTCCCCCACACCTTCGTACAGCGACGCTTCACCGGCCCGAAGGAGCGGCACTTCGCCGTCGAGGCGGTGACCGCGACCGGCGAGGACCCCCGGGGGAAGGAGACGGACGGCCATTTCCACACCGCCGCCCATCTCTCCCGTCCCGCCCGGGACACCCTCTCGTACCCGGTCAACAGCCTGGTTCGCGCTTCCTGAGCGGCTCACGCACCTGGGGTGGGCGGCAGCTGGGCCGGCTCCGTCCGTGGCCAGGTCACCAGAAGACTCTCAGGGCTGCGTGAGGTGGTCCCCACCCGCCAGTTGACGGAGTCCGGCGGCTGCGCGAGCCGGAGCCCGGGGAACCTGGCCGCCAGGCGGTGCAGGGCCAGCTGGAGTTCCGTCCGGGCCAGCCACGCGCCCAGGCAGTAGTGCGGTCCGGCGCCGAAGGACAGGGTGGGGGCCTCCAGGGGTGCGAACAGGTCGTCCGCCGTGCTCGGCGGGAAGACGGCGGGGTCGCGGTTGGCCATGCCGCAGTCCGCCAGGACCACCGCTCCGGCCGGGATCAGCACGCCCCCGACGTCGACGCCCTCGGTCGCGCGGCGGGTGCTTCCTCGGTCGTCGCCCAGGGGGATCAGGTGGAGCAGCCGGTCGGCCACCGCGCCGGACTCCTCCCCCGCGACCGCGAGGAGCGGCCAGGCCTGCGCCCTCTCGGTGAGCAGGTAGAGGAGCGAGTTGCCGAGCATGGTCATCGTGCTGTCGTGTCCGCCGACCACCAGCCCGCAGACGAGGCTGACCAGTTGCGCCTCGGGGATGCCTCCCTCCTCGTCGGCGGCCCGGACCAGGCCACTCACCAGATCGTCCCCGGGCTCGCGCCGCCGTGCCCTGAGGAGCTGTGCGCCGAACTCGGAGAACTCCGCCATGGCGGCGCCCACCTCGTCGCCGCAGCGGGAGCCGTCCGTGAAGGCGTGATCGCTCCAGTGCCGCATCCGCTCACGCGCGGAGTCGTCGAGCCCCATCAGCCGGCTGATCACGGCCACCGGCAACGGCATCGTGAACTCCGCGACGATGTCCACCGGGCCTTCGCGCCGGTCCAGCCCGTCCAGCAGCTGCTCCACGATCGCCGCGATCCAGGGCTGCCACCGGGCGACGGCCCTCGGGGTGAAGGCGCGGCGCAGCGTGCGGCGCAGCCGCAGGTGCTCGGGGCCGTCCTGGTTGAACATCAGGTCCGGGTCGTTGACCAGCCCAGGCGTCTGCGTGACGGACGGCCCGTCCGCCGCGTACAGCTCGGCGCGGCCGAACCGGCTGTCGCTGAGCACCTGCCTGACATCGGGGTACCGGCTGACGAGCCAGGCCGGTGAGCCGTCCGTGAGCTCGGTGAGCCGTGGCGGGCCCGGGGCGGCGAACTCCATGCGGTGGAGCGGGGCCAACAGCGGTTGGGGACCGGCGCTGTTGCCGGTGCCGACTGCGGTGGACAAGTTACCTCCTGGCGGTACGGGTGCGGAGGGCCGGCGGAGGGCCGGGCCGGGAAGACGCGGAGGGGCCCGCTTAGGGCGTCACAACTCGACCAGCACCTTGCCCTGGTTGGCCCCCCGGTCGTGGTAGAGGCTCCCGTAGGCCGCGGGGATGCGGTCGAAGCCGTGGTGGAGGGTGTGGTCACAGACCACCTCACCCCGCCGGACCCTGCCGCCCAGCTCGGCGTGGAGCGCCTGCCAGTTCTCGTCGGTGAACCACTCCAGGGAGAAGATCCCGCGCACGGTGGCCCGCGGGAACATGATGTACGGAAGGAGCCGGGGGCCCACCGCGTCCTGGCCGACCTGGGTCGCCCACTGCCAGCACACCGCCACCTGGCTGCCGACGTTGAGCATGGAGAAGACCACGTCGGTGACGGCTCCGCCGAGGTTGTCGAAGTAGCGGTCCACGCCGTCGGGAGCCGCGCGGGCGAGCGCGTCGCGCACGCTGTCGGCGCTGTCGCCCTGCCGGTAGACGACGACCTCGTCGAACCCCAGCCCCGACAGGTACCGCGCCTTCTGCGGGCTCGACGTCGTGCCGACCACACGGGCCCCTGCGAGCCGGGCCAGCTGGCCGACCAGGGTCCCCACCGCGCCCGACGCGCCGCTGATCACCAGGGTGTCTCCCGGTCCCGCGTCGAGGAAGGTCGCGAGCGTGCCCCAGGCGGTCATGCCCGGCCCGCCCATCGCGCTCAGTGCCGTCGCCAGGGGCAGCGTGTCGTCGTACCAGCTCGGGTCGAGGCGGCGGAAGGCGGGGAACACCATCGGGAAGGTACCCGTCTGCCACAGGGATTCCACGCCGGCGCTGACCAGGTGGGAACGCCAGCCGCCGAAGCCCTGCACGAGATCTCCCGGCCGGTGCGCGGCCCGCGGGCCCGCGTCCAGCACTTCCATGATCGAGTCGGCGCCCATGTGCCGGCCCAGCGGGGTGTCCAGCGCGATGCCCTGGAGGTAGGGGTCGACCGAGACGTACAGCGTCTTGAGGAGCATCTCGTCGGGTGCGAGGTCCACGTCGATGTCGCGGACGATCTTCTCGTAGATCCGGTCGACGTCGGGGGTGCCCTCGACGTGTTCGCGGACGACCCACTCCTTGATCTTCACTTCTGCTCCTGTTCCGCACCGGTGGGGACGAGGACGGTCGCGGCGGGGCGCTCGGGGCGCGCTCCGACCGGAATGACGAGGTGGGTCGGCGGCGGCCCGTGCTCGTCGAGGGACGCCGTGAACGCCCGTCCGTCGTCACGGCAGACGAACTGCATGACGTGCCGGCCCGCCGCCGCCGCGCGGATCAGTCCGCCCGTCGTCGCCCACACGCCGGACAGGTAGAAGTTCTCCAGGCCCGGAAGTCCGGGGCCGTGCTTCTTGACGAGTTCCTCCAGGGTTTCGCCGCTCTCCACGAACGGCTGCCATCCGAGGACGGTCCCGTCGTGGTTGCCCGTGTATCTGACCTGGGTGAGCGGGCTGGACACGTCGCGTACGGCGATGGCGTCCCCGATGCCGGGGTACCGCTCCTCCAGGAACTTCACGAGCGCCGTGCGTGCCCGCCGTTTGGCCGCGTAGTAGCCGCGGCCGTGGCGCACGGGGAGCGTGTGGAGCTCCTGGCCGCCCCGGCTCCGGGTGACCTGCTCCGGCCCTTCGTCCAGGGCTCGCCAGGGGGCGATGTCACAGAAGTAGGTGGCGTAGACGACGCTCGTGCCGGCCGGCGAGAGCTCGGGGTAGTGGCGGCTGCGGAACTGGACGTTGATGCTGCGGTGGCGGATGCCGGTCAGCTCGGCCGCCTGCGCCTCGTCCAGCAGGTAGGTGGTGCACGGATCGCCCTCGGGGAAGGGCCGTTTGAGGCCCAGGAAGAGGGTGAAGTAGCCGGGAAACACCATGCCCGGTTCATTGAGGGTTTCGGTGTAGAGCCGCCGGTAGGCGTCGTTCAGATAGCGGCCTCCCAGTAGTTTCATCATGGTGGTGGGCCCGTCGCAGGCGGACACGACGATGTCCGCGCGCAGCTCCCGGCCGTCGCTGAGGCGTACGCCGACCGCCCGGTCGTCCTCGACGATCACCTCCTCGACCTTGGTGTTGTACGTGACCCGGCCGCCGAGCCGCCGGTAGCGCTGCTCGATCGACTCGGCCAGGCCGAGCGATCCGCCCTCGGGAACGCCGGCCGAGAGGTTGGCGTGCGAGGCGAGCTGGAAGTGGGTCGGCAGTACGGGGAAGGCCGGGTGCTTCTCGTACAGGACGAAGTTGAACGCCTCTCTCAGGAGCGGGTCCTTGAACCTGGCCGAGTACTCCGACATCAGCACCGAGATCGACTTGCGGACGGCGTTGAAGTACGGGACGAACGACGCCAGCATGCGCCATCGCTCCACCCGCCCCATCAGTCCCACCGGTTTGAGGAACGGGTAGACGGCGAGCGCCTTGCGGAAGGAACGCAGCCGGCGGCAGAAGTCCCTGATCTGTTTCGCGTCGGCGGGCGAGAGGTCGGTGAGGTGGTCCTGCAGCCGGTCCGGGTCGGAGTAGAAGTAGACCGCTCTGCCGTCCTGGCCCCGCACGATGTTGAACACGTCGAAGTGACGTACCTCCTTGCCCTGCAGCGCGCCGAGCTCCAGCCAGATCTGGTGCATCTCGTTGCCGGGGCCGCTGCCGAGCATCCAGCTGACGCAGGCGTCGAGCGTGAAGTCGCCGCGTTCCCAGGCGGTGCAGCAGCCTCCCGGGATCTCGTGCATCTCCAGAACCTGGGAGCGGTAGCCGTTCATCTGCGCGTAGCAGCCGGTGGAGAGGCCGCCGAGCCCCGCACCAATGATGATCATGGTCTGTCTGTCGTGCGGCGCCCGCGCCGAAGGCCTGTTCGTCACTGTCCTGTCCGTGTTCACGAGCCCGTTCCCTCCCTGGCTGACCACCGGTCGAGCTGGGGAAGCGTGCCCAGCCTGTCCGGGTGCCAGGGGTCGGTGCCGCCGCTCTCCCAGGCCTTGAACGGGAGGCCCAGCTCCTCGCACAGGTACTGGGTGGCGAAGCGGCCGGTGGAGGCGGCACGGATCAGGCCGCCCATGCCGACCCACTGGCCGGCCATGGAGAACCCGCTGAGTCCGGGCAGCCGCATCCGGTCCTTGCCGACCAGGCCGGCGGAGACGTCGTCGGCGTCGGAGAACGCCTTCCAGGCCAGGATCGAGCCGTTGTGGTTCCCGGTGTAGCGCCGGGTCGTCGCCGGTGAGGCCACGTCCACCAGGTCGATCCGCTCGGCCGTGCCCGGCCAGAGCCGGCCCAGGAACCGCCGTACGAAGTCGGCCACCTTGCGCTTCTGAGCCCAGTAGGCCTTGCGATCGCTCTGGCGCAGCGCCTTCCAGTAGGCGTAGTCGCTGAAGTAGGTGCAGTGGACCACCGACTTCCCGGGCGGTGCGAAGCCGTCCGAGTAGCGCGAGCGCAGCTGAACGACCAGGCTGCTCTGGAGCGCGCCGGGCAGTTCCGCGGCCTCCTCGGGCGGGAGCAGGTACGTGGTGCTGTGGGCGTCCCCGGTGGGGAGGTCGCCGTGGACGCCGACGAACGCGGAGACCACGGCGGGGAACAGCGTTCCGGGACGTTCCAGGAGTTCGGTGTAGAGCTTGTCGATCCTGGCTCCGGTGTATCTGCCCCCCAGCAGGTCGTAGACCGTGGTGTGCCCGTCGCAGGCCGACACGACGTGGTCGGCGTAGTACCTCCTGCCGTTGCGGAGCTCGATTCCGACGGCCCGGTCGTGGTCCACCAGCACCCTCTCGGTGCGGGCGCGGTAGGTCACCGTCCCGCCGAGTCCGGTGTAGCGCTCCTCGACCGACCGGGCGAGGCCGAGTGAACCGCCCTGCGGGAAGCCCGCGTTGCCGTGGTAGGCGCTGGCCATGTTGAACAGGTACGGGAGCAGCGGGAAGCCCTCCGGGTCCTGGAAGAAGATGTTCCGGAAGGCTCTGCGCAGCAGCGGGTCCTCGAACCGGTCCGCGAACCGGTGCATCGGGGTGGCGGCGGTGCGCCAGAAGAGGCGGAACGCCGGCAGTACGGTGCGCAGCGTCGCCGCCCTCTCCCGTACGGTCCGCAGGGCGGGCGCGGTCAGGAACGGGTAGAGCTCGATCTCCGTGAACCTGCGCAGGTCGCGGCAGAAGGAGCGGATGAGCCGTGCGTCGGGGGGCGAGACGCGCAGCAGGTGCGCCTCCAGGCGGGCCGGATCGTTCCAGAAGGTCACGGACCTGCCGTCGTCGTCGACGACCTTGTTGAACAGGTCGAAGTTCCTGACCGTCTTGCCGTCGAGCGCGCCCAGCTCGCGCCAGACCTGGTTGGCGTCGTTGCCCGCGGCGGTGCCGATCAGCCATTCGATGCAGTAGTCGAAGAGGTAGCCGTCGCGGGACCAGGCCGTGCAGCATCCGCCGGGCAGCACGTGTTTCTCGAAGATGCGGGTCCGCATCCCGCTCATCTGCGCGTAGCAGCCGGTGGACAGCCCTGCCACACCCGCGCCGATGACGATGACGCGGGGGGCGCTGCCGGGCGTGCGGTGCGGGCTCTCCCAGTCGTCCTCATCCGGCATGGTCGGCGTCCCCCGTGAGAAGGGCGCGTACCAGGGCGGCGTTGCGCGGGAGGTGTTTGGGGTCGAGCATGTCGGCGTGGGTCCCGGAGCCCCGCAGGACGTGCGTGGCGCGGGTGGAACTGCCGTGCCAGGTGCCGGGGGCGCCGACGGCGTAGAGACCCGCCTTCTCCTCGTCGGTCACGACGCCGACCGAGGCCGCCACCGTCCCGGTGTTGGGGGTCCTGCCGCAGAAGCCCACGTACTCGGCCGCGTGCTCCAGGACGGTCTTGGCGACGATCTCGGAGCCGGTGTGCTGGTACAGGTGCCGGCCCAGCTCCGCCTCGAAGATCCGCACGCCGTCCTCGCCCGGCTCGTACGTCTCCAGGATGCGGCGGGAGTCCAGCACCACGACGTGGGAGACCTCGCGTCCGCGTGATTCGAGCTCCTTGGCCACTTCGAAGGCCAGGTTGCCGCCGAGCGAGTATCCGAGCAGCCGGCAGGGGCCGTCGGGCCCGACGGACTCCACCAGGTCCGCGTAGCGGGCGACCTTGTCGTCACCGGGCACGTAGTTGAACGCGACGATCGGGTAGGGGTCGAGCTGCGCCGCGAAGCCTCGGTAGACGAGCGCGTGGCCACCCGCCGGGGGGAAGCAGAAGACGGGCTGTCCGGGCCCGGGGTTGAAGGTCAGGTACGGCAGCTCCTCGGAGGTCGTGTTGTTGACGAGGTCCGCCACGGCCGCGGCCATGCCGTGCAGGGTCGTGGCCTGGTAGAGGCGGCTGACGGGGACGCCGATGCCGAACTCCGTGCGCAGATGGTGCAGGAGCTCGATCAGCTTGATCGAGCTGCCGCCGGATTCGAAGAAGTCGTCCCCGAGCCCGGCCCGTTCCATCCCGAGCAGCGCTTCCCAGTGCCGGGCCATACTGATCTCGTAGAGGGTCACCGGTGCCTCGTAGGACTCCTGCCGGTCCGCACCGGCCGGCAGCGGCAGCGCTGCGACATCGACCTTTCCGTGTGCGGTGAGCGGCAGCCGCGCAAGCTCGACGACGTGGGAGGGCACCATGAACGCCGGGACCGATCCGGCGAGATGGCGGCGCACGGCCCGCCGGTCGAGCGTCGCCCCGGGCTCCGGGACGCAGTAGGCGCAGAGGGTCGCGTCTCCCGCGGCGTCGGGGCGGACGGCCACCACCGCGCGGGCGAGGCCGGGCCAGCTCGCCAGATGTGCCTCGATCTCCGCGACCTCGATCCGGTGGCCGCGCAGTTTGACCTGGTGGTCGCTGCGTCCGAGCAGGTGCATCCGGCCGTGTGTGTCCCAGCGCGCCAGGTCGCCCGTCCGGTAAAGCCGTACCGGTTCGGCGCCCGGCTCGCGGCTCAGGTTCCGCGTCACGAAGCGTCGCGCCGTCTGCTCCGGGTCCCCGGCGTACCCGGTCGCGACGCCCTCGCCGCCGATCCACAGTTCGCCGGGCACGCCGGGCGGGACGGGTTCGCCGTGGTCGTCCAGGACATGGAGTGTGCTGTTCGCCAGGGGGCGGCCGATCGGCACCATGAGACCGGGCTCGAGCCCGTCGGCGGGCCCCTCGAAGAAGGCGCTGTCGATGGTGGCCTCGGTGACGCCGTAGGAGTTGATCACCCTGGTCCCGGGACCGCACAGACCGCGCAGCCGCTCGTACTCCGCCACCTTCCAGGCATCGGAGCCGACCACCAGGAGGTTCATGAAGTCGAGCCGTTCGCCGGTTCGCTCGCAGTGGTCCATCAGGCCCCGCACGACGGCGGGGACGAACTCCGCGCAGTCGACCCGTTCCGTCCGCATCGTGCGGTACAGCCGGGATGTGTCGAAGATCAGGTCCCGGTCGGCCAGCACCAGCCGGCCGCCCGAGCACAGGGCGCGGACCAGGTCGCCGGTGAACACGTCGAACGAGGGCTCGGCCATCTGGAGATGGACGCGCGCCCCGTCCGTCAGCCGGTATTCCTGGGCCCACGCCGCGTACGCCGAGGCGAGGCTGCGGTGGCTGACCCGTACTGCCTTGGGCCGGCCGGTGGATCCCGAGGTGTTGATGACGTAGGCGGGCGAGTCGAGGTCGGTGGCCCCCTGCGGGACGGGCCCCCCGGACTCCGTCGGGCGCAGCTCCGCCGGGGTCAGCACGGTGGCGGGCAGACCCTGGGCCCACGCGGTGCGCGTGTCGTCGACGACGACGAGGGTGGCCTGCGCGATGCCCAGTACATGGGCGACGCGGTCGGCGGGCTGGTCGGGGTGGACCGGCAGATAGGCGCCGCCCGCCCTGAGTACGGCGAGGAGGGTGACGACCAGTTCCGGTGACTTGTCGAGGCACAGGGCCACGACGGAGCCCTCCGTCACACCCAGCTCGCGCAGCCGCCGGGCCCTGGCGTCGGCCCTGCGGTCGAGCTCGCCGTACGTGAGGTGTTCCGTGGCGCCCCGCAGGGCGGGCACGGAGACGGCGACGGCCTCGGGGTGGGCGGCGGCGATGTCTGCGACCAGCTGGTGGACGGCCCGGTCCGGGCCCGGTTCCCGTCCGGCGGCGGGCAGCCGGGAGGCGCCGCTCCATTCGGTGACCAGCTGCTCGCGCTCCTGGGAGCCGAGCATCTCCAGCCTCGGGGTGGGCAGTTCCGCGGCCGCTCGCGTCATGCTGTCGAGCAGCTGGACGTAGTGCGCGGCCATGCGGCGGACGGTCCGGGGCAGGAAGAGGTCGGTGTTGTACTTGAGGACGCAGTGGAAGCGGCCCTCCGCCTCGTCCTCGTAGACCGACAGGGTGACGTCGAACTGTCCTTCCTCTTCGGGGAGTTCGATGTACTCCAGCCGGTAGCCGTACTGCTCGGTGGCCACCTTGTGGGTGAGCAGGATGAACATCGCCTGGAACACGGCCGAGCGGCTGGGGTCGTGCTGGAGGCCCAGTTCGTCGACCAGCAGGACGAACGGGTACTCCTGGTTGTCCAGGCCGTTGAGGACCGTTCTGCGGACCTGCTCCAGCAGCTCCGCGACCGTGGGGCCCGCCGACAGGTCGGCGTGCAGCGGCAGCGGGTTGACGAAGTAGCCGTAGACCGAGGCGAACTCCTGGTGGGTGCGGCCGGTCACCGGGCTTCCGACGACGACGTGGTCCTGGCCGGAGTAGCGGTGCAGCAGGATGTAGTAGGCGCTGAGCAGCACCATGAACGGCGTCACGCCGTGCTCCTGGGCCAGCGCGTGCACCCGGGCACTCAGATCGGCGTCGAGTACGAAGAACTCGGAGGCGCCGTTGTGCGTCTGCACCGCGGGACGGGGCCGGTCCACCGGCAGGTCCAGGAGCGGGACCTCGGCGGGCAGGTGGGAGCGCCAGTACTCGAGCATTCCGCCGGCCTCGGGCCCTGCCAGGAACCGGTTCTGCTGATTGAGGAAGTCCAGGTACCGGGCGCCCACCGGCTGGAGGGAGGGTTCGCGGCCCTGCTTCAGCGCCTCGTACACGGCGAGCAGTTCCTCGATGAAGGTGAACGTCGAGATCGCGTCCGAGACGATGTGGTGGACGGCCTTCATGATGACCCAGCGGCACGGCCCGCGCTTGAAGAGCCGGAACCGCACCAGCCGGTCGTGTTCGAGGTCGTACGGCTTGCGGTACTCGCGGATGATGGTGCGCCGGATGTCCTCCCAGCCCTGGCCCTGGACGTCGAACAGGCCCAGGTCGGGCTCGGTGCCGGAGGTCGTGCGCTGCACCGGCAGCCCGTCCTCCAGATGGAAGTTGGCGCGCAGCGCCGGATGGCGCGCGACGAGCCTGCGCACCGCCTCGAACATCAGCTCCGGTTCGAGTTCGGCGCGCACCTCGACGGCGCCGCCGATGTTGTACGCGTAGCCGTCGGGGTTGAGCTGCTTGAGGAACCAGAGGGCTTTCTGGTTCTGGGTCAGGGGGTGGTTCAGCTCGTCGGTGAACACCTCGATGTCGCTCCCGCCGCTCTCCCCGGCACCGCCGGCCGCGACCCGTTCGGCCAGGCCGTCGTACAGCCGCGCGGCCAGCTCCCCGACGGAGGCGCCGCTGAGCAGGGCGACGACCGGCAGGGCGATACCGAGATCGGCCTGCGTCCTGGCGCGGAGCTCCATCGCGAGGAGCGAGTCGAGCCCCAGTCCGGTGAGCCCGGCGGCGGGGTCGATCTCGTGCGCGGCGGTGCGCAGGACCGTGGCGGTGAGCGCCGTGAACCGGTCGATGACCAAGCGGCGGCGCTCCGCCTCCCCGGCGTCGCGGAAGGCGTCGAGGAATCCGCCGCCCTCATCCGCGGCGTGTTCCTGGGCGGCCTCGGCCAGTTCGGTGACCAGCGGAGGCGGTGAGTCGTACCAGGCCAGGAAGGTCTGCCAGTCGACGACCGTGGCGACGAGCAGCTGTGCCCGGTCCTGTCCGATGACGCGTTCCAGGACGCTCATCCCGGCTTCCGGGGACAGCGAGCTCATGCCCCGGCTGTGGAGGTAGTGGTCGACCAGGCCCAGTTCCTCGATCATGCCCGTGGCCCAGGGGCCCCAGTCGAGGCTCAGTGCCGGCAGGCCGTGCGCACGGCGCCGATGGGCCAGCGCGTCCAGGAAGGCGTTGCCCGCCGCATAGTTGGTCTGGCCCGCGGTCGTCAGCAGCGAGGCGATCGAGGCGAAGAGCACGAAGTGTTCGAGCGGCTCGTCCCGCAGGTGCTTGTCCAGCAGGTAGGCGCCGACGGCCTTCGGGTCGAGGACCGCGTCGAACGTGGCGCGGTCCATGTCGGCGACGAGCCTGTCCCGCACCTGTCCTGCCAGGTGGAACACGCCGCGCACGGGCGGCGCCCCGCCCCGCCGGTGCTCGTCGAGCCAACCGGTCAGGGCCTGTTCGTCGGTCACGTCGACCGGTGCCAGGACCGTCTGCGCTCCTGCGGCCTCCAGCTCCCGCAGGAGCGCCACGGCCTTGCCCTGCGCCGTCGCCGGGTCGGTCTCCCGCCATGTGTCGCGCGCGGGTACGGGTGTCCGGCTCATCAGGATGAGACGGCGGGCTCCGCGCTTGACCAGCGTCCGGCACAGCAGCCGTCCGAGTGCCCCGAAGGCCCCGGTGACGAGATAGCTTCCGTCCCCCCGCAGGCGCAGCGGCAGTGGCCTCGTCAGACCGTCGGCGGGCCGGATGCGGCTGGTCGCCCGGCGGTCGCCGCGCAGTCCGATTTCCTCCTCGTCGTCGCTGAGGAACTCGCGCAGCAGCGCTTCGGCCTCCGCCCGGACGCCGGGCGCGCCGGGTTCCCGATCGGGGTCGAGGTCGACCAGCTTGCCCCGGTGGCCGGCCAGCTCCTGGTGCCGGAGCACGCGCGTGACGCCCCAGGCGGGCGCGCCGAGCGGTTCGGGCGCCTCCCCCGGTGACACGGGCTGGGCGCCGCGGGTGACCACGTGCAGCCGTCCGCCGGTCTGCCGGGCCAGCAGGATCCGCGCGAGCGCGACCAGGGAGTAGGCCCCGGTGTCCGCGGCCCGTGCCAGATCCTGGCGCTCGGAGTCGGCGATGCCGGGCAGATCCAGGTTCCACAGATGCACGACCGTGCCTCGGAAGGCCGCGCCGTCGCGGTCCAGTCCGGCGAAGAGCTGTTCCAGCCTCGCGCCGCAGTCCGGTGCACCGGGTAATTCGCCGGCGCCTGCGGGCCGGTCGTCGAAGTCGTCCAGCCGTACCGTGCGGCAGCGATCGCCCCGCGCGGTCACCAGTTCCGCGAAGGCGTCCCCCACTCCCCCGTTGTCCGCCAGGACCAGCCAGTCCTGCGGCTCGTCCGGGCCGGGCCCCTGGGCGACCGCCCCGGAGGCCGCCGCCCAGGGACGGTCGGTCCAGACGGGTTCCGCGAGCCAGGAGTCGACGGTGCTCCGGGAGACGGCCCCCGAGGCCTTCTCCACGTCGGCCGCGCGGAACCCCCGCATGCGGCCCAGCGCCGTCCCGTCCTCGGCGTACAGCGCGAGGTCACCGACCAGTGCGTCGCCATCCTGGCGGCGCACCGTGCCGTGCACCCAAAGGGGCTGGTCACCGACGGGTGACACGCTCATCTCGTCGAGCGACAGGGGTAACCGGATGCCGGTGCCCGGCGGCGGTGTCGTCCCGGCCAGGAGCTGCGGCGTCAGCAGGGCCTGGAAGCAGGCGTCCAGCAGGACCGGGTGGATATGGTGGTCCGCCGCTCCGCCTCCGATAGCTGCGGGCGGAGCGATCCGCGCCAGCACCTCGTCCGTGCCGATCCAGACCTCCTCGATGGCCCGGAAGGCGGGGCCGTACTGGTAGCCCAGCGCGGCCAGCGCCGTGTAGCACTCCTGGTTGTCCAGCCGGCGCGGGCAGCGTTCCCTGATCGGGCCGGCGTGCAGCGGCGGCCCCGCCGAGCGGCGCTGCGCGGTGCGGACCACTCCGCTCGCGTGCACCACCCGGTCCGCCTCGGGCCCCGCCGCTGCCGACGCGACGACGAAGGCGCCGTCCTCCAGCGAAACGGAGAGGTGGACCGTGCGGGCCTCGTCCTCGGCCAGGAAGAGCGCCTTGCGCAGATCGATGTCGGACAGTCCGACGTCCGTGCCCCCGGTCAGCTCCCGTACGGCCTGTGCGGCCATCTCCAGGTAGCCGGCCGCGGGGAAGACCACGGATTCCTGAATGCGGTGATCGGCGAGGTACGGCAGCCTCTCGGTGTCCAGCCGGGCCTGCCAGGTCGGGTCGGTGTGGTCCGTGCGGCGGCCCAGCAGGGGATGGTCGAGCAGACCGAGGCGGACCTGTGCGACGGATTCGGGCTCCGTCCAGTGGCGGTCGCGGCGCCAGGGGTAGCGGGGCAGCGGGACCGTCCGCCCTGCGGGCTGGAGTTCGTCCCACGCGATGTCGAGCCCGAGGTTGTGCAGCGTCGCCAGGGAGAGGGCGAAGCGCTCGGGTTCGTCCTCCGCGCGGCGCACCGAGGGCACCGAGACGCCGGTGCGGCCCTTTGCCTCCAGGCATTCGCGGATGGCATGCCCGAGGACCGGGTGGGGGCCGATTTCGAGGAACAGCCGGTGGCCGTCGTCGGCCAGCCGGTCCACGGCGGCGTGGAAGCGCACCCGGTCGCGGACGTTCTTCCACCAGTAGGCGGCATCGAGCTCGACGTGCTCCGCGACACCCTCCTGGCCGGTGAGGTGAACCGGGACCGTGGCGGGACGGGGCTCGATGCCGGCGAGCGCGGTGAGGAGTTCGTCCTTGATCCGGTCCATCGCGGCGCTGTGGTAAGGTACCTCCACCGCGAGGAACTTGGTGAAGACCTGCTCGGTGCGCAGTTCGTCGGCCAGCGCTGCCAGCGCCGTCCCGTCCCCGGCCAGGGTGACCGAGCCGGGGCTGTTGACGGCGGCCACGGAGATCCGGTCCCCGTAGGGGCGCACCCGGCGGTCGGCCTCGGCCTCGGGCAGTCCGACGGCGAGCATGGTGCCCGTCCCGGAAAGGGTGTGCTGGAGCCGGCTGCGGTGGACGGCGATCCTGACCGCGTCCTCCAGGGAGTAGACGCCCGCCTCGTAGAAGGCCGCGATCTCGCCGGTGCTGTGCCCGACCACGGCGTCCGGGTGGATGCCGTACGAGCGCCACAGGGCCGCGAGGCCGATCTGTACGGCGAAGTTGGCGGGCTGTGCGAGCCAGGTCTCCGCCATCCGCGACCGGCTCTCGTCGGCGGCCATCTCGTCCATCAGGGACCACCCGGCGATCTTCCGGATCTCCCGGTCGCACGCGGTGACCGCGTCCCGGAACACCGGCTCGCTCGCCAGCAGGCCCCGGCCCATGGCCCACCACTGCGGGCCCATGCCGGTGAACACCCAGACCAGGCGCCGGTCGGGGGCGTCCAGTTGCCGCCCCTGGGCCACCCGGGGATGCGGTTCGCCCCGCAGGTATGTCTCCAGCGCCTCCTCCAGGGACTCCTTGGAGGAGTAGACGACGGAGAGCCGCGACTCGAGGTGCTGGCGCCGGTGGGCGAGCGTGTGGCCGAGGTCGTCGAGTGCGACGGCGGGGCCGTGGCCTCCGGCGAGCTCGCGGCTGATCCCCCGCGCCAGCTGCGGGAGGGCGTCCGGGTGACGTGTGGTCAGGGGCAGAATGCTCCAGGTGCGCTCCGGCGGCCGGACGACGGACGGTGACGTCCTGGGGCGCCGGTGGCTCTCGGCGCGCGCCGTGTGCGCGGGTGCCTCCTCCAGGACCGCGTGCGCGTTGGTCCCGCCGAAACCGAAGGCGTTCACTCCGGCCCGTGCGGGTCCCTCGTGCTCGGGCCAGTCCGTCACCCTGGCCGGGATGTCGTACGGGGAGGAACCGCGGTCGATGGCGGGGTTGATCCTTTCGAGGTTGATGTGGGGCGGGATCAGGCGGTGCTTGAGGGCGAGGGCGGTCTTGATCAGTCCGGCGATCCCGGCAGCGGACTCCGTGTGCCCGATGTTGGCCTTCACCGAGCCGACGAAGCAGGCGGCTCCCGGGGCGCGTCCGATGGCGAGTGCCCGGGACAGGGCGTTGGCCTCGATCGGGTCGCCCACGGGGGTCGAGGTGCCGTGCGCCTCCATGTACTGCAGATCCCCGGGGGTGATGCCGGCTTCGGCGCAGACCCGGCGCACGAGTGAGACCTGGGCCTCGCCGTTGGGAACCGTTATGCCGTTGGTCCGGCCGTCCTGGTTGACCCCGCTGCCGGCGATCACCGCGTGGATCGGGTCCCCGTCCCGCAGCGCGTCCTCCAGCCGCTTGAGCGCGACGAGGCCGACGCCCTCCGCGCGGACGTACCCGTCGGCCGAGGCGTCGAAGGTGCGGGAGTGACCGCCCGGCGACAGGAATCCGCCCTTCGTCTCCGCGATGGTGTACTGCGGCGCCATGTGCAGCAGCACGCCGCCCGCGAGGGCGAGTCCGCTCTCTCTTCTGTTCAGGCTCTGGCACGCCAGGTGGACGGCGACCAGGGAAGAGCTGCACGCGGTGTCGACCGAGAGGCTGGGGCCGCGGAAGTCGAAGGAGTGCGAGATCCGGTTCGACACCATCGTCATCATCGTGCCGGTGGCGGTGTGGGCGGCGAGTGTCCCGAAGCCCAGATCCGCGAACTGCAGGATCTTGTAGTCGAGCGTGAACGCGCCCACATAGACGGCCGTGTCACTGCCCGCCAGGTCTGCGGGCCGCTGGCCGCCGTCCTCCAGGGCTTCCCAGGCCACCTCCAGGAGCTTGCGCTGCTGGGGGTCCATGTGGTCGGCCTCGCGCGGGCTGATGCCGAAGAAGGACGGTTCGAACTCGTCGAAGCCCTCGATGTATCCGCCCCTGCCGCCCACGAGGCGGCCGGGCTTGTCCCGGTGTCCGCTCCTGAGTGTGGTGACGTCGTAGCGGTCCGCGGGTGTCGGGATGACGCAGTCCCTGCCGTCCAGCAGGTTCTGCCAGAAGGTCCGGTGGTCCGATGCCTCGCCGGGGAAGCGGCAGCCGATACCGATGATCGCCACTTTGCCCGTTGAAGCATCAGTGATCGCGTCAGCCAAGTTCGCACACTCCTCATCAGGTGGTCACGCTGCCGGGAGGCAGCGCCGAAGTCTGTGGTGCGGGCCCGGGGCCCCGGGGTCAGCCGGTCTCGCCCCCGGGCGTCTTCGCACGGCGCCACGGGTGGAGAAGGCTCCCGAGAATCTCGCCGGTTCCGGGAAAGGAGGTGGGGTCGCTGAGTCCGACCTCGGCCGGCTCACGGCCCGACCGCCAGGTGAAACTTCCGAAGAAGTGGTCCCAGCACGACAGGTCGGAGCCGTAATGGCCCGCTTCGGACAGATCCGTGCTGTGGTGCAGACGATGCTGTTCGGGGCTGGCCAGGAAATGGTTGAGCCTGCCGATGCGTACGTCGATGTTGGCGTGGACGAAGTAGCCCTGCGCGGCCACGAACAGGCCCGTGGCGAGCACGGACTCACGGGAGAATCCAGCCAGTGCCAGGGTGAGCTGGACGGCGCCCTGGGCCAGGACGATGTCCAGCACGTGGTTGACGCCGTTGTTCGCGACGTTGACCTTCTGCGGTACGTGGTGCACACCGTGCAGCCGCCACAGCAGCGGGTTGGCGTGCCCCAGCCGGTGTACCAGGTAGCTGGCCAGCGAACCGCTCAGCAGGGCGGCCGGGATCTCGGCCCACAGCGGGAGTGCCGGATCGGCCGGTGCGAGCCTCCCGACCGCGGTCGTCACCCCGAGCTGCGCCAGTGCGCTGCCGGCCATGGTGAGGAGGAAGTAGACGCCGTACCAACGCCATTCCGCCCGGCTGGGATGCCAGTCCCGACGGTGCGGGATCAGCCTTTCGAGGATCGCCAGGTAGATGAGAGTGCCCACCAGGAAAAGCGGGCTGACCCGGCCGGGATCCCAGTGCAGTATCAGCGAACCGGAAGCCACTCCGAGGGTGGCCGCCAGGAGCAGAGGATAAGCGAGCGAACGGATAATTCGCTGCCGATGGAGCCCGTTCGATAATCGTCGCGCGGGGCGCATGAAGCCGTCGGCGCGCCCTTCGTATTCGTACACCCGAAACACCTCCCATGGAAATGCTGACCGACCGCGCCGCCTGCGACGACGCAAGGGGAACCAGGGGACATCGACTTGACACGCAAGCCGAAGACCCCAGGGACGTACGGAAAATGAATGGCAAGCACCCACGTACCCTGGACGGTGAATGTGGGTAGCCGAGGATTCAGACTGATTCGATGCGATGGCCTCGTACGAGGCGTCCCGCTGCAGCCCGATATATTCTTTTCCGCTCTCAGCGGCTTCAATCCTCGACCGGTGACTTGATGAGATTTCCCCCCGAGCGCCTCGACTGATCTCCGAGATCATTGAACCGGACGTTCGGTCCGGAGGAAATAGGAGGAAGCCCCGCTGTCCCCGATGTGGGTTACTTAGTATTCTTTTCGTTTATTTCTCGCTCACCGGCGGGCTCGCGACGAGTCGCTCCGGCAGGCAACCCGGGTTGCCGAACCTAGTGGCCCTAGGTTATATCTAGGAACCTTAGGATCTTGGGAGGGCGCATGGCGAGGGCCGGACTGACAGTCGAGCGGGTGACGATCGCGGGTGCCGAGCTGGCGGACGAGGCCGGGCTCGAACGGGTGACCATGTCTCAGGTGGCAAGGCGGCTCGGCGTGAAGGACGCGAGCCTCTACACGCACGTCCGCGGTCTTGACGATCTGCGTGGGCGGATCGCGCTGCTCGCGGCGGACGAGAAGACCATGCGTATCGCGGAGGCGACCGCCGGGCGGGCGGGCCGGGACGCGCTGGTCGCGTTCGCGGACGCCTGGCGCGAGTACGCCCACGAACATCCGGGCCGCTACACGGCGACGCAGACCCCCATGGAGATCGATCCCGAACTGGCGGCGAAGGCGCCCGGACCGCGGCGCGCGGTCGAGCTGACCTACGGCATGCTGCGCGGCTACGGACTCGCGGAGCCCGACCTGACCGACGCGGTGCGGTTGCTGCGCAGCACCTTCCACGGGTTCGTCGCCCTGGAGGCCTCGGGCGGTTTCGGGCACGCGCGTTCACCCCAGGACTCCTGGGTGCGGGCGCTCGATGCCCTGCACACCCTGCTGGAGCACTGGCCCCCGGCCCGGGAAGGGGACTCCGCATGACGGAACCGGCCATCGGCAGCCTCCGTGTGGACGGCGCGAGCCTGCACTACGAGGTACGCGGCCGCGGTCCGCTTCTGCTGCTGATTCCGGGCGGGACGGGCGGCGCGGCGTCATTCGACCCGATCGCCGGCGAGCTGGCCGCCGAGTACACCGTCGCGACCTTCGACCCACGCGGCATGTCCCGCAGCGGACTCGACGACCCCGGGGCCGAACAGCGGGTGGCCGAGCACGCCGATGACGCCTTCCGGTTGCTGCGGCTGCTCTCGCCCGGTGAGCCCGCTCGTGTCTTCGGCTCCAGTTCGGGCGCGATCGTCGCCGTGCACCTGCTGACCGCCCACGCCGAAGACGTCGAACGCGTCGTGGCGCACGAGCCGCCGATGGTGGAGCTCCTTCCGGACGCACCCGCGCATCGCGCGCTCGTCGCGCGTGTCACCGAGACGTTCCGTGTGGAGGGGCTCGGTCCGGCGATGGCGCTGTTCGCGGCGGGGCTGCGGAAGGAAGGTGACACCACCGGGCCGGCGGCCGGAATCGGGCTGCCGCCGCAAGCGGCGGCGCGGGCCGAGCGGACGATGGCCGACCTGCCCTACTTCGTCGGGCGTATCGTCCCGGCCTTCATGTCCT
This sequence comes from Streptomyces sp. NPDC048462, assembly GCF_043200175.1. NCBI lineage: Bacteria > Bacillati > Actinomycetota > Actinomycetes > Kitasatosporales > Streptomycetaceae > Streptomyces > Streptomyces sp. NPDC048462. Next base: position 42,540 of record NZ_JBICXG010000023.1, read on the forward strand.
ACGCCCCGGACGTCAGCCGGCTGGAGGCGCTGTCGGACCGGCTCGTTCTCGCGTGCGGGCAGGACTCACGCGGTGAGCTGCCCTACCGTCCGGCCGCCCTCCTGGCCGAGCACCTCGGCACGGGGCTCCGGCACTTCCCCGGCGGGCACACCGGGCTGAGCACGCATCCCGCCGAGTTCGCCGGACACCTCCGCGAGGCCCTCCGCGCCTGAGGCGCACCGGAGCGTGATCATGGCCGGCACGCCATGGGGACGTACCTCCGGCCGGCACGTCCCCATGGCGTGCCGGCCGGAGGCCGGTCGTGTCCGGTGCGAGGACCGGAGCTACTTCTTGGCGGACGCCTTGCCGGCGCTGCCGTTGATGACGAACTGTGAACCGGGTTCGACCACGACATCGCCGTCGGCCGAGCCGCTGATGGTCACATTGCTCAGGGTCGCACTGCCCCTGGCGCCTCCCATGGCCAGGATTCCCGAGCCGTTGACGGAATTGTCGATATGGACGTTCGAGATCTTCGCTCCGGGCACGGAACCGCCACCCGATTTGAACTGGAGCCCGTCGTAGGTCGAGTCGTGGATGTCGGTGTCCCGGATCGTGACCCCCGGGATGTCCTGACCGGACGCGAACAGCGTGATGGCACCGAACTCCTGGGCCTCGCCCCAGAACGCGCCGCCCGTACGGAACAGCTCGTTGTTGGCGATCAGCGTCTCCCCGGAGAACGGCAGTGGATCGTGGTCCGTCGCCAGCATGATGCCCGGGTAGTTCATGGTGTCGGAGACGATGTTGTTCTCGATCGTGTTGCCGTAACCGCCGTAGACCGCGATGCCGTTGGCCCGCCAGGGCATCTGGATCGTGTTGTTGCGGAAGTGGTTGTCGTGGCCGATGTCCACCGACGGGTTCTTCACGTACTTGCTCGACCAGACGGCCAGCGAGTCGTCTCCGGTGTTCCTGAAGGAGGAGTTGAAGACCGATGAATTGTGGGTGCCGTTGGCGAAGTTGATGCCGTCCGCGTAGGTGTTGCGGATACGCATGCCCGTGAACTCGACGCCGTCACCCGGTCCCCAGAGGTCCGGGATGTTGTCGTAGTCGCGGCCGACCCACACGCCGACGTTCGCGTGCTCCAGCCACACGTTGGTGATCTTGGTGTCCTTGCCGAAGCGGCCGTTGAGACCGACGCCGCCCTCGGCGTTGCCGTCACCGCCCCGGATGGTGCCGGAGCCGAAGATCGCGATGTCGGAAATCTGGGTGTTGTCGTCGATGTCGAAGCCGAAGTTGCCCTCGTGCGGGTGGTTGATGCCGCCCGCGTCCTGCGGCGGGGTCAGCGTGTACAGCTGCGAGTGCCACATGCCGGCACCCCGGATCGTGACGTCACTGATGCCGACCTGGTTGTACTGGCCCCGGTTCAGCGGGTCGTCCGTGAGGATCTTCTGCTCCTGCCGCCACTGCCCCGGCGGAATCCACACGCAGCTGATGTCACCGTTCTGGTTGGCCGTCACGGCCCGCTGGATGGCGTCCGTGTCGTCGATCCCGTCGTTCGGGACGGCTCCGTAGTTGGTGATCGAGGTGCACCCGGCCGGCTGGGCGGCCGCCGGAGCCACCTGCTCCAGGTCGACGAGGTCGATGATGTAGAAGGACGCCGAGTCGCCCGCGTCGCGCTGGAGCCGGAACTTCGTACCGGCGGGGTAGTTCTGGCCCAGCAGGGCGTTGGACTCGTCGAACAGCCTGCGGGCGTCACCGCCCGGCCGGTTGGTCAGACCCTCGGGGCTGTCCGTGTCGCCGTAGAGCCAGCTGTGCTTGGAGGAAAGGGTCAGCTTGCGGGCGAAGGTGCCGTTGACGTACAGGCTGAGCGTGGCCTCTGCCCCACCGCCTGCGGCGGAGTCGGGGACGGAGTTGCGGACGACGATCGAGTTGGACGGGACGGTCGAGGTGATCTCGACGTACTGGCCGGTGGAGTTGAGCCGCACCGACTGGCGGCCCGAGGACTCGGTGGCGAAGTTGGTGTGGCCGAAGGTGCGCTCCTTGTCCGAGGTCAGCAGCGTGCCCTGGTAGTCACCCTTCTCCGCCTCGTACTCGGTGTACGGGACCGCGGCCCCCCGGCCGACGACGATGGAGCGCGAGTAGACGTTGTTGTTCTCGTTCGTCTCGGCGACAGTGCCGGTCGCGTCGGCGGTGGCGGTCAGGTTCGCGCCACCGCTCTTCGCGGTCCAGCTCCCGCCGATCGGGACCGTGACCGTTCCTCCCGCGGGGATCGCGCCGGTCGTGCCGTTCAGCGTGGTGCTCTCCACGAGGAGACGGGTGACCGTCGACGCGCTCACGGCCGTGGTGCCGCGGTTGTGCACGGACACGGTGAAGGTGACTGCGGAGCCCACCGCGGGATTCGACGGGCTGGAGGTGATGCCGACGACCTCCAGGTCGGGGCCGGGGCTCTGCGAGACGACGAGCTTCGAGGCCGCGGTGCGGCTGTTGTTGGTGTTGTCCTGCTCGATGACCGTGTCGGTCGGGTCGACCACGGCCGAGACGCTGTAGCTGCCCATCGGCCGCTTGCCGACCTTGACCGAAACGGTGTCCGAGGCGCCGGCGGCAAGGGCGCCCACCGGTGCGCTGCCGGCCACCGCTCCTTCTAGGCTGACATCGACCGTCGTCGCGGCGGCCGGCGCCGTACCCGTGTTGCGTACGGTGGCGGTCACGGTCACGTCGTCCGCCTCGGACGGCGAGGACGGCGACCACGTCAGTGCGGAGACGGTCAGGTCCGGGTTGGGCGCGGCGGTGCCGACGACCTGGACCTCGGCGACCTGGGCACCGGGAGCACCGGTGTTGGAGAAGAACTTGAGCTGTACGTCCGCGTACCGCCCGGTCACCGGGATGGTCACCGTGTTCTCGTTGCCGGTGGGGCTGAACGCGTAGTCGGCCCTGTCCTTCAGCGAGGTGAAGCCGGTGGCGGACTGGGAGCGGCCGAGCACCTGCAGGCCCTGGGTCCGGGCCGCCCAGGCCTGGTCCGGGGAAAGCTTGACGACGACGGCTTCGAGGTCGGCGTCGGCGCCGAGCTTCACCGTGAGCGTCGAGGGGTAGCCGTTCGACTCCCAGTACGTGCCGGTCTTGTCGTCATTGGCGTTGGCCGCGACGAAGTTCTGCGTGTACGAGGAGGCTTCGATCGGCTTGTTCAGCGCCAGGTTGGATCCGACCGCCGGTCCCGGGCCGGGGTCGTCGCCACCGTCCTGTCCGTAGACCTCCACCTGGGAGAGCTGTGCGGCGTTCCAGCCGGTGTTGGCCGTCACCTGCACCCGGATGTAACGCGTCTGCTTCGCGGTGAGGCCGATGGTCACGGCATTGCCGGCCGACGGCGTGAACACTCGTGCCGCCGAGGCGGAAAGGGTACTGAAGGCGCTCCCGTCCGCGCTGCCCTGGACGGAGAGCGTCTGGGTCCGCGCCTCCCAGGTGTTCGGCAGCTTCAGCACCACCTGGTCGACGTCGAACCGGGCCCCGAGGTCGATCCGCACCCACTGCGGGAACGTACCCGGGCTCTCCCAGTACGTCTGCTGGCTGCCGTCGGTGACGTTCGACGCCGAGTAGGCGCCGTTCGAGGCGCTGGCCGTCGCCTGCTTACCGAGAGCGAGGTCGGGGCCCTGAACGGCCGCTGACGCGGTGACCGGCAGGATCCCGACCGTCATCAACGCGGCTGTGACCGCGCCGATGAGGAACCGCCATCTGAACTGCTTCCATCTCATGCTGTCCTCTGTTCCGTGGGGCTGCGGGACCGGGAGGGCACGACGACGCGTCACCGACCGCGTGACGCGGGTGCGTCATGCGGTCGGTCAGGGCCGGGGTGTGGGCTGCCGGTGCACCGATGGGGGGCGATCAGGTACGCCGGCAGGAAGGAGAGAGAGCCACCTGCCGGAAAACTCACGCTCATTGCCTAGTATTTTGAGTGATCTGGTCAATTTTTTGCGGCGTTGAGGTGACAGGTTTCTAGCAGGTCACACTTTTGTCAACGGTCCGCGCACCGCCGACAGTTGTCGCACGCGAGCGGACTCACCCGCCGCCGCTCCACCGAAAGATCCATACATCGGATCTCAGTCCGACGAACCCACTCACAGTCACCCACCACGACGGGCGTCGGAAACGGTGCGTCAGCCGGACGGCCAGCCGATCGGAGGCGGGTTCAGCCACATCCCGCGCGTAGAAACGCAGTTTCTACGCGAATACGCCCGGTCCGCACCGAAGGCCCCCACGCCTCACAACTTCGAACATCCCTTGGCGCACTTGAATTCACGCATTGCACCGACAGCTCCTACCTCTGCCCAGCCAAGGCCGGGTCGCAGGAGTACCCGCGCCGAACCGAAGAGGACTCAGCGGCCCTCGACCCAGGACAGAATGGCGCCCGTTGGCATCCAACTGCGTTCGATGGGAATCGGGTTGGGTAAATGAGCGACAGCGGCACACGTACGGCATCGGGCGGCAGCACGGCGGTCCGACCGCCTCGCACAACGGAAGCGTCCGAACCCGCCGGAGCCGTCCGGTGGTTCTGCGCTCGTGAGGAGGGTGATCGCCAACGTTGCGACGCTCCGGACGGTGCACCAGAATGCCGGTATGACGGGTGAACTCAGTCCGACCGGCGACTCCTCCGAGCCCAGCACAAGGCCGCCCGACATGCGGGCATCGGACAAGGACCGGGACCAGGTGGTGGAGATCCTCCAGGTGGCCGCGGGCGACGGCCGGCTCACCGCCGGCGAGCTGGACGAGCGCCTGGACGCGGCACTGTCCGCCCGCACCGCGGGCGAGCTGGCCCGGTTGACCGCCGACCTGCCCTCCGAGGGAATGCCCTCGCAGGCCAAGGATCTCATCCGGATCGACCAGCGTTTCGGTGATGTCTCACGCACCGGACGGTGGCTGGTTCCGCGCCGCATGGAGATCCGTCTGATGTTCTGCGACGCGAAGCTCGACTTCACCGACGCGCTGATCACCCACAGCACCCTGCACATCGAGGTGGACCTGCGGATCGGGGGGAACCTGATCCTGGTCACCAGGCCCGGAATCGTGGTCGACGCCGACGGCCTGGAACGCAGCAGCGGCGACATCAGGATTCGTCCGGCGCCGGAGACCGGGGTTCCCACCGCCCTGCGCGTGCTCGTGGCCGGACAGTCCCGCGGCGGCGACCTCACCGCCCGGCCCCCTCGGCGGAAGCTGTCGGAGCTGCTGCGTCGTACACCCGGGCAGCCCGGCCGCTGAGCGACGGCGGCAGCCTGCCGATGGACGCGGGAGGCGCGTCGCGGTCGGCCCGCCTCCCGCGCACGAGGTGGCGCACCGTCACGTACCGTCGATGACCGCTGGTTCGTGCGGCCACGCCTCCGTGCTGGTGCAGAGGGTCCATGGCGACTGAGACTTGCCCCACCAGGGCCGCCGGCCGCACCCCGGGGCGGCCTCTTGCACGCCGGATGTCGATCACCCTGATCCGGTGAACGGGCAGGGATTCCCGCAGGGTTCGCGGAGCAATCCTCCGCGCAGATCACTTCCAGCCATTGAAACCGTTCAATTGCCAAACCCATCTGCGCGGCAAAGCACATGAGGCACACGCGTCCGGCCGCAGCTTCGGCGAGAAACCCGCTGCACGCTCATTGACCCGCACCTCCCACGCCCCTACCTTCAGCTACGACCATTCAATGAATCGATTCATCACTTCTGTGTGAGGGGCCGCATTGATCAGCAGGCGGAACATCCTGACGAGCGCTGCTGCCACGGTGGGCGCCGTGGCAGCCGGAGTCGCACCGGCCGTGGCGGCACCGGCGCCGGTGCCCGACCGGACACCGGTACGGCGCGGTGCACCACGCGTTACCGGCCCGACCGTCGAGTACGTGTCGCATCCCCTGGGCCTCGACGCGCAACACCCCCGGCTGAGCTGGCCGATCGCCTCGGCGGCGCCGGACGTCCAGCAGAGCGCCTATCAGGTCCGGGTCGCGTCCAGCCAGTCCGGTCTGTCGCGCCCGGACGTCTGGGACAGCGGGAAGGTGATGTCCGGCGAGTCCGTCCTCGTCCCGTACGCGGGGCCCCGGCTCAAACCCCGTACGCGCTACCACTGGTCCGTACGGGTGTGGGACACGGCCGGTGGCGAGTCCGGCTGGAGCGCGCCCTCGTGGTGGGAGACCGGCCTGATGGATCCCGCCGAATGGTCCGCCGCATGGGTGTCCGCTCCCCCGGACCTCACCGACGCACCGTCGCTGGAGCACAGCTCCTGGATCTGGTTCCCCGAGGGCGATCCGGCCGGCAGCGCGCCGGAGGGCACCCGTTGGTTCCGGCACACCTTCGATGTCGCGGACGGGATCACCGCGGCGGCCCTCGCCATCAGCGCGGACAACGTGTACACGGTCTCCGTGAACGGCACCGAGGTCGCGCGTACGGACCTGGCGACCGACCACGACGGCTGGCGCCGCCCCGCGGTGGTCGACGTGCTCGCGCAGCTGCGTGCGGGACCCAACGTCCTCGCGGTGTCGGCGGCCAACGCGAGCGAAGGGGCCGCCGGTCTGATCGCCGCCCTCAGCCTGCGCACGGCATCGGGCGAACAGAGCGTCGTCACCGACGCCTCCTGGAAGGCGGCGGACGAGGAACCCGCCGACGGCTGGCGCGGGGCCGGCTTCGACGACAGCGGCTGGCCGGCGGCCAAGGAGGCGGCCGCCTGGGGTGGCGGGCCTTGGGGCAAGGTCGTGCCGGCCGTGTTCGCGGCCAACCAGCTGCGCCGCGCGTTCAAGCTGCCGCGCAAGAAGATCGCACGGGCCCGCCTGTACGCCACGGCTCTCGGTCTGTACGAGGCCCATCTCAACGGGCACCGCGTGGGGCGCGATCAGCTCGCTCCGGGCTGGACGGACTACCGCGAGCGCGTCCAGTACCAGACGTACGACGTCACCGCGCTCCTGCGGTCCGGCGCGAATGCCATCGGCGCCTTTGTGGCGCCGGGGTGGTACGCGGGCAGTGTCGGCATGTTCGGGCCCCATCAGTACGGTGAGCGCCCTTCGCTGCTGGCCCAGTTGGAGATCGAGTTCACGGACGGGACGAGCCGGCGCATCACGTCGGACACGGACTGGCGGGCCGCCTCGGGGCCGATCCTCTCCGCCGATCTGCTGGGCGGGGAGACGTACGACGCGCGCAAGGAGACCGCCGGCTGGACCTCGCCCGGCTTCGACGACCGGAGCTGGTCCGGGGTCACCGGCGCGGTCGAGAGCGCGCCCCGACTGGTCGTCGCGCAGGTGGACGGTCCGGTCCGGGTGGCTAAGGAGCTGCCCGCCAGGAAGGTGACCGAGCCCTCGCCGGGCGTCTTCGTCTTCGATCTGGGCCAGAACATGGTCGGTTCGGTACGGCTGCGCCTCTCCGGCAAGGCGGGCACGACGGTGCGGCTGAGGCATGCCGAGGTCCTGAACCCCGACGGCACCGTCTACACCGCGAATCTCCGCAGCGCCGCGGCGACCGACACCTACATCCTCAGGGGCGGCGGCGCCGAGACGTACGAACCGCGCTTCACCTTCCACGGATTCCGCTACGTCGAGGTGACCGGCCTGCCCGGCACTCCCCCGGCCAGTGCGCTGACCGGCCGCGTCATGCACACGTCCGCTCCGTTCACCTTCGAGTTCGAGACCGACGTCCCCATGCTCAACAAGCTGCACAGCAACATCACCTGGGGCCAGCGCGGCAACTTCCTCTCCATCCCGACGGACACGCCCGCCCGCGACGAGCGTCTCGGGTGGACGGGTGACATCAACGTCTTCGCACCGACGGCGGCCTACACGATGGAGTCGGCCCGATTCCTCACCAAGTGGCTGGTGGACCTGCGCGACGCCCAGACCGCCGAGGGCGCCTTCACGGACGTGGCGCCCATCGTCGGCAACGTCGGCAACGGCGCGGCCGGCTGGGGCGACGCGGGCGTCACGGTCCCCTGGTCGCTGTACCAGGCGTACGGGGACCGGCAGGTCCTCGAGGATGCCTGGCCGTCCATCCGGTCCTGGCTGACGTACCTGGAGAAGAACAGCGACGGCCTGCTGCGGCCTGCCAGTGGTTACGGCGACTGGCTGAACGTCTCCGACGAGACACCGAAGGACGTCATCGCGACCGCGTACTTCGCGCACAGCGCCGACCTCGCGGCCCGTACGGCCAAGGAACTGGGCGAGGACCCGGCCCCGTTCCTCGATCTCTTCTCGCGCATTCGCGCCGCGTACCAGGCCGCGTACGTCACGGCCGAGGGAAGAGTGAAGGGCGACACGCAGACGGCCTACGTCCTCTCCCTGTCGATGGACCTGCTGCCGGACGCGCTGCGCACGGCGGCGGCCGACCGGCTCGTCGCGCTGATCCAGGCCAAGGACTGGCATCTGTCGACGGGCTTCCTCGGCACGCCCAGGCTGCTGCCGGTGCTGACCGACACCGGGCACACCGATGTCGCCTACCGTCTGCTCCAGCAGCGGTCATTCCCCAGCTGGGGCTACCAGATCGACAAGGGCTCCACCACCATGTGGGAGCGCTGGGACTCCATCCAGCCCGACGGCAGCTTCCAGACCCCGGACATGAACTCCTTCAACCACTACGCGTACGGATCGGTCGGTGAATGGATGTACGCGAACATCGCCGGCATCGCGGCGGGCCGGCCCGGATACCGCGAGATCGCCATCCGGCCCCGGCCGGGCGGCTCCGTCACATCGGCCCGCGCCACGTTCGCCTCGGTCTACGGTCCCGTCTCCACGGACTGGAGCCTGCGCTCGGGCGGCATCGATCTGCGGTGCACCGTGCCTCCCAACACGACCGCCGAGGTGTGGGTCCCGGCCGACGCCCCGAAGTCCGTCTACCGCACCCGTGCGGTGTTCCTGCGCGAGGAGGACGGCTGCGCGGTGTACCGGGTCGGTTCGGGGAGCCACCGCTTCTCGGCACAGGGCGTCGGTTCTCCGTAGAGGACGCGCCGTCACTATGGGTTCGCCGTAAGGTAGTTGTCCCATACATCTCTCAGAGGGAGTCACACGTATGCCGATCCCGCTCGGTCTTGGCCTTCCGCAGATGAGGCAGTACGACATCGGCCGCGACGTCCCCGCCGTGGCACGGGCCGCGGAGGCGGCCGGGTACGAGAGCCTGTGGGTCTTCGAGCGGATCCTGTTTCCCGAACCGGCCACCCAGGGGCTGTACGGGGTCCCTGGGCTGGCCTGGCCGGACAAGTACCGGAGCGTCGCGGACCCGTTGATCACCCTGACGCTGGCCGCCGCGGCCACCGGCCGCGCCCGGCTCGGCACCAGCGTTCTCGTCGCGCCGCTCCACGTTCCCTTCCAGCTGGCCCGTTCCCTCGCCTCACTCGACGCGGCCAGCGGTGGCCGGGTGATCGCGGGTCTTGGCACGGGCTGGTCCCTGGACGAGTACGCTGCCGCGTCCGTCGCTCCCTTCGAGCAGCGCGGCGCGGTCCTGGACGAGCTGCTCGACGTGTGCGCGGCCGTCTGGGGTCCCGACCCCGTCGCGTACGAGGGGGCTCTCACCACGATCGCCCCGTCCGAGGTGGGGCCCAAACCCGCTCGCCCCATCCCGGTCCTGCTCGCGGCGAACGGGCCCCGGGCCGTTCGCCGGCTGGTCGACCGGGCCGACGGCTGGATGCCCGTCGCGTCGGGGGCGTCGCGGCTGGCCGAGCAGTGGCAGCGGGTGCGGGACGTCGCTGCCGAGCGGGGGCGTGAGCGGCCGCTCGGTGTCTGTGTCCGTGCCAACGCGCGGTACAGCGCCAAGCCGGTGGAGGGCGACGGCCGGCAGCCGTTCCACGGAAGCGTGGCGCAGATCGTCGAGGACCTGGTGGCACACGCGGAGACCGGGGTTCCGGAGATGATGCTGGACCTCCAGGGCACGTGTCGTGATGCCACGGAGTTCATCGACGTGGCGACCGAGGTGTATGAGGCGGCGCGCGCCGCGGGGGTCTGATCCCTGCCCGCCCGGGACGGCGCGGCCGTCCCGGGCGGGCGCTGTGACCGGTGTGCGGGGCCGGTTGTCGTACCCCTGTGGCAGGGTTTTCACGTGGCGCCGGACAGGGCGTCTCCTCACTCTGTCGGACGCGGCCGCACGGCTGCCGAAGGAGCGCTCACCATGTCCCCTGCCGACGAAGCCCGCATCTCCCTGGCCGCTGTCGCCGCCCTGCTCGCTCCGGCTCATGAGGCTGTCGCCGCGCGGGTCCTGCACGCCCACGACGATCCTGCGGGGTACGTGCGCGACCATGGCGCCGCGTTGGCGGACCGCGGCATCGACGGGCCGGTGCCCGGACAGCGCTCGTCGACGCGCTCGCCGAGCACCGGCTGCTGGCGGAGCTGGACCGGAAGGAGGGCTCCGAGGAGATCCGCGCCCGGCTGCGGGGGCTGGCGTCCCAGCCGTCGGTGGATCCCTGGGTACTGGTCGGGGCGGACGACATGCTGCTGCCGACCTATGAGTTCCTGGAGGCCTGCGGGCGGCACTTCCGCGACGTCGGTGCGGCGTTGGCGGTCCTCGACATCGAATCGGACTGCTACCCGGTGGTGTGCCTGCGAGCCGCGAGGGTGGAGGAGCTGACCCTGCTCGCGGGCCGGGCGGGCTTCACCGCACACGGGTTCGGCGCCTGATCCCGGTCCGGCCGGTTGTCCGGTGCCGGGCGGTCAGCGCGCGTCCGCCCGGCACGGCTTGACGCGTCACCCTCTGCGCGGTTTCCTGCTGCGATGAGTGCGACGACCGCGACAACCGACCTCCGTATCGAGTGGGCCGAGGGCGACGCCATGCTCGTGGCGTGGCAGTACGTCCACAACACGATCATTCCCACCGCCGCCCTCTCCCTCCCGGAGGTCGGCGAGCGGTCCCGCCGCAACCGGCTCGCGGTCGCGTATCTGGGTGACGTCGTGGTGGGCTGCTCCACCGTACGGCCGCCCGCCGTGGACTCGTCGGCGGCCACCGTGATCGCGCGCGTGCTGCCCGCCCACCGCGGCCGGGGGTTCGGCGGGCAGCTGTACGCGCACGGTCTGGCCGAAGCCCGAAGGCTCGGCGCCGACGTCATCGAGACCTGTGTGCTGGAGTCCAATCCCGAGGGACTGCGGTTCGCGCTGGGCCTCGGATTCGTCGAGACCGAGAGGTACGTACTTCCGGGTGACAGCGTGCCGTTCATCGATCTCAGGCTGCCGACGGCCTCTGTAGGCCTGGGCGCCCCGCCCGCCGGGGGCAGGGCGCCTGTTGTCAGTCCTGGAGGGCGGCGAGTTCGCGCACGGTCGCCATGTCGCTGAAGGGGATCAGCTGTTCGCCGACGATCTGGAACGGCTCGCTGCCCTTGCCCGCCACCAGCACGATGTCGTCGGGTCCGGCGTTCTCCAGGGCGTAGGCGATCGCGGCGCGCCGGTCCGCGCGGCGTTCGAACCTGGTTCCGGTGGCCTCCAGGCCCGGTGCGATCTGGTCCATGATCGCTTCGGGGTCCTCGTTCCTGGGGTTGTCCGAGGTCAGGACGCAGAGGTCGGAGCGGGTCCCGGCGATCTCGCCCATGCGGGCCCGCTTGGTGACGTCGCGGTCTCCGCCGCAGCCGAAGACGGTGATGACCCTGCCTCCCCGCGAGAAGTCGCGGACGGTGGCGAGGACCTTGTCCAGAGAGTCCGGGGAGTGGGCGTAGTCCACGATCACCGCGGTGCCGCGCGGCGTCTCGAAGCGCTCCAGCCGGCCGGGGACCGGAGGCATCCGGTCGAGTGCGGCCACCAGTCCGGCGAGGTCATGGCCCAGGAGGTGGCAGGCGGCCACGGAGGCCAGCGCGTTGGACACGGAGAAGCGTCCGGGGACCGGGATCGCCGCTGGGTACTTGCCGCCCTCGTGGTGGAGGGTGAAGCGGGTCCCGAAGGCGTTCATGCTCAGGTCCGTGGCCCGGTAGTCGGCCTCGTTGTCGATGCCGTACGTGACAACCCTGCCCGGCATCGTCGGGGCGATGGCCGCGCCCACCGGGTCGTCCGCGTTGACCACGGCGCTTCTGCACAGCCCCTGGAAGAGGCGGAGCTTGGCGTCGCGGTAGTTCTCCATGGTGCCGTGGTCGTCCAGGTGGTCCTGAGTCAGGTTGGTGAAGATGCCGACGTCGAGGAAGGCCCGGTCCACCCGGTGGTGCAGCAGGCCCATCGAGGTGGCCTCCAGGACGACCGTGCCGACCTCGTGGTCGCGCATGTGTCCCAGGAGGTACTGGAAGTCAGGTGACTCCGGTGTGCTCAGGGCGGAGCGGGGCATCGGGATGAGTTCGTCACCGATCCGGCTGCCGGCTGTGCCGATCACCCCGACCCGGGCGCCCTCGGCGATCCTGAGCACGGATTCGACCATGTACGAGACCGAGGTCTTCCCGTTGGTGCCGGTGACGGCCACCATGTCCATGGTCCGGCCGGGCTCTCCGTAGTAGCGGGAGGTGACGACCGCGGCCGCCGTACGGGTGTCCGAGACCCTCACCACGCAGGCGCCGCCGGCCGATGCCCGCACCGCCGCCAGGATGTCCGGTGCCGCGCTGTCCACCAGCACGGCGACGGCTCCCCGCGCGAGTGCCGGGCCGACGGCCCCGGGCCCCCCTTCGAGGTGGCCGGGCACGGCGATGTAGAGCGAACCCGGGGTCACGCGATGGGCGTCGAAGCACGCTCCGGCGGTGATCGGGGTCTCAGGATCACCGAGGAGGACCTCGTGATCGTGCCCGGACAGCAACTCCCTCAGATTCATGCGGGGTCCTCTCGAAGATGCGGCCGGGGCCCCGCCCGGGGCCCCCGCGGGGGTTGCCGCGCGGCCCCCCCGCCGGGGGCGCCGCGGGGGGGGGGGGGGGGGGGGGGGTGCCCGGGGTAGGGTGGTGCAAACACGGGGGCGGGGGGGGGGA
>NZ_JBICXG010000023.1:55381-124479 GCF_043200175.1 Streptomyces sp. NPDC048462
CCACCCACAGCGGGGGGGCCCCACCCCCCCCGGGGCCGGGCCCCCCCCGGGGCCCGCGGGGGGGGGGCGGGCGGGCGCCCCCCGGCGGGGGCCGCGCATGGTGTGGGGTGCTGCTGTGTGTGCAGCGAATGCGGTTGGAGAACTCCGGTGGCGGAGCGGGTGAGCGGGGCCGGGGCGGTATGACGTCGCGGCCGGGCCGGCTGCGGTGGGTCCTGGTCAGCCGTGACCGTGCAGGGCGCGGCAACGCGCCTGGGTGGCGGCGGGGCACAGCAGGTGAGGTGCCTGTCGCAGGCACTCCCTCACCGCATCCATGTGACCCATGAGTGGAGTGTACGTCCCGGGGGCGGTGCCGGATCCCCGTCGTCGTCGCAGCCGGGAGCAGGGGTGCCCCGGTGGACGCGAGTGGGGCGTGGACCGGTCCGTGCGGGAACGTTCGCGGCCCGCCGGTCCCGCCGGAGGGTCTGCGGCACGCGCGAAGGGGCTGTGGGGCGGAGCGGGGTGCTCCGCCCCACAGCCCCTCGGGACCCATCTGGACCCGTCGGGACCCGGAGCGCTGCTCGGGCCTTGTGGAACTCAGGGCGCGTGGTGCGTGGTGCGTGGTGCGTCAGGCCGTGTGGAGCGTCAGCCCGTACCGGTTCAGGATCTCGTTGATCGGCTGGTGCCAGGTCTCGCCACCCGAACTGCAGTTGCCCCAGCCGCCCGAGGTGACCCCCTGCGCCTGGTCGCCGCTGATGAACGAGCCGCCCGAGTCGCCCGGCTCGGCGCACACGCTGGTCTTGGTCATCTGGTAGACCGCGCCCTGGCTGTAGTTCACCGTCTCGTTGGTGGCCAGAACGTTGCCGCAGTGCCAGTGCGAGGTGGACCCGGAGCGGCATATCGAGGCGCCGATGGGAGCCGCGGCGGAGCCGCGTACGAGCTGGTCCGAGACGGTGCCCCAGCCGATGACCACGGGAACGGTCCACCAGCCGTTGCCCACGCTCACCCAGGCGTAGTCGTCGCCGGGGAACGAGGACCCCTGGAAGTTGCCGATGGCCGATCCGTCCCATCCGCTGACGGCAGCACCCGCCTGTCCGCAGTGTCCTGCGGTGACGAATCCGCCGGACACGGAGAAACCGATCGAGCACCGTACGTTGCCCGTGTAGTACGGGTCGCCGCCCACCGTCCCGGCGGCGAAGGTCCGCGGGGCCCCGGCGGTCTGTTCGACCACGACCGGTCCGGTTTCGCGGGCCTTCTGGACGAACGTGCGGACATCGTTGTCATCACGCGCGGAGGCGACGACGTTGACGACGACCTTGTTTGCCCTGGGGTCGACGTGCCAGCTGCTGACGCCGGTGGGTGCGTCGAACTTGTCGATCCGCGCCTTCACTGCGTCGAGGCTGCGCGCGGTGTGGGTGACGGTGCGCACGGCGGCGCCGGTCGCCCGTACGGCCGCCTTCTGCTTCTCGCTGGTGACGGCGACCGTGAGACCGCCCGTCGACGGGTCGAACCAGGAGCCACCGTAGGCGTCTCCGGCGGCGCGCTTCGCCTTTCCCTGGATGGCGGCCGCTGTCTTCTCCGCGGAGAGCCTCGCCTTCGCCTGGCTTTCCGTCAGGCCGAAGTCCTTCTGCATGGCGGTCAGCAGCCCGTCGGACGCCGGGGCTGCGCCGGAGCCGGTGCGGGCGGCGGTGGCGGGGGTGTCGGAGGCGGAGGCGGAGGGGAATCCGGCGCCCGCCCAGGCTCCGGCGAGGAGTACGGCGGACAGTGCGGTTCTCAGAGCTGTGGTGCGTCTCAAGGCATTGGCCCTTCTGTTGTTCCGGTGAAGTGGGGGAGGAACAGCAGGCGTCCGGGAGGCGTCTCGTCTGAGAGCGCTCTCAGATTGTGCCGTTCCGGACTGTAGCCCAGAGTCGTTTACAGGTCCATGCCAATGCGTGAGCTGGACGGGCCTGCCCGGTGAGTAGGCGTACTCATCCCGCGGGCCCGAACTCGCCCTACGGTCGTACCGGATGAACAACTGGGCCGCGCTGGGAGAGTGCCGGGGGCGGGCGGGGCGAGGAGATCAGGCATGAACGGATCGTCGGGAACGCGGAGACTCGGGGCCGGGCTGACCGGTGCGCTGATGTGCGCGGTGGCGCTCGTGCTCGGCGGCTGCGGGGTGCTGAGCACGAAGGAGGACCGCCGGTTCGCCGAGGAACTGGCGGACGCGCATTACCCCGGGCTACTCCAAGTGGTCGCGGCGCGCAAGCTGTTCCCGCAGGCGGCCGGTTCGGAGGTCTCCTTCTCGGTGGCCGATGATCCCGACGCCGTGGTCCGGATCCGGGTCGACGCCGAGGCGGGGACGTGCAACACCCACCCCTGCCAGAAGGTCCTCGACGACGCCGTGGCGGGCGGGCGGTCCGAGGCGGCCCGGCTGCGGGTCCTCATCAGCACGTTCGGCGACTGCGGCCACGAGGTGATCGGGGTGGAGCCCTCGTCCGGAGCCCCGTGGATCGTGGCCTCGCCGTCCAACGCCACGGTGACACAGGTACTCCGTGACATCGGCACCTGTGTCCGGCGCTGGACGGAGGCCGACGCGCAAAGCGGTGGGACCGCGCACGCCCGGGGTGCCTCGGTGAACATCGCTTCCCCCTCGGTCGCCCGCCACCGACCGGCCGGCCGGAAGCCGGAGCCGACCGCGATGCGGCTGGGCGAAACGCCCCTGCTGGCCGCCCTGCAGTCGCGGCCGTACTTCGTCGCGAGCTACTCCGCCTCGCGGGGGCGGATCGACACGACGGGCAGCGCCCGGATCGTCCAGCCCTTCGAAGCACGGGAGAGGTTCGCGGCGACGGTCCAGGCCGCTGTGCGGAAGCGGCTACGCGCGTCGCACCCGGATGTGGTGGTGAGTGAGTTCCAGGGGGTGTGGCGGCTGGAGCCGGGAACGGTCGACCGGCTCACCGGGTACGTCCTCTACTGCGAGCGGCCGGACGGCCAGAAGCGGTGCCTGGGTGACCGGGCCGTGGTGGTGACGACCGACGTGCGCGGTGAGCCGGTGGCCGCGCTACGGGAGATCGGCAAGGTGCGTGAGGGCCGGGGAGCTTTGCGGCTGCCACCCCTGTGAGAGCGGGCCCCGGCCCCGACGCACGGTGTGCGGGCGGAGCCGGGCGCATCGCGTCAGGGCCGCAGGGGCCGGTAGCCGAAGCTCCGCCACAACGCCCGGACCGTCCCGCTGTCCGACCAGTGGCCGGGGGCCGGCGCCCTGGTGGTGTCCGTTGTCTCCCAGGCCCGGACCGGACCGCCGGTGGCGGCGAGCGGCTCCCAGCCCGGTCCGCCGGTGGCGGCGAATCCCGCCCAGGCGGCGGCCATCCGGTCCGAGAGGTGGTGGTCGGCGGCCGTGGGCGCGCCGCCGATCAGGAACCGGATGCTCTCCTCGTCGAGGTTCCCGAAGGCGAACGGGATGTCCGCGCAGTGCCAGGCGTACGCCACCGGCTGCGGTCCGCCCCGCTGCCGCGCGAAGCGTGACAGGAAGGTGCGTCCGCCCGCTCGTGCGTGGGCGTCGGCGAGCCGGCTGCTGTACTCGCCGAACATCAGGTCCCCGTACAGGGCGAGATGGACGTCACCGACGGGGGCTTCGGGCATGAGTCCGCGGTAGCCGCGCGTCACGGAGTCCGGGATCCCGAAGTCCGCGGCGAAGCGGTTCAGCTGTTCCTCCGTGGTGACCTTCGCACAGCTGCCGACGGCGTCCAGCAGCCAGTACTCCTGGGTGGCGTGGCAGACGAGCAGGTCGATGCCGGGGGCCGCACCGGCGGTGATGAGGGAGACCGGGTCGGCGGGGAGCTGTACGCCGTCGGCGACCGGCCCGTAGATGACCGGGTCCCAGTGGTGCCGCCCGGAGTACGGGTCCTGCCGGTATCCGTCCACGACGGCGTCGGACGCCTTGACCAGCGTCTCGGGCGAGGCGGCCGCCAGTGCGGCGGCTGTCGCGGGCACCCCCGCCTCGGCGGCCACCTTCTCCATGAGGTGTCCGGCGAGTTCGGGTGAGTAGCAGGGGCCGACCGCGCTGTGCGCTATCGCGCGCCGGAACAGCCCCCGGGCGCTGTCCATGACCATGAGGCAGGCCACCGCTGTCGCTCCGGAGGACTGCCCGGCCGCCGTGACGTTTCCCGGGTCCCCGCCGAAGGCCGCGATGTTCTCACGCACCCAGGTCAGGGCGGCGATCTGGTCGAGCAGTCCTCGGTTGGGCGGGCAGGAGTCCGCGCCATTCGCCGGGACGTGGCCGAAGCCCTCGAACCCGAGGCGGTAGTTGAGGGTGACCACGACCAGGCCGGCGCGGGCGAGCGCGGCGCCGTCGAAGTCCGGCTGGGCGCCGGATCCGAAGGTGTAGGCACCTCCGTGGATCCAGACGAGCACCGGCCGGCCGGCGCCGCCGGGGGCGGCGCCGTCGGCGGCCGGGGTCCAGACGTTGAGGCTGAGGACGTCTTCGTCACCGGGCGACCAGCTCGGTGCGCCCGGCAGCTGTGCGGACTGCGGCGGTACGGGTCCGAAGGCCGCGCAGTCGCGGATGCCCTCCCACGGTTTGCGCGGGCGGGGTGCCCGGAACCGGTCGGCCCCGAACGGCGGCTCGGCGTAAGGAATGCCGAGGACGGCGACGACACCCCGGTCCGGGTCGCTTCCCCGTACCTGGCCACAGGTGGTTTCGAAGACACTCATCAAGACTGCTCTGCCGCCCTTCACTCCCCCGCCCGCTCCCGGGCGCGGGGATCAGGATGACAGCACCGCCGGTCGCGGCGCGATCGAGTTGACCGTCACCGTCACCGCGAGACGGACACGATCGCCGTCGCGGACTCGGCCCGCGGGCTCCGTCATGAGCCGACCTTGCGCTTGTTGTAGACGTCGAAACCGACGGCGGCCAGCAGCACGAAGCCCTTGATGACCTGCTGGTAGTCGGTGCCGATACCCACGAGCGACATGCCGTTGTTCAGCACGCCGAGCACGAGGCCGCCGATGACGGCTCCGAAGACCGTGCCGACGCCTCCGCTCATGGACGCCCCTCCGATGAACGCGGCGGCGATGGCCTCCAGTTCGAAGTTGGTTCCGGCCTGAGGCACGCCGGCGCCGAGCCGCGCGGCGTAGACGGCTCCGGCCAGCGCGGCGAGCACGCCCATGTTCACGAACACGAGGAACGTGACGCGCTGGTCCTTGACGCCGGACAGCTTCGCGGCGGCGCGGTTGCCGCCCAGTGCGTACACATGACGGCCGATCACCGCGTTGCGCATCACGTACCCGAACCCGATCAGCAGCACGGCGAGCAGGAGGAGCACGACCGGAACGCCCCGGTAGCTGGCCAGGGTCATGGTGAACGCGAGTACGGCCGCGGCCATGGCGGCGCACTTGGCGAGGAAGAGGCTCCGGGGCAGGACATCGAGGTCGTAGCGCATCTGCCGGCGCCGGTCGCGGACCTCCTGGAGCAGGGCGAAGCCCAGCAGCACGAGCCCCAGGAGCAGGGTGAGGTTGTGGTAGTTGGTGTGGGGGCCGACCTCCGGGAGGTATCCGGTGGAGATCTTCTGGAAGCCGTCGGGGATCGGGCCGAGCGACCGGCTGCCCAGCAGGATCTGTGTGCCGCCGCGGAACAGCAGCATCCCGGCCAGCGTCACGATGAACGAGGGGATGCCGACGTAAGCGATCCAGAAGCCCTGCCAGGCGCCCGCGACCGCCCCGAGGAGCAGGCCCAGAACGAGGGCGAGCACCCAGGGCACGTCGTGCTCGACCATCATCACGGCGCAGGCGGCGGAGACGAAGGCGGCCAGCGAGCCGACCGAGAGGTCGATGTGCCCGGCGATGATGACGATCATCATGCCGATGGCGAGGACCAGGATGTAGCTGTTCTGGAGGACGAGGTTGGTGACGTTGTTCGGCTTGAGCAGGACGCCGTCGGTCCATATCCCGAAGAGCACGACGATCAGCCCGAGGGCGATGAGCATCCCGTACTGGCGCATGTTGCGGCGGACCGCGTCCAGGAGGACCGTGCCGGTCGTCACGGGTGGGGTCGTGGCCGCCTTGCCGGTGCGCTGCGGGGTGACGGTGGGGGTCTGGGCCATTTCCTGCTACCTCTTGTCGCTGGTCATATGGCGCATGAGGACCTCCTGGGTGGCCTGCGCGCGCGGGACTTCGGCGGTGAGCCGGCCGGCCGACATGGTGTAGATGCGGTCGCACATGCCGAGGAGTTCGGGGAGTTCGGAGGAGATGAGCACGACGGCCTTGCCCTCGGCGGCGAGCCGGTCGATGACGGTGTAGATCTCGTACTTCGCGCCGACGTCGATCCCGCGGGTGGGTTCGTCGAGGATGAGGACGTCCGGACCGGCGAAGATCCATTTACTGAGGACGACCTTCTGCTGGTTGCCGCCGGAGAGCCGGCCCGCCTGCTCGAAGACGGTGGGTGCCTTGATGTTCATGGAGGCCCGGTACGACTCGGCGACCCGGGTCTCCTCGTGCTCGTCGACGATCCCGCGCCGCGACACCTGGCCCAGGGCGGCGAGGCTGATGTTGCGGCCGATGGTGTCGATGAGGTTGAGGCCGTACTGCTTGCGGTCCTCGGTGACGTAGGCGATCTTGTGACGGACCGCTTCGGAGACGGTGCGGGTCCGGATCTCCCGGCCGTCCTTGAGGACCGTGCCGCTGATGTCGGTGCCGTAGCTGCGGCCGAAGACGCTCATGGCCAGTTCGGTGCGGCCGGCGCCCATCAGTCCGGCGAGCCCGACGATCTCACCGCGCCGGGCCCGCAGCGAGACCCGGTCGACGACCTTGCGGTGCTGGTCGATCGGGTGGTGGACGGTCCAGTCGCGGATCTCCAGGGCGGGGTGGGCCCCCGGTTCCCCTTCGTACGCGGTGCGTTCGGGGAAGCGGCTGTCCAGCTCCCGGCCGACCATGCCGCGGATGATGCGGGCCTCGGTCGTCGATTCGGCGTGCACGTCGAGGGTTTCGACGGTCCGGCCGTCACGCAGGACGGTGACGGAGTCGGCGACCGCGGCGATCTCGCCGAGCTTGTGCGAGATGATGATCGACGAGATGTCCTGGCCCTTCAGCTCCTTGATGAGGCCGATGAGCTGGGCACTGTCCTCGTCGTTCAGCGCGGCGGTCGGCTCGTCCAGGATCAGCAGCTCGACCTTCTTGGACAGGGCCTTGGCGATCTCGACGAGCTGCTGCTTGCCGACGCCGATGTCCGCGACCCTGGTCTGCGGGTTCTCGCGCAGCCCGACCCGGTCCAGGAGGGCCGCCGCGTGGCGGAGCGTCTCGTTCCAGCTGATGAATCCGCGTGGGGCGTGTTCGTTGCCGAGGAAGATGTTCTCGGCGATGGAGAGGTACGGCACCAGGGCGAGTTCCTGGTGGATGATCACGATGCCTCGGGCCTCGCTCGCCCGGATGTCCCTGAACGCGCAGTCCTGGCCCCGGAACCGGATCTCGCCCTCGTAACTGCCGTGCGGATGCACGCCGCTGAGGACCTTCATCAGGGTCGACTTCCCGGCGCCGTTCTCCCCGCAGATGGCGTGCACCTCGCCCTCGGCCACGGTCAGCGACACGTCGGAGAGGGCCTTGACACCGGGGAACGTCTTGACGATGGACCGCATCTCCAGAACCGGTGCGGGCCCGGCGGCCGGAGTCTTCGCCGGGCCCGCCGCCGAACCCGCCGCCGGGCCCTCCACCGCATCTGCCGCCGGATCCGTCATCGGAGGTCGCTCGCCTTGATGTAGCCGGAATCGACCAGCTGGGCACGGTAGTTGCTCTTGTCGACGCTCACCGGGTCGAGCAGGAAGGCCGGCACGACCTTCTTCTCGTTGTCGTACGTCTTGGTGTCGTTGACCTCGGGCTTCTTGTCGTTGAGTACGGCGTCGGCCATCTGCACCGCCTGCTTGGCCAGTGCGCGGGTGTCCTTGTAGACGGTCTGTGTCTGCTGCCCCGCGATGATCGACTTCACTGAGGCGACCTCGGCGTCCTGACCGGTGACGACGGGGTACGGCTTGGAGCCGGTGCCGTACCCGTCCGACTTCAAGGAGGAGATGACGCCGATCGAGATGCCGTCGTAGGGGGACAGCACGGCGTCGACCTGGGCGGAGGAATAGGCGCTGGTCAGCAGGTCGTCCATGCGCTTCTGGGCGGTGCCGCCGTCCCAGCGCAGCGTGGTGATCTGGTCCAGCTTCGTCTGCTTGCTGCGGACGACCAGCTGCTTCTTGTCGATGTAGGGCTTGAGGACCTTGAAGGCGCCCTGGAAGAAGTAGCGCGTGTTGTTGTCGTCAGGCGATCCGGCGAACAGCTCGATGTTGAACGGGCCCTTCTCGCTGCCGGACTTCAGTCCGAGCTTGTCGAGGATGTAGCCGGCCTGGAGCTCCCCGACCTTCTCGTTGTCGAAGGAGGCGTAGTAGTCGACGTCCGGAGTGCCCAGGATGAGCCGGTCGTAGGAGATGACCTTGATGCCCTGCTCCCCCGCCTGGTGCAGTACGTCGCTGAGTGCGCGGCCGTCGATGGCGGCGACGACGAGGACGTCCACCCCCTTGGTGATCATGTTCTCGATCTGCGAGACCTGCTGGTCGACGTCGTCCTCGCCGTACTGCAGATTCGTCTTGTAGCCGAGCTTCTTGAACTCGGCGGCCATGTTCTTGCCGTCGGCTATCCAGCGTTCGGACGACTTGGTCGGCATGGCGATCCCGATGGTGGACCCCTTGCCGCCCGCTTTCTTCTCCTTGCTGCCGCCCTCGCCGCTCTGTCCGCAGGCGGCGAGGGTGACGGAGAGAGCGAGGGCGGTGAGGACCGTGGCGGTCCGTGCGGCGCGCGGGACGGACGCGGTGGGTGAGGTGCGCATATCGATCCTCCGGGTGCGAGGCAGACGGCTGGGCGGGCCGAGGATGCCCCTCATCGCTGTTCGGTATATCGGACATGGTTCGGTTACTGGGCGGTCGGAGAGCACCCGGCTCAGCAGGCAGCCGCTTACGGCCGTCTCCGGCATCCGTACGGACCGGCCGGACGACCGCATCATTGGGTGTTCGATATTTCGTCGTTCGTTCGAAATGCTGGCGTGACGGTAATGAGGGGCCGGGACGGGTGTCAATGGTTCGCGCAGGCCCAGTCGTCACCGCTCCGGCTCGGGGACGACTTTCGGCCGCCCGGTCCGAGAGGCCCAACCAGCCTGTACGGAGGACCCGTTCGTGCCCGTCGCGCGAGCGGAACGTATGCTCGGCCCCCGTCCACGGCCGTCCGGAACCACCGCTCGACACCGGCACGGACACTCCGCCCGCTCTCCGCACAGGACCCTCACCATGACGTCCGCCTCCGACGACGCCGGTTGGGACCGCCCCCGCGCTGTCGCCGGCCTGTTGACTGCTCTGGCTGATCAGCGACGCCTACCCCCAGGGCAAGGACCTCTACGACGCGGTGCTGCTGTCCGAGCACACGGCCCCGGACTACGAAACGGTGTGGACCGACACCTTGGAGCCGTACACGGGCCGGCGCCACTTCACGGCCGAGTACCCCTGGGCGGAAGCCGGACCGGCGGGCCTCACCGAGCGGCTGGACCGGGCCCTGGAGCCGCTGCTGGCGGCTGCGGAGCCGCCCGGCGAGGACTGCTGCAGCCGCTGGACACGCCGGCTGGAGCCGCTGGTAGCGGCGACGCGCGAGAAGACCGCGGCAGACCCCGCGTGCGATCCCCCGACCGCGCTCGGGCACCTCGCCGGAGGCGGACACGCCGGACTCGCGGCGGCGGTGGTCGTCGTCGTACGGGAGCTCGCCGGGCGGGAGCGAACGAGCCTGGAGGACGCGCTCGCCACTGTGCTGGTCCGGGCGGACGCCTGGCACTACCGGGGGCGGTATCCGGATGCGCGCGCCGTGGCACTGGATGCTGCGCTGACCCGCGGCCCGCCGGGCTCGGCCCCCGGTTGTGGCTCCCGAGGCGGGCCCGGATGGTGGAGGTGCGGGCGGTTCGTCACGCCGTTCGCCGGGCGACGGAGCCTTCGTACCCGTCCGCCCGGCCCACGTCCCGGAAAGCCCAGGTGATCGCGGTGACCCATGCCCCCTCTTCCGTCGCCGGCATACGGGTGCCGGACACGGCACTCGCGCGCGAGGCCACCGAACTGGTCCGGGACACCACGAGCGAGCTCGTCTTCCATCACTCGCGCCGCGTCTTCTGGTTCGGCGCCCTCCAGGGACGCAACCGCGATCTCGGCTACGACCCCGAGCTCCTCTACATCGGCGCGATGTTCCACGACCTGGGGCTCGGTGAGCGCTTCCGTACGAGCGGGCGCCGGTTCGAGGTGGACAGCGCGGACGAGGCGCGGCGGTTCCTCCAGGAGCACCACGTCCCCGAGGACAGCGGGCGCAGGGTCTGGACGGCCGTCGCGCTGCACACCACGCCGGGCATACCCGAGCACATGGAGCCCGAGGTGGCGCTCGTGACGTACCGGATTTCGAACGCGGCGACTTCGTCCGTACGATCCTCGACTCCCCCTGGCCGGAATGAGCCGGACCGCCGCCTAGCGGTCCCGCCGAAGGGGGCCGGCCGGGTCAGCGGGCCTGGCTGATCGCGGCGCGGAGCATCGCCACGGTGGTCACGGCGGCCGCGCGTTCGGCGTCGTCGTTCGTCGCGCGGACCCGCTCCTCCAGCAGCACCACCGCCGCCTGGAGCACCCCGACGCGTACCGGGACGCTCTGCATCGCCGTCAGGACCGCCGCTGCCTGTTCGGCCGGTGTGGCGGTCGCGGCCTGCGGGATGAGGGTGGAGATACCGCGCCCGAGCGCACGGTCACGAGGCGGCTGAGCCGCGGCTGTGGTCACCGCAGAAGTCTGCCGCACCGGGCGGTCGGAATGCGTCAGCGACCTGGCCGCCGCACTCCGCTACCGCCCCGCACGCGGCCGTCCTCCCTCGTGCCGCTGCGTCGATCAGGCATGCGCGGCGCCGAGATCGAAGACGAGGCGTCCCGACACCTTGCCCTCCAGGACTTCGCCGATCGCGGAGTTGATGTCGGCCAGGTCCCGGCTCTCGCGCACCACCCGGGTGCGGCCGAGCCGGTGCAGTTGGAAGACCTCGGCGAGGTCCTGGCGGGTCCCGACGATCGAGCCGATGACCTTCGTGCCGTTCAGTACCGTGTCGAAGACCGGGAGTTCGAGCCTGCCCTCCGCGGGAAGGGCCACAAGAACCAGGGTGCCGCCCCGGCGCAGCGCACCGTAGGCCGCGCCGAACGACTCGTTGCTCACGGCCAGCGAGATCGCCGCGTCGGCGCCGCCGAGTCGGCGGGTCTCCTCCACGACGTCCTGGACGCGGGCGTCGATGACGTGATCGGCGCCCAGCTCCCGGGCCAGGGCCAGCTTCTCGTCCGTGACGTCGACGGCGATGGTCTCGGCGCCGAAGATCCGCGCGTACTGCAGGGCGAGGTGCCCCAGCCCGCCGATGCCGGAGACGAGGGCGCGGGTGCCGGGGCGGGCCCCGGAGAGCTTCACCGCCTTGTACGTGGTGACGCCGGCGCAGGTCAGGGGCGCCGCGTCCAGGGGGTCGATGCCCGCGGGAACGGGCACCACGTAGTCGCCGTGGGCGAGGGCGTACTCGGCGTGGCTGCCGTCGACCGAGTAGCCGCTGTTCTCCTGCGCCAGGCAGAGCGTCTCCCACCCGGAGACGCAGTGGTCGCAGTGCCCGCACGCCTCGCCGAGCCAGGGGATGGCCACCCGGTCGCCCACCGCGAGATGGGTGACCTGGCCGCCGGCCGCCTCGACGATCCCGATTCCCTCGTGGCCGGGGACGAACGGCGGACTCGGCCTGACCGGCCAGTCCCCCCGGGCCGCGTGGATGTCTGTGTGGCAGAGCCCCGAGGCCTCCATGCGCACCAGGACCTGGTGCCCGGCCGGGTCGGGCACCGGCCTGTCCTCGACGACGAGGGGCTCGGTGAAGCTGCGGACGACGGCGGCCCTCATGAGTACTCCTCCGCTTCGATGCGGTGTGTCCGGCCCGCCGCGCGGAGCGCGCCGGGCCGGACACACAAGCCTCGGAACAGAGTATTTCGGATGGCCGGATCTCGCCCCTCATGGCACTGTCCGGCTGCTACCCCTTGGCCCAGGTGTGCATCGCGGCCCGCGAGGAGAAGTCCGCGACATCCTTGTCGAGGGGGTGGTCGGTGTACTGGTGGATGCGCCAGGAGGCCTTGATCCGCGGTTTGCCGGCGGTGACGTAGTCGGCGATCCACAGGCCGTCCCCGGCGTACGACGTGGTGTCGTGGTTCAGCCAGAAGTAGCGGTTGCAGTACAGTAGGACCCGGTGGTGCGGCCGCAGCCGTTTCACCTCGCGGATGAACTGGTCCTTCTCGGCGTTGCTGGCGCGGGTACCCTCGCCGTTCTCCTCCCAGTCGACGGCCAGCAGTTCCCCGGCCTTCTCCGGCGCCTTGCTCAGGAAGTACGCCGCCTGTGCCGCGATGTTCCCGGGCCACAGGAAGTGGTAGAAGCCGACGACGCAGTCCGCGTCCCTTGCGCGCTTGGTCTGCTCGGCCAGATGCGGGTTGACGTACGAGCGTCCCTCGGTGGCCTTGATGAAGACAAAGTCCAGACCGTCCGTGTCGAGGGCCGACTGATGCGAACTGACGTCGACACCGTGGAGCATGGGCACCGCCTTCAAGTGGTCCGGGTGATTCCGCTTTCTCATCCGTTAAGTGCCCTGGACTTGCGGGTCCCATCCGCACGAGGGGTAGAGGAATCGTTTCGCCGTCACCCGGAATAGCTCCGGGCGGGACCGGGTTGGTGAAGCCGCAGAGGACGTTTCACCTCACGCAGGAACCTTTCCAGGCAGCGCAGGCACCATCGGAGGTCGGGTCCATGAAGATCGGCATCATCGGAGCAGGGAACATCGGCGGCAACCTCACCAGGCGTCTCGCCGCACTGGGCCATGAGGTGTCCGTCGCCAACTCACGCGGTCCCGAGACGCTCGCGGCACTGGCCGAGGAGACCGGTGCCACCGCGGTCACCGCGGCCGAGGCCGCCCGGGGCGCCCGGGTCGTGGTCGTCACCGTTCCGCTCAAGGCCGTTCCGGCGCTGCCCGCCGGATTCCTGGACGGCGCTGCGGAGGGCGTCGTGGTCATCGACACCGGCAACTACTACCCTCAGCGGGACGGCCGCATCGCCGCCATCGAGGAGGGTCTGGCGGAGAGCCGCTGGACGGAGGCCCAGATCGCCCACCCCGTCGTCAAGGCCTTCAACGGAACGTACGCGCAGGACATCCTCACCCAGGGCCGGCCCGCCGGCACCGCCGACCGGCAGGCCCTGCCGGTGGCCGGTGACGACGAGGCCGCCAAGGCGACGGTCCGTGAACTGATCGACGAGCTGGGGTTCGACACCGTCGACGCCGGAGGGCTCGGCACCTCGTGGCGCCAGCAGCCGGGGACTCCGGTGTACGGCAACCGGGGTGACGCGGCTGCTATCGAGAAGGCGCTGGCCTCGGCGTCCCCCGAGCGGACCGCCGAGTGGCGCGCCTGACACCGGGCGCGACGGGAGCCGGCTGACGGGCGGGGCCCAGGGGCCTGCCCCGGGGCCCGGCCCGTCAGCCCTCGAAGGCGGTGCTGCGGCTGAGCTTCTCCCAGCGCACGGTCTCCGCGCGGGAGGCGTCGAGGGCGGCGAGCACCGCGTCCGTGGCGTCGTTCCCGAGCGGCAGCCGGAGCGGGGCGTCCTGCGCGTCCAGAGCGGTGAGGATCGCCTCGGCCGCCTTGTCCGGGTCCCCCTCCTGCTTGCCGTCGGAGCCGGGGAGACCGGCACGGACCGGGCCCACCGTCTCCTCGTACGCGGGGAGCGCGGCGGACTGGTGCAGGGCGCCGCCCCCGGCGAAGCCGGTCCGGAACGATCCGGGCTCGACGATCAGCACCTTGATCCCGTGCGGGGCCACCTCGGCGGCAAGCGCCTCGGACAGTCCCTCCAGGGCGAACTTCGTCGCCGAATAGGCGCCGACACCGGGGAAGGTGAAGCGGCCGCCCATGCTGCTCATCTGGACGACGGCGCCCGAGCCGTTGCGGCGCATGTGCGGCAGCACCGCGCGCACCAGCGCGGCCGGCCCGAAGAAGTGCAGGTCCATCAGGTCACGCAGCTCGCGGTCGCTGGTCTCCTCGACGGCGCCGATCAGCCCCATCCCGGCATTGTTGACCACCACGTCGATGCGCCCGTGCCAGAGCACGGTGTCCGCGACGACGTCCGCGATGCGTGCCGTGTCGGTGACGTCCAGCTGGACCGCGACGGCCCGGTCGGGGTGTGCGGCGACGAGGTCGTCGAGCGCCTCGGGCCTGCGGGCCGTGGCGACGACCGTGTCCCCGGCGGCCAGTGCGGCCGAGGCTATGGCGCGGCCGAATCCGGACGAGGCGCCGGTGATCAGCCAGACCCGGTTCGGTGTCCCGTCGCCGGTGGCCACGCTGTGTCCGGCGTTCGTACGGTGCTCGGCGTTCATGGTCAACTCCATGTGTTATCAGGTTTGTTGCGTTGACTCAGTTATGTCATCCGCCCCTCCCCGTGGTCCAAGACAGAAACCCGTCGGAGCGATAAAGACGGCTTATGATGCCTGGATGGAGCTGCGTCAACTGCACTACCTCACCGTGATCGCCGAGGAGGAGAACCTGGGGCGGGCCGCCCGCAGGCTGTTCGTCAGCCAGCCCGCCCTCTCGTACGCCCTCAAGAGTCTGGAGTCGGAGCTCGGAGTGCGGCTCTTCGACCGGCACGCCGGAGGCGTCGCGGCGACCGCTGCGGGACAGGACGTGATCGCCGAGGCGCTGCTGACCGTTCGCCAGGCGGAACGGGTGACGGCGGCGGCCGAACGGCACTCGCGCGGCGAGACCGGTGTGCTGCGGGTGGGTTTCGAGGCGAGCGGCGCCGGCGAACTCACCACACGCGCCCGCGCGGAGTTCGCCCGGCGCCACCCGGGAGTGCGGGTGGCGCCCAAGCGCTACGACTGGGGGCAGGAGGCCGACGCGCTGCGCGACGGCCAGGCCGATGTCGCCTTCGTCTGGCTGCCCAACGACCTGAGCGGCCTGCGCAGCGAGCTGGTGCACACGGAACCGCGTGTCGTGGGACTGCCGTGCGGGCACGCGCTGGCCGGCCGTTCGGGCATCTCGGTGCTCGAAGTGGGCGACGAGCCACTGATGTGGACCCGGCGCGCGCCGCGGGAGTGGGTGGACTGGTGGGCGGTCAACCCCCGGCCGGACGGTTCGAGTCCGAAGTGGGGGCCGACCAACGACAACGTCGAGGAGATGCTGGAGCAGGTGGCGGAGGGTTCCTCGGTCTGCTTCGCTCCCCTGAGCATGGCCCGGTACTACGCACGGCCGGACCTCGCCTGGGTCCCGCTGACCGACGTGGAACCGCTGCGGGTGGTGCTCGCCTGGGTGGACGGCCGGGACACGGCGCTGGTGCGGGGGTTCGCCCAGGTCGTACGGAAGCTCGCCGCCTCCCCGGATGCACCGGACGGCTGACCGCCGGTCAGGGCTGCTCGTCCTCGGGGCGGGCCGGCAGGCTGTCCATGAAGGAGCTGACGGAGAACACCGCGCGTCCGGCACCCGGCGGACCGTAGCCGGGGGGCGAGGTGAGTCCGAACTCCTCCATCGTCGAGCGGTAGGCGTCCAGCAGCCGGATGTGGTACTCCAGCGGTGCACCGTCCGGGTTCGTCTTCCCCAGCGGCGTCGTGGGCTCGGGGCACCAGGTGGTGAAGCGGGGCGTGATGCCGTGCGACATGAAGAAGCGCAGGCCCTCGGTGGTGGATTCGATGGCCTCCTTCACCGTGGTGAACCCGAACGGCTCGGCCATCTCCACGCCTGCGACGAAGTTGGGAATGACGTTGCGGGCCCCGAAGACCTCGGCGGAGTCCAGGATGCGGCGGTGCCATTCGTCGCGGCCGACGTAGCGCTCCTTGCCGGGGCAGTACAGCTCGAACAGCCGGGGGTCC
Source organism: Streptomyces sp. NPDC048462 (assembly GCF_043200175.1). Classification (NCBI taxonomy): domain Bacteria; kingdom Bacillati; phylum Actinomycetota; class Actinomycetes; order Kitasatosporales; family Streptomycetaceae; genus Streptomyces; species Streptomyces sp. NPDC048462. The sequence goes on from NZ_JBICXG010000023.1 coordinate 71,271, forward strand.
CACACCTCGTAGTTGGGGTGGTAGATCTGCACGCCGTAGTCGTGGAACCGCTGTACGTCTGCCTTGGGCAGGGCCTGGGCGACGACCTTGCCGATCCAGCGGCCGGGGAACCGCTCCTCGATGGCCTTCGCGTACTGCCCGTAGAAGTCGGCCTCGTCCCGGCCCCCGATGTGGGAGGTGATGGCACCGCCGGTGAGTGTGTAGGCCGTGGACGTCTTCGCGGTGTCGTAGCGGTCGATGATGGCGAGTGCCTCAAGGACCTCCTCGACCGGCTTCACTCCGGTGTACGGACGGCCTGCGGCCTTGTGCTGGCGCCAGTTGTGGTTGATGTCGCAGTACTGGCACTCCTCCTTGGCGCCGAAGTACTGGCAGACCCGGAAGACCGTCAGGTAGACGAGGTAGCCCCACTGGATGGTGGGCGCGACCTCCATCACGGACTTGCCGTTCTCCAAGGTGTGCCGGTAATAGTCCGGCATGGGGGGAAGCCCGACGTCGGAGATCCGCCTGCCGTCGAGGTAGAGCCCGAGCACTCCGTCGGCGTCGGCCGCGACCCGGTAGGGCGATGCGGGATTGACCCGCACGGAGACCACGGTGCGCCGCAGCTCGTACGGTCCGCCGGTGAGGACGATCTCCTCCGGCGGCCGGCGCAGGGCGGCGGCCCCCAGCTCGGGCAGGGTGCCGTGGTCGAAGGAGAAGATGAAGTACGACTTCGGCTTGACGTCGCCGTCCTCGTTGTCGCTGAGGGCGGACTCGTCGAAGGCCAGGCCGCCGCGCAGCAGGTCCTCCTTGATCACGGCTTCCCGCGGCACGTGCGGGAACTGCTCCATGAGCCGTTCGACCAGGCGGGTGCGGCCTGCGTCGGTGCTGCCGGGCTCGGTACGGCTGGGGTCTGTGCGGCTGCGCATGTGCGGGGCTCCTCGGTCCGGTTGTCGGTGTTGTTCCGGATACGCCACCCTGTGCAACGAACAGCGCAGCGGAAGCGTTCTCGATCTCGCGCACCGGATGCGGAGGCAGGGCCGCGCTGTCCGGAAGGCGCCGCCCGCCGCCGCGTCCTATGTGACCGGTGAGTAGGGTGTGGTGCCCGGGAGCCCGTCGGCCGTGCGGTCGGTCCGACGCCCGGTGCCTGCCGGAGCCGGCCGCGGATCGGAGTGCTCATGCCCCGCACCATGTCCGTGTCGGACAGCACGGTGGTCTCCGCCGCGCCTTCGGCCGTGTACGCGCAGGTCAGCGACCCGACCGTGATGGGGCGCTGGAGTCCGGAGAACCGGGGCGCGAGGGTGCTCGGGGAGCGCCGGGACACGTACGTCGGCATGGTCTTCGAGGGCCGCAACAGGCGCGGCCGGATGAACTGGACGACTCGGTGCACAGTGACCGCTGCCGATCCGGGCGAGCGGTTCGCCTTCCGGGTCCACGCGATCGGCGCCCGGCGGCCTCGGCTCCCCGGCGCGATCGCCACCTGGGAGTACCGGTTCGAGGCCGTGGACGGCGGCACCCTGGTCACCGAGACCTGGACCGACGACCGCCGCCGGTGGCCGGACTTCCTGGCCAACGCCTTCGACCGGGCGGCCACTCGCGGGCACACCTTCGCGGACTTCCAGCGCGGCAACATCCGCACCACGCTCCAGCGGCTGAGGGCCGCGCTGGAGGCTGCGCCGGGCGGGGACGCGCCCGGGACGTGACCTCTCCCGCCGCGTCAGCGCTCCCAGTGCGAGGGGCGGCTGAGCGATTCGGGGAGCCGGGTGGCGCCGTTTCCCCGGGCGGCGTTCACCTGTGACTGCGTCAGGAAGAGCGCTCCGGTCAGGTCGGCACCGGACAGTTCCGCGTCCCGGAAGTCCGCTCCGATGAGGTCGGCGAGCCTGAGATCGGCGCCGGTGAGGTCCGCCGCGATGAGAAGGGCGCCACGCAGATCGCCGCCACGCAGATCCGCCCCACTGAGGCGCGCGCCGACGAGGTCGGCGCCGCGGTGATTGCGCTTCTTCTTGCGGGGAGCGGTGGCGCGTACGAGTTCGCTGGTGCGCGAGAGCAGGACGGCGACCCCGTCCCGGTGCGCCGCGACGTCCAGGTCCGCGAGGGCGTCGGCGTCGCGGTGGGTGAGGCGCTCGGTCTCGTCGAGGGTGCGGCCGATCTCGGCGTGGAGGGAGCGGGCCGGTGCCAGCCCGGCGGCCTCCGTCAGATACCAGAGCAGCTCGTGCAGCTGTCGCACGACCGGGAAGACCTCGAACATTCGCTGGGCGCTCTCCGGGGCGCTGCGCCAGTCCCGTCCGCCGAACGTCTCCCCCGACACCTTCTGTCCGGCGCCGAAGCAGTCGTACACGGTGCAGCCCGGAAAGCCCTCGGAGCGCAGCCTGGTGTGGATGCCGCAGCGGAAGTCGTCCTGGAGGTTGCGGCAGGGCTTGCCGGCGTCCTTGTTGATGGCGAAGTCCGCGGACCGGGTGAGGGTCAGTGCGACACAGCACAGCCCGAAGCAGTTCCCGCAGTCGGCGCGCAGGCCGGCCCGGCCGTCGCTTTCCGGGTCGTCGGTGCCGGGAGCTCGGTCGATGTCGGGCACGGTGCCTGCGTCCTCCGGTGTGCGTGGTTCATGAACGGCCGAGCCTACCGAGCTTCCTGGCGGGCCCTCTCCACGCGGTGTCCGATCCGTGGAACGGGGGGCCTCCTCCGGATGCGGACAGCTCCGCGCGCAACAATGGTGCGTAATACATCTTTATTGGAGGTGGTCATCATCGTGGCGAACACACCAGTGGACAGCATTCCGGCCGCGCGGGTACTGACCGATCCGGCGGGCCTGGCCCGGTACCAGCACGACGAGGCCGAGTGGGCTCCGTACGGGATGCCCCTGGCCGTGGTGCGCCCGGCGAGCACCGACGAGGTGCGGGACGTGGTGCGCCACTGTCTCGCCCACCGCATCCCGCTGGTGCCGCGCGGCGCGGGCACCGGTCTGTCGGGCGGCGCGAACGCCGTCGACGGGGCGATCATCCTGTCGTTCGAGGACATGAACCGGATCATCGAGATCGACACGGCCGAGTGGCTGGCGGTGGTCCAGCCAGGCGTGGTCAACGACGACCTCCGGGCCGCCTGTGCGGAGCACGGGCTCTGGTACCCGCCGGACCCGGCAAGCTCCCCGTGGTCCACCATCGGCGGGAACGTCGCGACCAACGCCGGCGGCATGTGCTGCGTCAAGTACGGCGTGACGCGTGACTACGTGCTGGGCCTGGAGGTGGTCAACGGGCTCGGTGAGGTCGTCTCCCTGGGACGCCGAACCGCGAAAGGCGTGGCGGGATACGACCTGGCCGGGCTGATGGTGGGCTCCGAGGGCACACTCGGGGTGATCACGGAGATCACGGTGCGGCTGCGCCCGGCTCGGCTCCAGGAGCGGACGGTCGCGGGCTACTTCTCGTCGGTGGTGTCCGCCGGTGAGGCGGTGAGCGCCGTGACCGCGTCCGGTGTCATCCCGTCCGCGCTCGAACTGGTCGACCGCCACTGCCTCGCAGCCGTGGACGCCTGGAAGAAGATGGGGCTGTCCGCGGACGCGGACGTGGTGCTGCTCGGCCGGGTGGACACCCCGGGGGCGGAGGGTGACGCCGAGGCCGAACTGATCCGGGACTGCTTCGAGCGGGCCGGCGCGAGCTGGGCCGCGGTCTCCACCGACCAGCACGAGGCGGATGCCCTCTTCCAGGCCCGGCGGCTGGCCTATCCGGCGCTGGAGCGGCTCGGCCCGGTCCTGACCGAGGACGTCTGCGTACCGCGCACCGCCGTTCCGGAGATGCTGGCCCGGATCGAGCGGACGGCCGCCCGGCACGATGTCCTGATCGCCAACATCGCCCACGCCGGGGACGGCAACCTGCACCCCCTGATCATCACGCCGCCGGGTGACGAGGCGGCACGCTCCCGTGCGCAGTCCGCCTTCGAGGACATCCTGGACGACGCGATCGCGCTCGGCGGCACGGTCACGGGCGAGCACGGGGTGGGGCTGCTCAAGATGCGCGGCATGGACAAGGAGCTGGGGCCGGCGGTGCTCGGCATGCACCATGCGGTGAAGGCCGCGCTCGATCCGCACGGCATCCTCAACCCGGGCAAGGTCCTTGGAGGCGCTGCCTGACCAGTGGTCCTCGCGGCCTGGACGCCGTTGTCAGTGGGGCGGCGCACACTGGCAGCAAGTACGTACGGGCGAAAGGGGTGGCGGATGGGCGCCGAGGAGGAGGCCGGTTTCGAGCCGGCCGCCGGTGACGGCCCGTCACCCCTGGGCCCGGCGGAGAAGCGTGCCGCCGCGGTGCGGACCGCGTTCGCCGGGTTGGCGCAGATACGCCGGCTGACCAACACCGGGCACCCGGATCCGGAGTCCGTCCCGGCCCCGTGGGAACTGCACAGGCCGGTACGCGCCGTCGCCCTCGCCCTCGAGGCGTCGGGGCTGACCGCGTCGGCGGTCGAGGCTTCGGGGCGGCGTACGGCGACCGGCTACCGGGTGGAGCCGGGGACGGCGCCGGGCACCGTACGGGTCGAGTGGACGGGCCCGCCCGGAAGCGGGGCGGCGCACGAGGAGGAAGCCGAACTGAACCGGTGCGCGGCGGCGCTGCGGGCCTCGGGCTGGATCGCGCTGCTGTACCGCGGGCCGCGCCGCCGAAGGTTCCTGGAGGTCGAACCACCGGCCGTCGCACGTAGTCCTGACAGCCCGTAGGACCACACCGGGTCCGGGCCCGGGGCGTTGTCAGACCCATGGGGGATGCTTGTGGGTCCGACACCTCTGACCGGGAGATGCTGAGATGCGCACTGACGAACTCGCCGCGGCGCAGGCGTACGTCCGTTTACTGGAAGCCACCCGGGCGGCCCTCTCCGACCCGGATGACGCCCCGCTCTACATGCCCCTGCTCGCCGCACCGATCGAGGAGGCCGACGGCGCGCTGCGGCGGGCCGGGCTCTCGGGCAACGAGTCACGGTTCTTCGATCTCGTCCGGTCGCTCCAGCCGAGCATGTCGGGCAGCGGGCACTGACCCTCGCCGGCCGATCGCGGAGGGGGGCTGGGACCGAGGCGCCCGGATCCCCTGCGCGGCTCGCCCGTCCGGTGCGAGGGTCGCGCATTCCCCGAGGGTGCGGTCTGCTTCCCGCACAAGCGGCTGCTGTCCGACCTCGGCCCCGACGAGGTGGGGCCGTCGGACTGGAGCCGGTTTCGGTGGGATGTGCTCCAGGGCGAACTGACCCTGACCGCACGGCTCGCGAGGGAACTCGGGCCGCGGACCGTGCTCGGTTCCGTGCACCGGCACCACACCCAACCGGCCGCACAACAGCCTGTATGTGATCTCCGACCGCGGCGAGGTGGCAACCCGCTACGACGAACGGATGCTGTCGCACACGAAGATCTCCTGCATGTACGCACCGGGTTCGGCACCGGTCACCTTCGAGGTCGACGGCGTCCGGTTCGGCTGCGCGCTCGGTATGGAGGCGCACTTCCCGGAACTCTTCGGCGAGTACGAGAGGCTCGACGTCGACTGCGTGCTGTTCTCGACGACAGAAGAGGGAACGGGAGGCGGGAAGGCCTCGCCACGGAGATGCGGGCACACGCGGCGACGAACCGGTATGGGGGCGCATTCGCCGCCCCCGCGCGGCTCTACGGTGACGCCCCGGCGGGGATCATCAGCCCGGACGGCGAGTGGGCCGCCCGCTGCCCGGGTGACGGGACACCCTCGCCGGCCGTTGCCGACCCGGGCCCGCAGGATCCGGCAGGCGCCCTGGCCAGGCCCTGGCGGCGCAGAGCGCGCGCAGGCCGATACGACAAACACCTGGTCCAGGACGCCCGCAGCGATGACCGCACCGTCTTCTGGTTCCGTTTGCCTGGCCCCGGCCTGGATACGGCTTTCCATGCCGTAACCAGGCCGGGTCCGTCTTCGGCCAGGTCGCCCCGATCCGTGGTGAATTGATTCAAACGAAGAAGAAGACTGGCTAGCAGCTTGACTAGTCGTTGGCGCCAAACCTAGCGTACGTTCCAGATGAAACGATTCACATCGTCCTGACGGCCGCGGTCGCCGGATGACTCTGCTTACGAGGTGCTCATGTCTGATGTGTCGGCCGTCAAGGCAGCCCTGAAGTCTCAGGTGATCGAGACTCCTTCGTGGGGTTACGGCAATTCCGGGACACGTTTCAAGGTGTTCGCGCAGCCGGGGGTGCCGCGTGACCCGTTCGAGAAGATGGAGGACGCGGCGCAGGTACACGCGTTCACCGGGGTCGCGCCGAAGGTGTCGTTGCACATCCCCTGGGACAAGGTGGCGGACTACGCGGCACTGACCCGGCACGCCGAGGGCCTCGGGCTGCGGATCGGCGCGATCAACTCGAACGTCTTCCAGGACGACGCCTACAAGCTGGGCTCGGTCACCCACCCCGACGCGGCGGTGCGGCGCAAGGCGACCGATCATCTGCTGGAGTGCGTCGACGTCATGGACGAGACCGGCTCGCCCGATCTCAAGCTGTGGTTCTCCGACGGCACCAACTACCCCGGGCAGGACGACATCGCCGCCCGCCAGGACAGGCTGTCGGAAGCGCTGGCGGAGGTGTACGAGCGACTGGGCGACGACCAGCGGATGCTGCTGGAGTACAAGCTCTTCGAGCCCGCGTTCTACACCACGGACGTGCCCGACTGGGGTACGGCCTACGCGCACTGCCTGAAGCTGGGAGCGAAGGCCCAGGTGGTCGTGGACACCGGCCACCACGCCCCGGGCACGAACATCGAGTTCATCGTGGCGATCCTGCTGCGGGAGGGCAGGCTCGGCGCGTTCGACTTCAACTCCCGTTTCTACGCGGACGACGACCTGATGGTGGGCGCGGCCGATCCCTTCCAGCTGTTCCGGATCATGCACGAGGTGGTCAAGAACGGCGGCCTCAGGCCCGAGACCAACGTCAACTTCATGCTCGACCAGTGCCACAACATCGAGGCGAAGATCCCGGCGGTGATCCGGTCGGTCGCCAACGTCCAGGAGGCCACCGCGAAAGCGCTGCTGGTGGACAGTGACGCACTCGGTGCCGCACAGCGTTCGGGCGACGTGCTCGCGTCGAACGCCGTCCTGATGGATGCATACAACACCGATGTGCGGCCGCTGCTCGCCGAGGTGCGCGAGGAGCAGGGGCTGGCCCGTGACCCGTTCGCCGCCTACCTCGCCTCCGGCAACCAGGAACGCATCGCGGCCGCCCGGGCGGGCGGCACGCAGGCCGGCTGGGGCGCCTGAGCACTCCCCTACGCCCCACGGCATCCGTACGCCCCCGCCGCCAACGCACTTCTCAACCCCGAAGGAACCCCTATGACGTCCGCGACGCACGCCGAGGTCGCAGCGCTCCTGGAGCGCGCGCACCGGCTCGGCTCCGATCCCCGCAACACCAACTACGCCGGTGGCAACGCCTCGGTGAAGGCGGCCGGCGACGATCCGGTCACCGGGGGCGGGACCGAGCTGCTCTGGGTCAAGGGTTCCGGGGGTGACCTCGGCACGCTGACGGAGGCGGGGCTCGCCGTCCTCCGGCTCGACCGGGTCCGCGCGCTCAAGGAGGTGTACCCGGGCGTCGAGCGCGAGGACGAGATGGTGGCGGCCTTCGACTACTGCCTGCACGGCAAGGGCGGTGCCGCGCCCTCCATCGACACCGCCATGCACGCCCTGGTCGAGGCGGCCCACGTCGATCACCTGCACCCGGACTCGGGGATCGCCCTGGCGTGCGCTGCCGACGGCGAGAAGCTGACCGCCGAGTGTTTCGGTGCCAAGGTGGCCTGGGTGGGCTGGCGCCGGCCGGGATTTCAGCTCGGTCTCGACATCGCGGCCGTCAAGGAGGCCAACCCACAGGCGGTCGGGGTGATTCTGGGCGGTCACGGGATCACCGCCTGGGGCGACACGTCCGAGGAGTGCGAACGCAACGCCCTGTGGATGATCCGTACAGCCGAGACGTTCCTGCGGGAACACGGCGGGGCCGAGCCCTTCGGCCCCGTGCTGCCGGACCGGTCGCCCCTGGCCGGGCCCGAGCGCCGCGAACGAGCCGCCGCGCTGGCTCCGTTGATCCGCGGTCTGGCGTCCACGGACCGCCCCCAGGTGGGGCACTTCAGCGACGCCGGCCCGCTGCTGGACTTCCTCTCCCGCGCGGAGCACCCGCGCCTCGCCGCGCTCGGCACCTCGTGCCCGGACCACTTCCTGCGTACGAAGGTGAGCCCGCTGGTCCTGGACCTTCCGGCGGACGCGCCACTGGCCGAGGCGCAGGCGCGGCTGAGGGAGCTGCACGAGGAGTACCGCGCGACGTACCGCGCCTACTACGAGCGGCACGCCGTTCCCGGATCGCCCGCCATGCGCGGCGCGGATCCGGCGATCGTGCTGGTGCCCGGAGTGGGCATGTTCTCCTTCGGGAAGGACAAGCAGACCGCTCGGGTGGCCGGGGAGTTCTACCTCAACGCCGTCAATGTGATGCGCGGCGCCGAGGCCGTCTCCTCGTACGCGCCGATCGAGGAGTCGGAGAAGTTCCGGATCGAGTACTGGGAGCTGGAGGAGGCCAAGCTGCGCCGCATGCCGAAGCCGAAGTCGCTGGCCACCCGGGTGGCGCTGGTGACCGGTGCGGGCTCGGGGATCGGGAAGGCCATCGCACACCGGCTGGCCGCCGAGGGCGCGTGCGTGGTCGTCGCGGATCTGAACGCGGAGAACGCCGCTGCGGTCGCCGAGGACCTCGGCGGGGCCGACCGGGCGGTCGCGGTGACGGTCGACGTCACCAGTGAGGAGCAGATCGCCGCGGCGTTCGAGGCGGCCGTGCTCGCCTTCGGCGGTGTGGACCTCGTCGTCAACAACGCGGGGATCTCCATCTCCAAGCCGCTGCTGGAGACGACGGCGCGCGACTGGGACCTGCAGCACGACATCATGGCGCGCGGTTCGTTCCTCGTGTCACGGGAGGCCGCCCGGGTGATGCGGGCTCAGGGCATCGGCGGCGACATCATCTACATCGCCTCCAAGAACGCCGTGTTCGCGGGTCCGAACAACATCGCGTACTCCGCGACCAAGGCCGACCAGGCGCACCAGGTGCGGTTGCTGGCGGCGGAGCTCGGCGAGCACGGGATCCGGGTGAACGGCGTCAACCCGGACGGGGTGGTGCGCGGTTCGGGGATCTTCGCCGCAGGCTGGGGCGCCCAGCGCGCGGCGACGTACGGCATCGAGGAGGAGAAGCTCGGGGAGTTCTACGCCCAGCGGACTCTGCTCAAGCGCGAGGTGCTGCCCGAGCATGTCGCCAATGCCGTGTTCGCGCTGACCGGTGGCGACCTCACGCACACCACCGGTCTGCACATCCCCGTCGACGCCGGTGTGGCAGCGGCGTTCCTGCGATGACGCGGACACGATTCCCATGGCTGTGAACTCATATGACCGCGCGGCCGGCGAGGCCGTCTTCGCCGCCGTGGACCTCGGCGCCACCAGTGGCCGGGTGATGACGGGCCGGGTCGGTCCCGGCACCCTGGAACTGACCGAGGCGCACCGGTTCGCCAACACACCGGTGCGGCTTCCCGACGGGCTGCACTGGGACGTACTGGCTCTTTACCAGGGGATGCTGGACGGTTTGCGGGCGGCCGGGCGCAGCGGCCCGGTCGTCTCGATCGGCATCGACACCTGGGCGGTGGACTACGGTCTGCTGGATGCCGACGGGGCGCTCATCGGGGTGCCGTTCCACTACCGGGATTCGCGCAACAACGGGCTGTCGCGGCGGCTGCCGGACGGCTGCGGCCCGGCGGAGCTGTATGCCGTCAGCGGGTTGCAGCACCTGCCGTTCAACACGGTGTTCCAGTTGCTGGCGCACCGGGCCACGGCCCAGTGGGAGGCGGCACGGACGCTGCTGCTGATGCCCGATCTGCTGGTGCACTGGCTGACGGGATCGGTGGGTGCGGAGATCACGAACGCGTCGACGACCGGTCTGTTCGACGCGCGCGCCGGTGACTGGTCGGATGCGCTGATCGGGCGGCTGGGGCTGGCGCGTTCGCTCTTTCCGCCGTTGCGTGAGCCGGGTGATCCGGCGGGGACCCTGCTGGCCCACGTCGCCGGGGCCACCGGTCTGCCGGCCGGGACCCCGGTGACCACGGTCGCCTCGCACGACACGGCCTCCGCGGTCGTGGCGGTGCCGGCGACGGAGCCGGACTTCGCGTACGTGTCGTGCGGCACGTGGTCGCTGGCCGGTCTGGAACTGGACTCCCCGGTGCTGTCGGAGGAGTCGCGGGCGGCGAACTTCACCAACGAACGCGGGGTCGACGGCACCGTCCGCTACCTCCGCAACATCATGGGCATGTGGCTGCTGGAGGAGTGCCGCAGGGTGTGGGACCGCGAGGGCCCGCCCTCCGGTCTGGCCGGGCTGCTGAGCGAGGCGGCCGAGGCGGAGCCCTTCGCCGCGGTGATCGATCCCGATGACGAGGCGTTCCTCGCGCCGGGTGACATGCCGTCCCGGATCGACGCCTGTCTGCTGCGGACGGGGCAGCAGCCCCCTGTGGGCCGCGGGGGTTATGTGCGGTGCGTGCTGGAGAGCCTGGCGCTGGCCCACCGCAGGACGTTGCGGCGGGCCGCGGAGCTGGCGGGCCGCGAGCCGACGCGCATCCATCTGGTCGGCGGCGGCTCGCGGGGCGAGCTGCTCTGCCAGTGGACGGCGGACGCGAGCGGACTGCCGGTGACGGCGGGTCCCGCCGAGGCGACCGCCCTCGGCAACATCCTGCTGCAGGCCCGCGCCCACGGCCTGGTGGGCGACCTCGCCGGGGTGCGCCGGCTGGTCGCCCGTACCCAGGAGCTGCGGCACTACGAACCACGGGGGGACGGGCGGGACTGGGACCGCGCGGAGGCCCGGCTCACCGGGAAATCACCTGCGAGGAAGGGAAACACCTGATGTCAGATGACCACGCCGCCGAGCCCGGCGGTGCCCTTGCGCGGACGTTCCGCCGCCGGACCCGGGTGGGCCTGGTCTCCGGCGGACTCGGGGCGTACTGGCCGCAGTTCCCCGGCCTGCTCGATCAGCTGCGGGAGTCGGCCCGGTTCGTGACCGCGCGGATCGAGGAGATGGGCTGCGAGGTGGTCGACGCGGGCTTCGTCTCCGATCCGCAGGAGTCGGCCAGGGCCGCCGAGCAGTTGCGCCGGGCAGACTGCGATCTGGTGGTGACGTTCCTGACGACGTACCTCACCGCGTCGATGGTGCTGCCGGTCGCCCAGCGCACGCGGACACCGGTGCTGGTCATCGACCTCCAGCCGACCGAGGCGATGGACCACGCGAACACGGGCACGGGCGAGTGGCTGGCGTACTGCGGTCAGTGCCCGCTGCCGGAGGTCGCCAACGTGTTCCGGCGCAGCGGCATCCCGTTCCGCTCGGTCTCCGGCCATCTGCGTGACGAGAACGCCTGGGGCAGGATCCGTCGCTGGATCTCGGCCGCCGGGGTACGCGGTGCGCTGCGCCACGGCCGACACGGACTGATGGGGCATCTGTACCCGGGCATGCTCGACGTCTCCACCGACATGACGCTGGTCTCCTCGCAGCTGGGCGGCCATGTGGAGGTTCTGGAGTTCGACGACCTGCGGGTCAGGGTCTCGGCCGTCACGGACAAGGAGACCGCCGAACGGGTCGCGCTGGCCCGGAAGGTCTTCACCCTGGACGATTCGGTCGACGAGGGCGATCTCGCCTGGGCGGCCCGGGTCTCGGTCGGCCTCGACCGGCTGGTGGCCGACTTCGCGCTCGACAGCCTCGCCTACTACCACCGGGGGCTGGAGGGTGAGATCCATGAGCGGCTGGGGGCCGGCATGATCCTCGGCGCCTCGCTCCTGACCGCCCGCGGGGTGCCGATGGCCGGTGAGTACGAGCTGCGCACCAGCCTGGCGATGCTGATCGCCGACACCATGGGGGCGGGCGGTTCGTTCACCGAACTGCAGGCCCTCAACTTCCGGGACCGGGTCGTGGAGATGGGGCACGACGGCCCCGCCCATCTGGCGATCAGCGCGAAGGACCCGCTGCTGCGCGGTCTGGGTGTGTACCACGGCAAGCGCGGCTGGGGGGTCAGTGTCGAGTTCGACGTCACCCACGGGCCGGTCACCACGTTCGGCATCGGTCAGGAAGCCGACGGTTCGTTCGTGCTGATCGCGTCCGAGGGGGAGGTCGTGCCCGGTCCCCTGCTGGAGATCGGCAACACGACCTCCCGGGTCGACTTCGGCTTCGATCCCGGTGAGTGGACCGACGCCTGGTCCGCCACGGGCATCGGTCACCACTGGGCGCTGTGCACCGGCCACCGCGCCAGGGACTTCCGGGCCGCCGTGGACCTGCTGGGTCTGCCGTTCCGTACGGTGACCGGGCCCAACCCCCTCTGACGGGGCCCGTCAGGAAGCTGCCGGGGTGCCCAGGCCGAGCTCGCCGTCGCCGAGGGGGGCGAAGAACCGCTCCACGTCGGCGTCGGTGACCTCGGTGAGCCCGGCGGGGCTCCACCGCGGGTTCCGGTCCTTGTCGACGATCTGAGCGCGTACGCCCTCGATCAGGTCGGGCCGGGTGAAGGCGGTGGACGAGACGCGGTACTCCTGGTTCAGCACTGCTTCCAGGCCGTCGAGGCGACGGGACCTGCGGACGGCTTCGAGGGTCACTTTGAGCGCGGTGGGCGACTTCGCCAGGATCGTGGCGGCGGCGTCCTTGGCGGCGGGCTCACCGCAGTCGCCGAGGCGCTCGACGATCTCCTCGACGGTGGCGGCGCCGTAGCAGGAGTCGATCCAGTCGCGCTGTGCGGCCAGCTCGCCGCCGGTGGCCGTGCCCGCGCGACTTCGCACCGTCTCGACGACTTCCTCGGGGGTGGCGCGGAGTTCCAGGGCCGAGATCAGGGCGGGAAGCTCGCGCGAGGGCACGAAGTGGCCGGCGAGGCCGCACAGCAGCGCGTCCGCCGCGCCGACGGCTGCCCCGGTGAGCGCCAGGTGGGTGCCGAGCTCGCCGGGCGCCCTGCCCAGGAGGTAGGTGCCGCCCACGTCCGGGACGAACCCGATTCCGGTCTCGGGCATCGCGATGCGCGAACGCTCTGTGACGATCCGCAGCGAGCCATGGGCCGAGACACCGACACCGCCGCCCATGACGATGCCGTCCATGATCGCGACGTACGGCTTGGGGAACCGGGCGATACGGGCGTTGAGCCGGTACTCGTCACGCCAGAATTCCAGCGCGGTCCCGCCGCCGGCCAGGGCGTCGTCCCGGATGGCGCGGATGTCACCGCCGGCGCACAGCCCCCGCTCCCCCGCCCCGGTGAGCAGCACGGCGGCGACCGAGCCGTCCTGTTCCGCCGCGTCCAGCGCTTCCGCCATGCGCAGCACCATGGTGTGGTTCAGCGCGTTCAGGGCTCGGGGGCGGTTGAGCGTGATGTGGCGGATGCGCCCCTCGGTGTGCAGCAGGACGGGATCCTCGTGGTTCATGCGTGCGCTCCGGTCAGCCCCAGTACGTGCCGCTCCGCCGGTCACGGGCGGCCTTACGGTGCCATTGTGCGCGGCGGCCCCGGAGCCCGGGTACGAGGGGTGGCGGCGGCCGCGTGGAAGGGCTCCGGAGCCCGTCGGAGCTGGATTCCGCTGTGGCAGCCGCACCCGACCGGCCAGACAATTGGGTCAGTCAGTACGGCAGCCCCGCCGGACGATCTTCGGAGCAGGAATGACCGATCACGACCGGCCACCGATCATCCCCGTCCGGCCCCGCCCCTCGGCCGAGAAGGCTCGCAGCGGCGACACCGGGACGGCGGAGCGGCTTGCCATGAACCGCACGGGCAGTTTCGAGTGGGATCTCGATGCCCGGACGCTGGACATCGACGAGGCGGGGCTGCTGGTGTTCGGCCTGGACCCGGCCACTTTCGACTCACGGCCGGAGTCCCTGGTGGAGCGGCTGGAGCCCGAGGAGCGGATCCGTCTCGACACGGCGATCGACGAGGCCGTCAAGGGCGGGCGCACCTCGTACAGCCTCCATTTCCGGGTCCCGACGGACGAGAGCGGCGATCAGTGGACCCATATCCAGGCGCGCATCCTGCGCGGCGCCGACGGGCGGGCGCACCGGGTGATCGGCGTGGTGCGGGACGCCACGGCGGAAGTCACCCATTCGGCCTTCGTGCTGGAACTGGAAAAACGCCGTCAGCGCCAGACCGACATTGTTGAACGTACAACGAGCGCGTTGTCACGGGCGGTGACCGTGGACGATGTGACGGCCGCTCTGACGGGACCGGGTGGGTTGGCCCGCCTGGGCGCCGACGGGCTCGCGCTCGGACTGCTGGACAACGCCACGATGAACGTCATCGCGCTGAGCGGCGACTCCCTGGAGGTCATCGACGAGCTGGGGCAGGGCCGGCTCGACCGGAGCTTCCCGCTGGCCGACACCGTTCTCAGCGGGCGGCCACGCTTCGTGAGCTCGCTGGGCGCTCTCACCCGGCGCTATCCGGTGCTGGAGCCGTATGTGGGGCAGCTGAAGTTCCAGGCCGCGGCCTATCTGCCGCTCGTGGCGCAGGCGCGTTCACTCGGCGGGCTGGCGCTCTTCTACCGTGAGCGCACGGCCTTCAACCCCGACGAGCGCAATCTGTGTCTGGGGCTTGCCGCCATCGTCGCCCAGTCCCTCCAGCGGGCCAAGCTCTTCGACGAGGAGCGGGAGTTCGCCACCGGTCTCCAGTCCACGATGCTGCCCCGGCGGATCCATGACATCGAGGGCGGTGAGATCGCGGTCCGCTACCACGCGGCGTGGAGCGGCCGCCAGGTCGGCGGCGACTGGTACGACGTCATCCCACTGCCCAAGGACCGCTTCGGCATCGTGGTGGGCGACGTGCAGGGCCATGACACACATGCGGCCGCGATCATGGGCCAGCTGCGGATCGCGTTGCGTGCGTACGCCGGGGAGGGGCACCCACCGTCGACGGTGCTGGCCCGCGCCTCCCGGTTCCTCGCCGAACTGGACACGGAGCGGTTCGCCACCTGCACGTACGCCCAGGTCGATCTCGGCACCGGCACGGTGCGCGTGGTGCGCGCCGGCCACTTCGGTCCGCTGATCCGGCACACGGACGGCCGGGTGGGCAGCCCGCAGGTACGCGGCGGCCTGCCGCTGGGCATCTCGACCGATTTCGGGGACGAGGAGTACCCCGAGACCCGGCTCGACCTGGTCCCGGGCGAGACGCTGGTCCTGTACACGGACGGGCTGGTCGAGGAGCCCGGCGCCGATATCGACGCGGGGGTGCGCACGCTCGTCACCGAGGTGAGCGCGGGCCCGGCCGGGGCGGAGGCGCTTGCCGATCACCTGTCGGACCGGCTGTGGGAACGCTGGGGCTCGGGCGACGACGTCGCGCTGCTGGTGTTGCGCCGCAGCCCGGACCCGGGCTCGCCCCGGGCGCCCAGGCTGCATCAGTACATCCACCAGGCGGACCCGGAGGGCCTTTCAGACGCGCGGACGATCGTGCGCCAGGCCCTGACCGACTGGGGCATGCCCGAACTCGCCGACGACGCCGAGATGGTGACCGGGGAACTGCTGGTGAACGTGCTGCTCCACACCGAGGGCGGAGCCGTGCTGACCCTGGAGGTGCTGCCGGAACCGGTGCGGCGGGTACGGCTGTCGGTGCAGGACCGCTCCAGCGCGTGGCCCAGGCGCCGGACACCGGGTGAGACCGCCACTTCGGGACGGGGTCTGCTCCTGCTGGACGCCGTCGCCACGCGGTGGGGCATCGAGCCCCGCGGCGAGGGGAAGGCGGTCTGGTGCGAGATCGGACCCGCTGCCCCGCCCACGTCCCCACCGGTCCGCAGAGGTACAGGGACAAGTACAGGTGCACGGACAGGTGCGGGTGCGGACACGAGTGCCGATACAGCCTCAGGCACAGTCAACGGCACAGGCACCGGCGCGGACGGACAGCGTTGAGGGGCGTGCCGCCACGCCGAACGCGTGCGGCACGCCCCTCGACCGGACTCCCGGGCGCCAGGCGCCCGGACCGCCGGACTACGTCAGTGCTGAGCGGTGCGACGCTTGCGCACGGACCACATGATGCCGCCACCGGCCAGCAGCACGGCGACAGCCGCACCACCGATGATGGGGGTGGCGGACGACGAACCGGTCTCGGCCAGGTCCGGCGAGCTGGGGCTCGGCGCGGCTGCGGCGGGCGCAGACGACGAAGCGGACTCGCTGGGCGTGTCGGCCGGGGTCGGCGCCGAGGTCGTGGGCGTCTGAGACGGCGTGGACGGCTCGGACGGCTTCGACTCGGAAGGCGTCGGCGTGGGCGTCGGGGTCTGACCCTCGCACACCGGCGCCTGCTTCTCGTCTTCCTTCGAGTACCGGTCGCCGTCACCGGCCTTGACGGACAGGTGCACCGTCAGAGCCTTGTCGTGCTCAGGCAGGTCGATCGTCTTGTCGAGCTTGCTGCCGAAGTTCTCGGTCGCCAGCAGCTCCTTGCCGTCAACGGTCACGGTCACCTGGTTGGTGACCTTGTCGTTGTACGCGCTCAGGTGAAGGTTCACCTCGGTACAGGTCACGTCCCAGGTGGGGGTGTGAGCTGCGGCCGGGCCGGCGGTGAGAACCACGCCGGTCAGACCGACAACCGCAGCGGCGGCGAGGGTTCCCGCAGCGCGCAGCGATCTCCTGGGTATGGTCATGGATTGTTCCTCCGCAAATGTTTCATCGCCCGAATGGCGGTGGGGCGCACAGTACTGCCCCTGCCTCTCGTATGTGCACCCGCCCCACACACCATTCGACGTCACAACTGACAGCACATCGTCGCTGGTTGGGACATGACGGACACCGCGGACCGCCCGCCGCCCGGTCCGCGGTGGCGTGAAGTGAGCGCCCGACACCGGACCGTGTCGCCCGGCTGGCGTCAGAGCGGCCGATGCATGATGTGCACGCCGACGTATCCGTGCTTCGGGTGGTCGAAACCCTCGGGCAGCGTGCCCAGGACTTCGAAGCCGAGTGAGCGGTAGAGCCCGACCGCGGCGGCGTTCGACTCCACCACCGCGTTGAACTGCATGGCGCGGTATCCCGCCGTGCGGGCCCAGTCGATCGTGTACTCGCACAGGGCCCGTCCCACACCGCGTCCGGCGTGCCGGGGGTCGACCATGTAGCTGGCGCTCGCGATGTGCGAGCCGTTGCCCATGTGGTTCCTGTTCATCTTCGCCGTACCCACAACGGTTCCGTCGTCGGCCACCGCGACGACCGTGCGGCCGGGCGGCTTGAGGAGCCACCACTCACTGGCTTCCTCCTCCCCCAGGTCGAGGGGGTAGGTGAAGGTCTCACCGGCGGAGACGATTTCGTGAAAGAACGGCCAAACGGCGGGCCAGTCCCCGTCGGTTGCTTCCCTGATCAACATTGGGCAAAGACTGCCAGCTCCGGACCCCGTTGGCGAGCTAGTAATCCCTGGCCGCAGCCCCCTCCCGCTGCGGACCTCCCTGCGGATCCACCTGCAGATCTCCCCGCGGACCTGCGAACGGACGATGCCTGCGCCCACCGTGCGGACGGTGCGCGGCAGGGCGGGCAACGGGGCGGGCAGCACGCTCCTGACGGCTGCGCCCTCCACGCGTGCGGCGCAGCCGGATCCGGACCAGCAGGCCAACGGTCCTTCCCCACGAGGCCGGTCCGGTTGGCCTGACCCCGTCGCCGGCCGGTTCTCCGGGCCTGACCGGGACGCCGGCCGGTTCACCCGGTTCGCCCGACTCGAACAATGCTGCCGGTTCAAACAGTTCAGGCGACTCGGACGGGTCGACCGGCGCTGGGGGCTCAGCTGCTCTGCTCGGGTTCGCCGCCTCGGCCGGTCCGAAGAGTTCGGGCAGTCCGGCCGGTTCAGCCGGTCCGGTCGGCCCGAGCGGCTCAGCGCGCTCGAACAGCCCGGCCGTCACAGGGAGCCGGCCGAACGCCCCCGTCTGCTGCCACCGTTCGTCGCCGGGGCGTGGCGCCTGACGGAGCTCGCGGGCGCCGTCCAGCTCCATGATGAGGTTGACCCGGCGCCAGAGGATCTCGTCCGGCTCATCGGCGAGCATCAGGCGCCCCATCGCCTCCCGCGTCAACGACGACCCCCGCTGCCCGAAGACCGGTTCGGGCAGGACGTTGGCGAAGTAGGCACGCTCGTACGGGTCGTCCACCACCTCCGCCAGCTGGGCCGGATCAAGCGCCTGGGCCGCGACCGCCGCACGTGCCCAGGGATCCTCGGTGAGGGTCAGCAGCCGTTCGATCCGTCGCGAGCGCCAGTTGCGCGGACGGCAGTCCGTGCCGGAATCCAGCCGGTCACGCATCCAGGCTGGACTCCTGCCCACCAGCAGTTCGGGCGAGCGGGCGGCCAGCGCGCCCACTTCCTGAGCGAGATAGAGCCACACCACAGCCCGGTAGCGGTTGAGGTAGAACGCGACCGGTGTGACGCAGCCGGCGCGGGCCAGCCGGGTGAAGCGGACGGGACTGATTCCGAGCAGCCGCGCGCCCTGCGCCGTCCCCACCGTGCGCACCCGCTCCCGTAGTGTCCCCGGGAAGCCGTCCTCCGACCTGAGCCGGTCGATCTCCTCCTGACGGACCCTGGGCCGCCCCCCGCCGCGCTGCGCCTGTACCCGGACAATGCCCAGGTGCACCGCCAGCTCGAACTCTCCGCGCTTCAGGACCAGTTCCGCAGCAGCCCGGCTCGCGGCGATCATGTGGGCGCCGTTCGTGCCTACCGCATCCGTCATCGCCATGACGATTCTCCCCCGTGAGACTCGAATACTCTCTGTGACCACGGTAGCCCGGGGAGAACGACGGCCGCCCGGCCTGTGGATAACCTTGGAAGACCCTCGGGGCCGGGCGGGCAGCGCTGAGCGGTCGACCTCAGATCCGGTCGATTCCGGCGATTCCGTCCTGCCGCGCCGCCACACCGAGGTGTTCTCCGACCTTGTTGACCAGCAGCGTCATCTCGTACGCCACCTGCCCCACGTCGGCCTCGGCCTCGCTCAGCACGCACAGACAGCTGCCGTCCCCGGCGGCCGTCACGAAGAGCAGTGCCTCATCGAACTCCACCATGGTCTGCCGGGCCCGCCCGGCGCGGAAGTGCCGCCCCGAACCACGGGCGAGGCTGTGCAGGCCGGACGAGACAGCCGCCAGATGTTCCGCGTCCTCACGTGCCAGACCTGTGCTGGCTCCGGTCACCAGGCCGTCGTTCGACAGCACCAGGGCGTGCCGTATCTGTTCCACCCGACTGGTGAGATCGTCAAGAAGCCAGTCGAGTCCCCTGTCCAGTGCCATTCCGTTCCTCCCCGTTCATACGTTCCCCGTGCCCCACTTACGTGTAAGCCTTGCGCACGGGTCACGTCCGGGCAAGCTCCCCTCCGCGGATCGGACGGGTCGAAATCGGGCCAAGTCTGCGGAGCTCGCGCTGCGCCGAGGAGCGCTCCCCCGGGCCCTTTGCGTCCGGCGCCTACACTGGTGCCCTCGGGTGCGAGGAGTCGGCCCACGCGGACGGGAGTATCAAGAGTGTCGACAGGTGCCGGCGGCGGCTTCCAGGATCCGCCCGCAGAGGTGCTGGCCCAGGCGGCTGCCGCCTTCGGTCTGCTGGCGACGCCTGCCCGCCTGCACATCGTGTGGGCGCTGGCTCAGGGCGAGAGCGATGTCACGGGCCTCGCGGAGCGGGTGGGCGGCACCCTGCCGTCCGTGAGCCAGCATCTGACGAAGCTGAAGCTGGCCGGTCTCGTCCGCTCCCGGCGCGAGGGGCGCCGGCAGGTGTACCTGGTCGACGATCCCGATGTGGTGACCGTCGTACGGCTCATGGTCGGCCAGCTCGCGGAGCGTGCCGGGCACCCGGCCACGCAACCGGTACGGCTCCATGAGCTCGGCGCCTGAGAACGCTGCCGAGGCGGGGACGGGCGACCGGCCGGCTGTCGTCGTGCCGATGCCCGGCGCCACCGCCGGCCCCGCTGCCCTCCCACGACAGGCCGCGGCACCGACGTCGCTCCAGGTCCTGCGCTCACTGGACAGCGGACCGCGCGGGCTGGTCGAGGCGGAGGCGGAGGAGCGACTCGCCCGGTTCGGCGAGAACATCCTCCCCGCCTGGCGCCCGGTCCCCTGGCCGCTGCGCTTCGTGCGTACCTTGCGGGACCCCTTCACTTCCGTGCTGTTGTGCCTCGGGCTCGTCTCGGCAGCGGTGAACGCCTGGGGCACGGCGTCCGTGACGCTCGTGCTGGTGGTGGTCAGCTGTCTGCTGCGGTCGGCTGAGGAGCACCGCGCCGACCGGGCGACGGCCGCGCTGCGCGAACTGGTCGCGACCACGGCGACGGTGCTGCGGCGCAGCGGACCGGAGGCGACGCCGCAGGCCCGCGACGTGCCGGTCGGTGAGCTCGTTCCCGGCGACGTGATCAGGCTCGGGCCCGGCGACCTCGTACCGGCCGACGTGCAGCTGCTGCGCGCGAGCGGCCTCACCGTGCACCAGTCCGCGCTCACCGGGGAGTCCGCGCCCGTCGGGAAGCACCCGGCGGACGACCGGCGGCGGCAGGATGCCACGCCCGCGCTGCACAGCGTGCCCGCGGGAGCGGGGGGTGTCTTCTCCCAGCGCCAGCTGTGTTTCCAGGGCAGCAGCGTCGCGACCGGGAGCGGAACGGCCGTGGTGGTCGCGACCGGTGGGGACACCAGGTTCGCCGCCGCGTACGACCGCTCGGCTCATCTGCGCGGCGCCAGCGCGTTCGACCGGTCGGTGCAGGGGATCTCCTGGACCCTGATCCGCTTCATGCTGCTCACTCCACCGCTGGTCCTGATGGCCAATGCCGCGCTGCGCGGCCGGGGGCTGGAGACGCTGCCGTTCGCCGTGGCGGTGGCGGTGGGGCTGACGCCCGAGATGCTGCCCGTCATCGTCACCACGGCACTGGCGCGGGGTGCCTCGCAGCTCGCCCGGGGCAGTGGGGTGATCGTCAAGCGGCTGCCCGCGCTGCACGACCTGGGCGCGATCGATGTGCTCTGTCTGGACAAGACCGGCACCCTCACCCAGGACCGCCCTGTCGTCGACCGTTCGCTGGACCCGACGGGACGTCCCGATCCCGACGCCCTGCACTGGGCGGCGGTCAACGCGCTGTGGACGCTGCAGCTCGCCGACCTGCCGGCGCCCGACGCGCTCGACGAGGCCGTACTGGACGCCTCGGAGCAGCGGGAGGGCTCGCTGTCCGGTACGGAGGGTGGCGGCCCCCGCACCGCCGTCGGGTCGTACGACGCGGTGGCCGCCCTGCCCTTCGATCCGGTGCGGCGTCTTTCCACGGCGGTCGTCCGGCTCCCCGGCGGGCTCGGCACGCATGTGCTGGTGACCAAGGGGGCCGTGGAGGCCGTCCTGGAGCGGTGCGATCTCGACCCGGCGGAGCGGGAGCGGCTGGCCGGTGTGGCGGCGCGCGAGGCCGCCGAAGGACTGCGGCTGCTCGCCGTCGCCCGTACCGAGCGGCCCACACGGCTCGGAACGTACACACCTGCGGACGAACACGGGCTCGCATTTCTTGGCTTCGTCGCCCTGCGGGACGCGCTCACGCCGAGCGCTGCCGACGCGCTGGACGTACTGGTCCGCCGCGGTGTCGCCGTGAAGGTGCTCACCGGGGACCACCCGGGCACCGCCGCCCGCGCCTGCCGGGACCTTGGACTGGACCCGGGGCAGGTCGTCTCGGCGGAGGAGATCGATGCCCTGTCCGGGGACGAGCTCGCTCACACGGCCGACCGGGCGACCGTCTTCGCCCGCTGCACCCCCGGGCACAAGGCCCGGATCGTGGCCGCGCTGCGCACCTCCGGGCACACCACGGGGTTCCTCGGTGACGGCGTCAACGATCTGCCCGCCCTGCACGCCGCCGATGTGGGCATCTGCCCGCGCAACGCGGTCGACGTAGCGCGGGAGACCGCCGACGTGGTCCTCGCCGAGAAGGATCTCGGTGCCATCGATCACGCGATCACGGCGGGCCGGCGCAGCAGCGGCAACATCGCGACGTATCTGCGCATCACGCTCTCCTCGAACCTCGGAAACGTGATCGCGATGCTGGCGGCGGGTCTGCTGCTGCCCTTCCTGCCGATGCTGCCCGCGCAGGTCCTGGTCCAGAACCTGTGTTTCGACGCCGCGCAGCTCGCCTTCGCCTTCGACCGCCCGGCGTCCTCGGTGCTGCGGCGGCCGACGGTGCTGCGCCCCCGGGACTTCCTCCGGTTCATCACCCGGTTCGGACTGCTGAACGCCGCCGCCGACCTGGCGACCTTCGCCGTTCTGGCTCTTGCCCTGCACGACTCCCGGACGGACGACCAGGCCGCATTCCACTCCGGCTGGTTCACCGAGAACCTCCTCACCCAGGCTCTGGTGATGCTGCTGCTGCGCACCGGCCGCCGGGCCGCGGAAGGCCGCACGGGCGGGCCGCTGCGGGCCGCCGCGGCAAGCCTGGCGGTCGTCGGCGTGCTGCTGCCGCTCACCCCGCTCGGCCCGACACTGGGCATGAGCGCCCTGCCGCCGCTCTACTACCTCTTGCTCGCCAGCGTCCTCGCGCTCTACGCGTGCGGCCTCGCCGCAGCGCGCAACCGCTACGAGCGCAAGCGCGGACTCTCATGACCCCGGCAGACACCGGCCGCGCCGGCGCCCGTGGCGAAGCCGGTGTGGAAGACGATGCGGAAAGGAATGCGGACTCCGGTCCGGAACGCGTTACGGCAACCGCTACCGCTCACAGCCGTCAGGTGCGGGTACGCCGCGCCGTGCCCGACGACATTTCGGCACTGGTCCGGATGCGCGCACTGATGCTGTCCGACATGGGGATCGACGCCGGGGACGACCATGCTCCCTGGCGCGCCGCCTCGGCCCGGTGGTTCGCCGACCGGATGCCGCTGTCGGACGAATTCGCCGCGTTCGTGGTCGACGACCCGGAGCTGGGCGTGGTGGCGTGCGCCGTCGGCGCGTGCGACGTGCACGCGCCGAGTCCGGCCAACCCGAGCGGGCTGCACGGCCACGTGTCCAACGTGAGCACCGATCCGCGGCGGCGCAGGCTCGGCCATGCCCGGGATTGCCTCGACGCCCTGCTCACCTGGTTCGAGCAGGAGACGCGTGTGACGGTGGTCGGCCTCAACGCCACCCGGGACGGGGCCCGGCTCTACGAATCGCTCGGGTTCGCGCCGCCCCGGCACCCGTCGTTGCAACTGCGGACGGCCGGGGTGCCGGCCTGAGCCGTCACCGATGGCATCAGCCGTACGAGAGGTCGCTGCACAGGTCGTCGTCGGCCGAGCGGGCTTCGCCTGCGACGGCGGACGGTACGGCGTCGGGCTTCGGTGCCACCGGCGCCGCTGAGGGGTTCTGGGCGTAGTCGCTGCCGACGATCACCTGGATCCCGGCGTCCGCCGACTCCGCGGTACGCGCGCCCGCGAAGAGCCGGGCCGTGTTCTCGGCCCTGTCCTTGAGGCCTGGGCCGTAGCTGATCAGAGTCCGGGTCCGGTCCTGGGAGTTCGCGGTGGCCGTGCCCGTGACGGTGAAGCCGTGCGAGCGCAACACCTCCGCCGCCTTGGCCGCGAGACCGGTCACCGTGGTGCCGTTGTAAACGGCCACGTCGATGCCCGCGCCGGAGACCGGTCCGGTGGGAGAGGCCGACGCCCCGCCGGGCGCCGCCGAGCCGCCGCTCCCCTTCTTGCCGGCGGCGTTCTGCCCGTCGAGTGTGCGGTCGGCCTTGAGCGAGGCCCACAGCGCGTCGGCGTCCGGTTCCACGATCGCGACCCGGGCGCCCTGGTAGCGCCAGGGGACGGTGACGAACTTCGTGTTGTGCAGGTCGACGTTCTTCATCGACATGGCGAACGACAGCAGCCGGTCGGCCGAGCCGAGCCCCGGGTCCACGGTCATCGCGTCGGTCGCCGCGTTGGCGAGGGGCAGCAGGGTGGTCGGACTCAGCCCGCGGGACTTGACCTTCTTCACGAGGGAGCCGACGAAGGCCTGCTGCCGCTTGATGCGCCCTATGTCGGATCCGTCACCGATGCCGTGCCTGATCCGTACGTAGTCGAGAGCCCGCTGTCCGGAGACCGACTGAGGACCCTTGGCGAACACCAGGGGCCCCCGGGTGGCTCGCTTGGGATTCAGGTCGCGTTGGTAGACGTCCTGCGGCAGACAGACGGGTACGCCTCCGACGGCCGAGGTCAGTGAGGAGAAACCGGCGAAGTCGACCACGATGGTGTGGTCGACGCGCAGACCGGTGAGGTGCTCGATCGTGTTCTGGGTGCAGGCGGGGTTGCCCTCGGCCGTCTCCCCCACCGAGAACGCACTGTTGAACATGGTGTTGCGCTGCGGGGTCGTCCAGCTGCCGTCGGGCTTCTTGCAGGCCGGGATGTCGACCAGGGTGTCGCGCGGGATGGACACGGCGACGGCGTGCTTGTGGTCGGCGTACACATGGAGCAGGAACGCGGTGTCGGAGCGCCCGACGTCACCCGTCCCGCCGCCGAGCCCGCTGTTGGCACCCGATCGGGAGTCCGATCCGATGACCAGGACGTTCTGTCCCTCGGACGTGTCCGGCGGACGGTCGCCGGAGACGCCGTCGGCGCTGAACGTGTCGATGCTCCCGTTCAGTTTGAGGTACCCCCAGCCGACTCCGGCGACCAGCAGCACGAGGAACGAGAGCCCGAACAGGCCCGTCCGCCGCAGACGGCTCCCACGCCCGCCTGCCTTCGCCCCTTTGTGACTGCCTGCCATGTGCCCACCCCAGTTCGTCCGGCTTCCATGGAGTCGGACTCGCACCGCGCACGCATGGTTGTACAGTTGCGCAATGTAGCAAGTGTTTGCATCCGGATGGATCACCGGACCTGTCCATGGTCGACCTGATCCCGTCTCCACAAATACCTGCTGGAAACATTGACCGGAAGACACCCGAAGAAAGGGCGTGGAGCGCATGCTGCGCAACGGCCTCGAACCCTGGCACCTGCTGATCGTGGCGATCGTCGTAGTGGTGCTGTTCGGCGCGAAGAAGCTGCCGGACACCGCCCGCGCCCTGGGCAAATCCATGCGGATCCTGAAGAGTGAGGCGAAGGCCATGAAGGAGGAATCGCCTCAGTGAGAGCTGCGGCCACAGACTTCGGGCCGCCGCCCCACTTCACTGCTTGCGCAATCGGGGAACCGCAGGGGACGGGCCGTCGTTCAACTCGGTGACGGCCGAAGAAGTAGTGATCAACGATCAGCGGATCACTGGATCATTGGAGGAAGTTCATGGGTGTGACCCTGGCCAAGGGCGGCAACGTCTCCTTGTCGAAGGAGGCACCCGGCCTGACCGCGGTGACGGTCGGCCTGGGCTGGGACGTACGGACGACGACCGGCGCCGATCACGACCTCGACGCCAGCGCGCTGCTGTGCTCGGACGCGGGCAAGGTCCTCTCCGACCTGCACTTCGTCTTCTACAACAACCTCAACAGCCCGGACGGTTCGGTCCAGCACACCGGTGACAACCTGACGGGTGAGGGCGAGGGCGACGACGAGTCCATCAATGTGGATCTGGCGGGCGTCCCGGCGGATGTCGCGAAGATCGCCTTCCCCGTCTCCATCCATGACGCGCAGAGCCGGGGGCAGAGTTTCGGCCAGGTGCGCAACGCGTTCATCCGGGTGGTGAACCAGGCCAACGGGGTGGAGCTCGCTCGCTACGACCTGAGCGAGGACGCGTCGACGGAGACAGCGATGGTGTTCGGCGAGCTGTACCGGCACGGGGCGGAGTGGAAGTTCCGCGCGGTCGGCCAGGGGTACGCCTCCGGCCTGGCCGGAATCGCGTCCGACTACGGCGTCAACGTCTGACTTCGTCGGCGCGGTGACCGAACGCGTACGGGTCCCGGCCCGCACTCCCGTCCACGGAGTGCGGGCCGGGACCCGTAGCGCCTCACCGGACGCGGGCGGCTCCCCGCGCCTTCGCGACGGGGCGGCTGACAGCACTGGGCCACCAGGCCTTCGGGCCGATGTCAACGACCAGTGCGGGCGCGAGCAGCGAACGCACTACCAGGGTGTCCAGGAGCACTCCGAAGGCGACGATGAACGCGATCTGCGCCAGGAAGGCCAGCGGAATGACGATCAGCGCGGCGAAGGTGGCGGCCAGCACCACTCCCGCCGATGTGATCACCCCGCCGGTGCTGACCAGCCCCCGGAGCACGCCCTGCCGGGCCCCGTGCACCAGCACCTCCTCCCGGACACGTGACATGAGGAAGATGTTGTAGTCCACTCCGAGAGCTACCAGGAAGACGAATCCGTACAGCGGTACAGAGGCATCCGTGCCGCTGAACCCGAAGGCGTGCTTGAAGACCAGCGCCGAAACGCCCAGGGTCGCAAGGAAGTTGAGACCGACGGTGGCCACGAGCAGGACCGGGATCAGCACGGATCGCAACAGCCCCATCAGGATCACCAGAATGATCACCAGCACCACGGGCACGATGATGCCTCGGTCACGCTCGGCCGTCCGCTGGGTGTCGTACTGCTGCGCTGTGTAGCCCCCGACAAGCGCCTCGGCCCCCGGGACAGCGTGCACGGCCGTGCGCAGGCGCTGGATCGTCGCCTTGGCCGCATCGCTGTCCGCGGCGTCCTTCAGCGTCACGTCGACACGGACACGTCCGTCCACCACGACGGGCGGTCCCGTGTCCGGTCGCCCGGAGGCGGTCACGGGTACGGCACGGGCGACGCCTCGCGTCTCCCGTGCCGCCGCGGTCACCTCGGCGGCACGGGCGCTGTTCGCGACGACCACGGCCGGGTTGCCCGATCCGCCCGGGAAGTGCTTCCCCAAGGTGGCTTGCGCGGACACGGACGGGGCGTCGTTCACGAAGATCTCGTCCAGCGGTACACCCTGCGACTTCAGCGTGGGCGCGAACGCCGCACAGGCGACGAGGACCAGGCAGGTGGAGATCCAGACTCTGCGCGGGGTGCGGTCGACTCGGGCCGCGACCCGTCGCCAGATGCCATGCCCCCCTGCCGCCTCGTCTGCCGGGCGCGGTTTCGCCGGCCAGTAGGCGGCCCGGCCGCACAGGACCAGCACGGCCGGCAGGAAGGTCAGCGTGCTCAGCACCGCGCAGACGATCCCGATCGCCCCCACCGGGCCGAGCGCCCGGTTGTTCGTCAGATCGCTCAACAGCAGGGCGAGCAGGCCGAGAGCCACGGTTGCGGCGCTCGCGGTGATGGCCCCGAAGGATCGGCGCAGCGCGGCGACGGCCGCAGCCGTGCGGTCGCCGTGCCGGGTGAGCTCCTCACGGAAGCGTGCGGTCAGCAGCAGGGCGTAGTCGGTGGCCGCGCCGATCACCAGAATCGACAGGATCCCCTGGACCTGGCCGTCCACCCGCACGACACCGTGGTCCGCGAGGGCGTAGACGATCGCGCAGGCGAGCCCGAGGGCGAGGACCGAACTGATGATGATCAGGAACGGCAGCAGCAGGCTTCGGTAGACGAGGAGCAGGATCACCAGGACGGCGGCCAGTGCGACGCCCAGCAGCAGCCCGTCGATCCCGGCGAAGGCGTCCTTCAGATCGGCCTGGCTCGCCGCGGGTCCGGCGATCCCGGCCTCGGTGCCCGGCACCGAATCAGCCGCTTCACGCACTCGGTCGAGCGTGCCGGGCAGTGCGTCACCGAGGCCGGAGCTGAGTTGTACGACGCCGGAGAGCGCCCGGCCGTCCTCGGCGGGCAGTGCGGGCGACGGCTTTCCGACGACTCCCGGCACCCCGGCCAACGAGGCGAGAGCCCGGGTGGAGGCGGCCTGCGCACCCGCCGGGAGCGGGCCCCTGCTGCTCGTCCAGACCACGATCGCGGGTACGGTCCCGGACCGCTGGAACTCCTTCTGCGCCTCGGACACCTTCGTCGATTCCGCGCTGCGCGGCAGGAACGCGGCCTGATCGTTCGTGGACACCTCCCCCAGCTTCCCGGCGAACGGGCCCAGCGTCCCGCCGATGCCGAGCCAGACGACGAGCAGGGCCAGAGGTACCAGCCAGCGGACGATGTGGTGCCGCGGTGCGGGCTTCATGACTTCCCCAGAGTTCGGCGTACGGTCATTTTCTCTCAATCATTAATTATCTCAACCATTGAGAGATATTACTCTGGTGGTATGCGCACCGCAGACAGAGTCCCGGACAGAGGCATGGACGACGGGCCCACCGGGCTCCAGACGTTCGCAGTGCTGTTGCGCCGTATGAACAGCGAGTTCAATCGCATCGCCCACGAGTTCGCCCAGTCCCAGGGGCTGCATCCCACGGATGTGCAGGCGCTCATCGCGATCCTCGACGCCGAGCGCACCGGGACGGGGGCGGCCATGACTCCGGGGAGGCTGCGCGAACAGCTCGACCTCACCTCGGGAGCGGTGACGGCGTGTCTGGACCGGCTGGAGCGCGCGGGACACATCCAGCGGGTCCGCGACAACAGCGACCGCCGGGTGGTGCATCTGCATTACGCGGCAGCGGCGAAGGCGGTGGCCCGCGACTTCTTCATGCCGCTGGCGGACAGCACGGACACGGCCAGGCGTCAGTTCGACGAGGCCGAGCTGACGGTCGTGGCCCGCTTCCTGGACGCCATGAACGACGAACTGGCCCAGTTGCGCAAGGACGGGCGGCAGCCCTGAGTGAGGGGCGCCCCCGCCGGGCGGCACCCACAGCGCCTGCGGGCCGGCTCTCGCCACGGGCGCACCGCAGTCGGGCATGCACCCGATTCATGTCGTTTCGTTGGAGCGGTTCTTCCACGATCATGTCCGTATGGCTGATGACCGCACGCACGTCCAGGACTTCTTCACCGCTCGCGCCGCGGACTGGGACGCCCGCTTTCCCGACGACGGGCCGGCCTACGCCGCGGCGGTCTCCGCCATGGGCCTGCGCACGGGCGATGCCGTGCTCGACGCGGGCTGCGGTACGGGACGGGCACTGCCCGCCTTGCGGTCCGCGGTCGGCCCCGGGGGCACCGTACTGGGCGCTGATCTCACCGCGGCCATGCTGGAGGCCGCGGCTCGCGCGGGCCGCGGCAGTGACGGGCGGCTGTTCCAGGCCGACGCCGCCCGGCTGCCGGTGCGGACGCATGCGCTCGACGCCGTGTTCGCGGCCGGGCTGATCGCACATCTGCCGCAACCGGAACGGGATCTGGCCGAACTCGCGCGGGTGGTGCGGCCGGGCGGGCTGCTGGCACTGTTCCATCCCATCGGCAGGGCGGCACTGGCCGCACGGCACCACCGCACACTCACCGAGGACGATCTGCGGGCGGAGCCCAACCTCGTCCCGCTGCTGGCACGTTCGGGCTGGCGGCTGAATTCGTACACCGACGAGACCGACCGCTTCCTCGTCCTGGCCGAACGCAAGGGCTGATCCCCGTACAGCACCTCGTACAGCACCCCGGTCGGCGAGGCAGGGCGGCTCACCCGGCCGGGGCGTCCGGACCACGGAGGTCCCGGACCGGGCAGCCGCCCACTCCCGGTGTGGGGTACGTGCCGAGTGCGGACACCTCGTAGCCATCCGGATAGCCCTTGATCTCGGGGTTCTGGCGGGCGTGGTGCGGGGCGGTACGAGGCGGCAGCAGCCGCACCGCACGGGCCCTCAATCGCAGCGCGCCCCGGGTGAGTCCACGCGCCACCGGTCCCGGACGCTCGTAGCGGAAAGCCCGTAGCAGCGAGTCGTCGAGGAGCGCGAGGCTCGCGCCGCGCGCCATCCGGGCCAGGGGGCGCGGGTACCAGGACGCCATCAGGGCGAGCGTGGCGTCCGACACCTCGCGCGCTCCCTCGTCCCAGCCGAAGTGCTCCTTCTCGTAGGCGTCGAGGGTGCGCTCGAAGTCCTCGTACGTGTGCGGCAGGTCCTTGATGCCCATGTGCGCGCCAAGGGTCCGGTAGTAGGCGGCGCACGCCGATCTCTCGTGTCCGGACAGCCGGCGCCAGCCATAGCTGTCGAGCCACCGCTTCGGCGTGACGACGAAGGTGCACAGCACATAGCGCATGTCGTCGTTGCTGATGTCGTAGCTGCGGTGCATCTGGTTGATGCGACGGATGGCCGTACGCCCCGGATCGCTGTCGAAGCCGTGCTCGACCACGGCGTCCAGGAGGAGCGCGGTGTCGTCGTACCGCTTCTGTGAACGGCTCGTCAGTTCCGCCGTATCGGCGAGCAGTCGGCCGATGCTGGGGACGGCATACGTTCGGTACAGGGCGAGTTCGAGGGCGCGGGTGATGTCCCAGGGGAATTCGTAGGTGGCCGTGATCCGGTAGATCTCCAGGAAGTCCTTCTCCGGATCCAGGCGTTGAATATCCCTCAGTCGGTCATAGCGCTTCACCGCGCGTCCCTCTCGTAGTCCGGGCCGAGTGTCCGACCCTACGTCTGCGGGCAGGACCGTGAGTACGCGCGCGAGACAGCAACGCCGTGCCCGCGCGGCACGTCTCCTCACGTGCACGTGTTTCCGTGTCCGCCAGATACATATCCAGGAAAGGCGGTCTCCATGACCGACATGCTCGGCATACTCCGCAGAGCCGTGAATCCCGGCCGCAAGGGCGGCCGGCCCGACGCCCCCCTCAAGGCGCCGGAGCGTCGGCAGCACAATCTGTTCGATGCGGCCGCCACGTTCGTCGCCGCGTCGGTGGAGGAAGACCAGGAGCGGATGGACGAGGCGAGCGGCTGGGTGTCGCCGGAAGCTCTCTCCTTCGGCGTCGGAGAACTCGCCTGCCGGGCGGTCATCGCGCTCGCCCGTGAGCGCGATGAATCACCCGAAACGGTGGCCCGCGCTCTGCTCGGCCTGACCGACGAGTAGGCGTCACGTCCACGGCACACCGAAGCCGGACGCGACGTTCTGCCTTGTCAGGGCCTCGACGAGTGGGTTACCCACTGGTTAAGGTGCGCCGACGGACAACCATGACGGATGAGGAGGGTGCAGTGACCGGGACGGACAACGCAGTCGCCGACGACGACGCACTGTATGTACTGACTGCGGTCCTGCTGACCCCAGCACAGTTTCCGAGCGTGCTGGGCGACGACTACCCGGAGGCCTGTGCGGCGCTCGGGCTCGGCCCGTACGCCACGGGGTACGGACTGGTCATGGGTCAGGACGGTGACGGAGCCAGGTGGACCGTCGTCGTCGACGACGTCTCCCTGGTGGCCGTGGCGATAGCGTCCTGGGACTGTGGCATGGAGTACGACCTGTCGCCCGACGAAAGCTCGGTGGTCTGCGCTCTCCCCGGCTGGCCGCTCGCCGTGGCGGTCGCCGCGCCGGGCGTGGCCGCTCCGCACGACCCGGCCCCCGACCCCGACGCGGACGGCGGGGATCCGCCTCCGCTCGCTCCACCCGACACGGATGTGTGGGGCCCGGCGCAGCGCCGCCTCGGTGCGGACGCGATCGCATCGCAGTGGGCGGCCTGGCGCGAGCAGATCGACGACTCCGACTCCGCCGAGTCCGGACCGGCGGGCGACGGGAGCGAGGAGGCTGTGTCTGAGGACGATCACTCGTCCCGTACGGACGGTCCCGACGCGGATGCTCACGCGGACGCGGATTCCGGTTCCGACCCCGACTCCGACATCGCGGCGGACAGCACCGCCCCGGCCGGTGCGGACGCGAGCCCTGCGGACACGGGCGGTGCCGGCGGTACGGACGCCGGCCGTGCGGGCGCGGATGCCGGCGAGCGCAGCGCCCAGCCCGGCACCCATCCCGGTGTACGGCGAGCTCTCGCCGAAGCGCAAGCCTATGCGGGTGCCCCGCCGCCGCCCGGCCGGATCCGGTCTTCCTTCGCCCCTGGGGACGCCAGGACGATCCGGGCCGACGGCCCCGGCTGGTCCATGGCGGCCAGGACCGACGACATGGCGTTTCTCCTGCTGGACGAGATACCGGGCGAGATAATGCCGGTCCAGCGGGGGAAGGACCTTCCCGGCCTGCTCAAGGCCCTGGACGCGCTGGCCGTACGGCCCTCCTGAGGCGCCTCGAGCATGGGCACCGCCGACCGGGCGCTGCCCGGTGCCGGGCCCTTGCGATCAGGGACCCGGCACCGCTCAGCGGCCGATCTCCTTGCGGCTGATCCTGCGGAGCCTGCGCCGCTGACTGGGGTCCAGTGCCAGGTAGGCGATCGCGGGGACTCCGATGAGCACCAGCAGTGACAGCCAGAACCCGATGAACGGCATCAGGACGACTGCGACGACGACTCCCCCGATGGCGATCTTTGCTCTGTTCGACATCGTCCACGCCTCCTTCGCGGCCAGTAGCCGCTCCTGCTGTGAGAACGCCTGTGCGTGCCCATCGGTTCCAGCCTGCCCCGAACCCGTCGGGAACGGTCACCTGAGCGGTGCGCCGACCTCGTGCATGTGGTCGAGTGCCTGCCGGTAGGACTCGATGAGTCCGGTCTCCGCGTACGGCATGCCGAGCGCCTCACAGTGCGCCCTGACCAGGGGCTGCGCCAGCCGCAGATGCGGGCGGGGCATGCTCGGAAAGAGGTGGTGCTCGATCTGGTAGTTGAGCCCGCCGAGGAACCAGTCGGTGAGGACGGCACCCCGCACGTTGCGTGAGGTCAGGACCTGACGCTGCAGGTGTCCCCAGCGGTCCCCGTCCGGGTCGGGCATCTCCATGCCCTTGTGGTTCGGGGCGAAGGCCATGCCCAGGTGCAGCCCGAAGAGCGCGTGGTGCACGAGGGCGAAGACGACCGCCTTGCCGGGAGACATGACCGTGAGCAGCAGCGCGGCGTAGAGACCGAGGTGGGCGACGAGCAGCAGGGCGGAGAGGGCACGCTCGCGGGCGGGCTGCTGTCGCAGGTACTGGAAGCCGGAGATCTTCAGCGCGATGCCCTCCAGGAGCAGCATCGGGAAGAACAGGCGGGCCTGGTTGCGGGTGAGCCAGCGGGCGAAGCCCTCACGCTGTGCTGCCTGCTTCTGGGTCCAGACGAGGGCGCCGACGCCGACGTCCGGGTCCTTGTCCACGTGGTTGGGGTTGGCGTGGTGGCGTACGTGCTTGTCGTTCCACCAGGCTTCGTTCATGCCGAGCAGCAGGTTGGCGTGCACCAGGCCGATGGCCCGGCTCGCCCGGCGGTCACCGGATATCTGGGCGTGTCCGGCGTCGTGCCCGACGAACGCGGTGCGGGACCAGAAGACGGCGAGGGGCAGTGCGAGGAACAGCGTCCACCACGTGTCGCCGAGGAGGAACATGCCCGTGAGCACGGCTCCCAGGGCGAGCAGGTTGGCGGCGATACCGGCCGCGTACCAACCGGTGCGGCGTTCGAGGAGTCCTTGCCCCTTGACGGCCCGCAGCAGTGGCGCGAAGTCGCTTCCTGCACTTCCGACACTTCCGGCACTTCCGGCACCGTCACGGGTTCGTTCCGCGACGGTGGTTGCGGCCTGAGGCATGATGTCTCCGGTCTTAAGGGGTGCGCTGACCTGATGAAACGTACGGGTCGCAGATATACGGCAGCCATGGAGCCACCACCCGAGGTTTCCTGGTGCCAACCCCCTCATTCCGGTGGGGGGCCGGCTACACCTGGCCGACATACCGGACACAGGCGTGTGATCTAAAACATGTGACGACTAGCCCCGCCGCCGGATGCGATGGAGTACCCTCGGCGACCTCGGCCCACTAGTCAAATTTGAGGAATCTGACATCGCTGTGCACAGCCTCCCCGCAGCAACGCTCTCCGAGATCTCCGCACTCATCGGCTGTTCTGTGGTGTTCCTGCCCGCGGATCCCTCCCGGACCGGACGCGTCGCCTTCTGGTGCCCAGACGGTAGCAGCCCGCCCGATGCCCCGGGGACCGTCGAGGGCCTGACCGTGACCGGCGCCGACGCCGAGTTGTACGAAGTGGCGGCGCGGCTGCTCCCCGTGCGGGACGCGCTGCCCGTACTGACCCGCGCACGGGCCTCGGCCGACGCCTCGGCGTCGGCCTCCTTCTGGGGTGCCGCCGGACTGCTGGCCCTTCAGTTCACCGCGCGCGGGCTGCTGTTGCCGGGGATGAGCGCCACGGACCAGGACGCGTGGCGGGCCGGACCGCTCACGGCCGATGATCAGGACCGCATCCGCGGCCTGGCCGCCTCCATGCCGCCAAGTGCCCATGCGGTACCGCTCGATGCGTCGGCGGAGCCGCTGTTGCTGCCCGAACCGGAGTGGCTGGTGCGGGCGTTCCTCGACGCGGTGGCCGACGGCCTGCCGCGCACACCCGCCGCGGCCCTCGCCAACGGTGGTCCGGCGTTCACCGCGGACGCTCCGCAGCGGCTGGCGGACCAGCGGGCCTGGGCCGCCGATGTCGCGGCCGGGCACGACGCGGGTGTCCGGCTCTCGCTGCGCGTGGAGGTGTCCGGGCTCGAGAGGGCCGGCGACGGGCCCGAGGGGCAGTTGTCCGGCCCCTCCTTCCGGGTGGTCCCGCAGATCCACAGCGTCAGCGACCCCACGCTGGTCACCGATGCCGCCCGGATCTGGACCGGCAACGGACCGGCCGCCGCGGCCCTCGGGCCGAAGGCCCGGATGGACGCCCTGCTGATGCTGCGCCGGGCCGCCCGCGCCTGGCCGCCCCTGACCCCGCTGCTGTCGGCTGCCGTGCCGGACGCCGTGGAACCGGCGGACGAGGAGATCGCGGAACTGCTCGGCCCCGCCTCACGCGCGCTCGCCGCGACGGGCGTACAGGTGCACTGGCCGAGGGAGCTGGCCCGCAAGCTCACGGCGCGTGCGGTGATCGGTCCGTCCGACGACGAGCACGGCGGGGCCGGAACAGACGGTTTCCAGCCAGCCGCCCGTACCGGTTCCGACACCGCACCGCTCCTGTCGGCGGACGCCCTGCTCGCGTTCGACTGGCGGTTCGCGCTCGGGGGCCTGGACCTCAGCCGCGCCGAGCTCGACCGGCTGGCCGAGGCGGGCCGGCCGCTGGTGCGGCTGCGCGACCAGTGGGTGCTGATCGATCCCGACGAAGCGCGTCGCGCCCGGGAGACCCAGGACCGCAAAGTCACCCCGATCGACGCTCTCGGGGTGGTACTGACCGGCTCCACGGAGATCGACGGCCGACGGATCGAGGTCCGGGCGACCGGCTGGCTGGAAGCGCTGCGTCAGCGGCTCACCGATCCGGAATCCCGGCAGGCGCAGGAGGGGCAGCCGGCGCTCGCCCAGCCCGCCGCCCTCACCGCGACCTTGCGCGACTACCAGCTCCGTGGCCTGAACTGGCTGCACACGATGACCTCGCTCGGCCTAGGCGGCTGTCTCGCGGACGACATGGGGCTCGGCAAGACCATCACCCTGATCGCGCTGCATCTGCACCGGCAGACCATCGAATCGGCCGCGGGGCCCACCCTGGTGGTCTGCCCGACGTCGCTGATGGGCAACTGGCAGCGCGAGATCGAGAAGTTCGCGCCCGGCACCCCGGTCCGCCGCTTCCACGGCGGCTCACGGAGTCTGGAGGACCTGGCGGACGGCGAGTTCGTCCTCACCACGTACGGGACGATGCGGCTGGACACTCCGAAGCTCGCGGCCACCCGGTGGGGCATGGTCGTCGCCGACGAGGCGCAGCACGTGAAGAACCCTTATTCGGCGACGGCCAAACAGCTGCGCACGATCGGCGCGCGGGCGCGGGTGGCCCTCACCGGCACCCCGGTGGAGAACAACCTCTCCGAACTGTGGGCGATCCTCGACTGGACGACCCCCGGCCTGCTCGGCCGGCTCGGCGCCTTCCGTAGCCGCTACGCGCGAGCGGCCGAGGAGGGCAGCGACCCGGCGGCGGCCGAGCGCCTCGGCGCGCTGGTGCGTCCGTTCCTGCTGCGCCGGCGAAAGTCCGACCCGGGCATCGCTCCCGAACTGCCGCCGAAGACCGAGACGGACCGCGCGGTCTCCCTGACGGCCGAGCAGGCGGGCCTGTACGAGGCGGTGGTGCGCGAGACCCTGGCGGCGATCTCCGCCGCCGACGGCATGGCGCGGCGGGGCCTGGTGGTGAAGCTGCTGACCGCGCTCAAACAGATCTGCAACCATCCGGCGCAGTACCTCAAGGAGGAGGAGCCGCAGATCGCCGGCCGTTCGGGAAAGCTGGAGCTGCTCGACGAGCTCCTGGACACCATTCTCGCGGAGGGCGCGGCCGTCCTGGTGTTCACCCAGTACGTGCAGATGGCCCGGCTCCTCGAACTGCACCTGGCGGCGCGCGGGGTGCGCACACAGTTCCTGCACGGCGGCACTCCGGTCGCCGCCCGCGAGGCGATGGTGAACCGTTTCCAGGCGGGCGAGGCCCCCGTCTTCCTGCTGTCGCTCAAGGCCGCCGGGACCGGCCTCAACCTCACCCGGGCGGGCCATGTGGTGCACTTCGACCGCTGGTGGAACCCGGCGGTCGAGGCCCAGGCGACCGACCGCGCGTACCGCATCGGCCAGACCCAGCCGGTGCAGGTCCACCGGCTGATCGCCGAGGGCACCATCGAGGACCGGATCGCCGGGATGCTGGCCCGGAAGCAGGGGCTCGCCGACGCGGTCCTCGGTTCCGGCGAGAGCGCCCTGACCGAACTCAGCGATGCGGAACTGGCCGACCTGGTCGAGCTGCGAGGGGGCGCACGATGAGCAAGGGATACGAGCCCGGCGCATACGAGCCGGACGGGTACGCCGCCGGCGAATACTCCGACACCTACGACACCTATGACGACGACACCGACACCGACACCGACATCGACGAGCGGGACGAAGCGGCTCCCTCCGTGTCCGCGCAGGAACGCACCTTCGCCGCGCTGCCGCCCGCGCACGGCCGCGGTTTCGCGGAGTCCTGGTGGGGCCTGGCCTGGCTGAAGGCGCTGGAGGACACCGCGCTGGACGGCCAGCAGCTCAAGAAGGGACGCCGGCTCGCCCGCGAGGGCGGGGTCGGTGTGGTGTCCGTGCGGCCCGGCCGGATCACCGCCGTGGTGCAGGACCGGGACGCGAGCGCGTACCGCAGCGATGTGCTGCTCCAGGAGTTGAGCGAGGAGGAGTGGGACCGGTTCCTGGACATGGCGGTCGACCGGGCCGGGCACATCGCGGCCCTGCTCGACCGCGAGATGCCGCCGCACCTGGTCGAGGACGCGGCAGCGGCGGGCGTGGAACTGCTCCCGGCCATCGGCGACCTCGATCCGGAGTGCACCTGCGAGGCCTGGGACCACTGCCCGCACACCGCCGCACTCTGCTACCAGGTCGCGCGGCTGCTGGACCAGGACCCGTTCGTGCTGCTGCTGATGCGCGGACGTGGCGAGCGCCGGCTGCTCGACGAGCTCCAGGTGCGCATCACCGCCCGCGCCACGGGACACGAACCGTCCGGGCCCGCCGACGCGCCGGCGGCGGAACCCACCGGCCGGGGCGCACGCGGGGTCCCGGCGGCGGAGGCCC
The DNA here is from genome assembly GCF_043200175.1 of Streptomyces sp. NPDC048462. Classification (NCBI taxonomy): domain Bacteria; kingdom Bacillati; phylum Actinomycetota; class Actinomycetes; order Kitasatosporales; family Streptomycetaceae; genus Streptomyces; species Streptomyces sp. NPDC048462. The sequence continues at coordinate 108,430 of NZ_JBICXG010000023.1, forward strand.
ACGCGGCGGCCGGCGCCCTCCCACCGCTGCCCCCTCCCCCGCCGCTTCCCGCCCAGGCCGGTGTCTCCCCATCGTTGGACACGGAGACCGATCCGGAACCCGGTGTGGACCCGACGGCGCTGGAGATGCTGGCGACGGACAGCGCTGCACGGGCTCACCGGATGCTCGCGGACGCGCTGGCACCCGGCCATGAACTGCAGCCCGTACCGGTCGCGCTGACGCCGGAACAGGACGCGGTACGGCTGGCCGCCGACGCACGCCCCGAGCCGTGGATCGCGACCCGGCTGGCAACCGGGTCGGGGCGTGGCCCGGCCGGTCTGCGGGTCGCGGTAGGTGCCTGGCGGTACGGCGGCGCCGCGGCGCTCCTGGTCCTGGACGAACAGTGGACACCGGACTCGGCATCACTGGCCCACGCCCGAACACAGCTGTCCACCGCCTGGGAGGAGGACGAGGCTCCTCGACTGCGGGCCGAGCACAACCGCTGGACGTCGGCGGACGGCACGCTCCAGCTGCGCTACGGACGGGACGGGCGCTGGTATCCGTACCGCAAGGAGAGCGGGCGGTGGACGCAGGCCGGTCCCTGCGACGACGATCCGGCGGCAGCCCTGGCCGACGCGGGCCAGACGGACACGGACCAGTCGGAAGTCGGCCGGACGGACGCGGGCCGGACGGACGCAGACCGGACGGACACCGGCCGGGCGGGGGCCTGACGGAGCATAACCGGCGGCCGGGGGCGGGCGTTTCACTCCCGGCCGCCGGTGCGAAGAGGACTGCGCGATCCACCCCCGGGCCGGGAGCGATTCCGGGCTCCTGCCGTCTTCCGCCGCCCGCGCGACCCCCGTACGGTGGGGCCCGCGAGATACTCGGCCGTACATCGGACAACGCATTCCGGTCACCGGACAAGAGGGAGTGACCAGCTGCCTGAGGCATCGGCGGACGGCGGCCTCCCACGGTGAACCGCCACCTCGGACACACGCTGTTCTGCCACCTCGGACAGCCGGATCCCTCCCCGGAATCCCCCGACCGGCCCTCCTCCCACCTCGGCTACACGCACTCCCCCACACACAGCTGGAGTACACATGCACCGGAGAAGGATCCTTCAGGGCGCGGCCGCCACTGCCGCGGCCACGCTGCTCCCCGCCTCCGCACGGGCCACTGCGGCGGCAGCGGGCGACACGGACTATCCGTCGGCCCACTGGGCGCCCGCGTCCACGTCCAACTACACGGTCTCCACGCGGCCTTCGGCGTACCCCGTGCAGTATGTGATCATCCATGTCACCCAGGAGACGTTCTCGGACGCGGTCGCGATCTTCCAGAACCCGGCGAAGCAGGTCTCCGCGCACTACGTGGTCCGCTCGGCGGACGGCTACATCGACCAGTGCGTCCGGGAGCGGAACATCGCCTGGCACGCGGGCAACTGGGACTACAACACCCGTAGCATCGGCATCGAGCACGAGGGCTATGTGGACCAGCCCGAATACTTCACCGACGCCATGTACGAGAAGTCGGCGCTGCTGACCGCCTCGGTGTGCGACCGCTACGGCATCCCCAAGGACCGCGCGCACATTCTGGGCCATGTGCAGGTCCCGGGCACCGACCACACCGATCCGGGTCCGAACTGGGACTGGGTCCGCTACATCCGCCTCGTCAACCTGCTCGGCACGGCCTGACCGAGGGCCGGGGGGCCGGTCCCGGGGCAGGCCCCCCGGCCCGGCGCTTCCGATTACCGATTGCTCTCCGCACCACGGTTGTCGCGGGCGTCCGCTGCGACGACGATGGGGGTGTACGGCGCCCCTGGACGGGAGGGTGAGTTGACGGACCCCTGGTTGGCCCTGGCAGCCGACGCCGACCCCGGTGAACGGCTCGGCGAACTGCGCCACGCGCACGAGGTGTTCACCGCGGCCGGCCGCCTGGAGCGGCCGGTCCGCCCGGTGGTGGGTGAATCATGGCGCCGCTCGGCGCGGGCCCGCGTCTGCCCGGACGGCGCCGCACTGGTCGACCTGGACGCCGACGAGGTCGGGCCGTACCGGGAGTCCCATCCGCTCGCCCGCGCCATGCCGGTGATCCGGGAACTGATGAGCGCCTACGCCACGGACGGGGAGCACCTCCTGGCGGTGTGCGACGCGCACGGCAGGCTGCTGTGGGTCGAGGGGCATCCGGTGACCAGACGGCGTGCCGGGCGGATGAACTTCGTGGAGGGGGCCCGCTGGGCGGAGTCCGTCGCCGGTACCAACGCGCCGGGGACGGCCATCGCCGTGGACCGCCCGGTCCAGGTGTTCGCGGCCGAGCACTTCCTGCGTCCGGTGCAGCAGTGGACGTGCGCGGCCGCGCCACTGCACGACCCGCACACCGGACGGGTGCTGGGAGCGGTCGACATCACCGGCGGGAACGGGCTCGCCCATCCGCACAGCCTGGCGTTCGTGCAGGCCGTCGCCCGCGCCGCCGAGTCCCAGCTCGCCCTCCTCGCCCCGCCCCCGTCCGCCGGGACCGTACGGCTGAGCGCTCTCGGCAGGAACGAGGCGCTGCTGACCGTGGCCGGCCGGGCGCTCCGCCTCAGCCGCCGGCACAGCGAGATCCTGGTCGCCCTGGCCAGGCGGCCCGAAGGCATCGGCGGTGACGAGCTCCTGATCGAGCTGTACGAGGACGAGTCGGTCACCCCGGTGACGCTGCGGGCCGAACTGTCCCGGCTGCGCCGACTGCTCGGCCCCGATCTGCTGCTCTCCCGCCCCTACCGTCTCGCCTCCCCGGTCGACGCGGACTTCGACACGGTCGCGCGCCGACTGGCCTCGGGCGCGGTCGCCTCGGCCCTGAGCGCTTACGCGGGGCCCCTGCTGCCCGGTTCGCAGGCACCGTCGGTCGTGCGGCTGCGGCGCCGGCTCGACGATTCACTGCGGGCCGCCTTGATCGCTCGCGGTGATCCGGGGCTGCTGGCGGACTGGGCTTCGAGCCCGTGGGGCGAGGACGACCTCCCCGCGTGGCGGGCGCTGGCCGAGGCCGCGCCGGCTGCTCAGCGTCCGGCGCTGCTGGCCCGGGCCCGGACACTGGAGGCGGAGCTGCGATAGCCGCCTGCCCGCCGCGGCACGCAACGGGGTTGCAACGTGGGGCTGTCTAGCCTCGCGCCGAGGGCCGCCCAACGGCGGGCGGCACCGGATCCGGGAGGCCACAGAGATGACCCGTTACGCTGCGCCGGGCACCGAGGGCGCGATCGTCTCGTACGAGTCGCGCTACGACCACTGGATCGGTGGCGGGTACGTACCGCCCGCCCGTGGCCAGTACTTCGAGAACCCGAGCCCCGTCAACGGCCTTCCGTTCACCGAGATCGCCCGGGGCACCGCCGAGGACGTCGAGCACGCCCTGGACGCGGCACACGCCGCGGCTCCGGCCTGGGGTGCCACCTCGGCGGGTGACCGCGCCTCGGTCCTGAACCGGATCGCCGACCGGATGGAGGCTCATCTGGAGGAGCTCGCGGTGGCGGAGAGCTGGGAGAACGGCAAGCCGGTGCGCGAGACACTGGCGGCCGACATCCCGCTGGCCATCGACCACTTCCGCTACTTCGCGGGCGCGCTGCGGGCCCAGGAGGGTTCGCTCAGCCAGCTCGACGAGGACACCGTCGCGTACCACTTCCACGAGCCGCTCGGCGTCGTCGCGCAGATCATTCCGTGGAACTTCCCCATCCTGATGGCCACCTGGAAACTGGCCCCGGCCCTCGCGGCGGGCAACGCGGTGGTCCTCAAGCCGGCCGAGCAGACCCCGGCGTCCATCCATGTGTGGCTGAGCCTGGTGGCGGACCTGCTGCCGCCGGGTGTCGTGAACATCGTCAACGGCTTCGGCGCGGAGGCCGGGAAGCCGCTGGCGTCCAGCCCGCGCGTCGCGAAGATCGCGTTCACCGGGGAGACCACGACGGGGCGGCTGATCATGCAGTACGCCTCCGAGAACATCAAGCCGGTGACCCTGGAGCTGGGCGGCAAGTCCCCGAACATCTTCTTCGACGACGTCTGGTCGGCCGACGACGACTTCCGTGACAAGGCGCTCGAGGGCTTCACCATGTTCGCCCTCAACCAGGGCGAGGTCTGCACCTGCCCCTCGCGGGCCCTGATCCAGCGCGGCCACTACAGCGAGTTCCTGGAGGCGGGCATCGCCCGCACCGAACAGATCGTGCCGGGCCATCCGCTGGACACGGACACGATGGTCGGCGCCCAGGCCTCCAACGACCAGCTCCAGAAGATCCTTTCCTACCTGGACATCGGCCGGCAGGAGGGCGCCAAGGTCCTTACGGGCGGCGAGCGGATCGAGTACGACGGTGAGCTGGCGGGCGGCTACTACGTACAGCCGACGATCTTCGAGGGCGACAACCGGATGCGGGTCTTCCAGGAGGAGATCTTCGGCCCGGTCGTCGCCGTCACGTCGTTCTCGGACTTCGACGACGCGATCCGCACGGCGAACGACACGCTGTACGGGCTCGGGGCGGGCGTGTGGACCCGCGACACGAACACCGCGTACCGGGCGGGCCGGGCCATCCAGGCGGGCCGGGTCTGGACGAACTGCTATCACGCGTACCCGGCCCACGCGGCGTTCGGCGGGTACAAGCAGTCGGGGATCGGCCGGGAGAACCACCGGATGATGCTGGAGCACTACCAGCAGACGAAGAACCTGCTGGTGTCGTACTCGCCGAAGAAGCTGGGCTTCTTCTAGGAGCACAAGAAGAGGCGCCTGACCTGGGGTTTCACCCATCAGGCGCCTCTTGCTCGTTCCACTCAGACCGAAGCCTGGTTTACGTCGTAAGTCCCCGTTGGGCCGCATCGCGGCGTAGTACATGCAGACGGAAACGCGCCTCAAGGGGCGGTCCGCGTCCGCGCTGACGGGAGACCGCCGCCAAGAGACGGGCGACCTGGGCCGGGTCAGCCTCGGACTTTCATGACACTGGTTCGATCAGCCTCTTGGGTGACGCATCGTTCCGGCGCGGAACAGCTCGCAGGCTGTGCCCATAGCCATGGAGGTTCTTAGCGCGGATGACTACGAGTCGGTGCATCGGGCAAGCCGAGGTTCGGCGGCGCGGTACGGGATGATGACGCTCAACGCCGTGATGGAGGCGTTGGTGCAGGATGTCGAAGAGGGCTTCGACTGCGAACTCGTCTGGGAGTACGCGGGCATGCTTCGTTGCCGCGCCTGGCTGGCGCAGGCATCGCCTGTGTTCACGGACAGGATTCGGACCGCGCGGCAGGTGGAGCTCGACGCGCTGGACACCCGCTTGCAACTGGCTACCGTGCCGCTGCACGACCAGGCGGACGATGCACGGTGGCATTCGCGGCGACCGTTTCTGATCGTCGGTGACGCTTTGCTGGAACTGCCTGGATCCTGGGTCCTGTGACACGCGCGAGCTGATGTCCAACCGCCTATCAGATCGCCGGAGAGTTCCTCTGAACTGGGAAGACAGGCCTTGTCTAGGGTCCTGTTCACCTCAACGAGAGGCACTCTCCAGGTGAGAAGGCGTAGCACCCTCAAGAGTGGCCTGGCTGCCGCGATATCGGCGGCGCTCGTGCCCTGGCGGCGCCTCGGGCGGTGCACGATCCGGGCAAGATCCAGCTGGATGTGGCACTCGCGGTCGCTCTGGGCGGAGATTCTCTGGCCGATGTGGGCATGCTGCGGGCCGAGCCTGCCGCATTCGGGACGGTGGCCTCCGACCCGACCGTCTCCCGTCTGGTCGACAGCCTCGCCGCCGCCGGTCCGCAGCCCTTGGACGCGATCCGCACCGCTCGGGCCGATGCCCACGAGTACGTATGGAAGCCGGCCCGGAGCGGGGCGCCGGACAGGGACGGCCACGTGATCGTGGACCTGGACGGCGTGCTGCTAGTGGCGCACTCCGAGAAGCAGGACGCCACCACCTGGAAGAGGGCCGACGGGCACCATCCGCTGATGGGCTTCGTCGATTTGAGTCGTCCCTGACCAGGGCAGGGCAGCGGTTGGGGCCCACTACGCGGGCGTCCACCTTCCACCCCGTCGGACTCAGAGCCCGTGACATGCGCTACCGCGCTCCTGAGCGTAGCCACCGCGGCCCGGCACATCGTTCTGTTCGCGCTGTCTCCTCGGGAAGCCAGGCGACGCGTGATGGACCGCCTCCTGCACCGGCGGACCATCACGAATGAACGGAGCTAGCCACTGACCAAGGCTGATGCGTTCTCAGTCTGCGAGATGAGCTGTTCGGCCGGGCTCTCTCCCGCGGCTTCTGTAAGCGTCTTCAGCGCACCAGGAGATTGATGGCGACCTGCAGTCGTTCGAGGTAGAACTCCCGTGATGCGGCCTGATGCTTGAGGCCGATCGATGCGCTGATCATCGTCTGTGCGACAAGGGGGGCAGCCTCTCGTCCTGACTCGACGGCAATCGCTTCTGTAATCAGTTCCTCGAAACGTCGCGGCGTGGTCTCGGCGATCTCTCCGAGGAGGTCGGGGTTGTCCTCGATGACCACCGAGACATCGCGCGTCAGCGGGCCGATGTAGCGGCCCGCCCACTGGTCGAACGCTTCGACGAGCCGCTCTGGAAGGGGGCGGCCGGTGTCGGCCAGGACATGTTCGGCCGCTGTGATGTCCCGCTCCAGGGCCTGGGTGACCGCGGCACGGAACAGAGTCTCCTTCGAGGAGAAGAGGAAGTAGAGCCCGGGCCGGGAAATGTGCGCCGCCCGCGCCACCTCCTCCATCGAGGTCTTCCGGTAACCGAAGCGCGCGAACGTGACCATGGCGGAGTCCAGAACCATGGTCCGACGGTCGGTATCGGCGGCTGTCGACGGCCGGTGGCCGGCATCGGGACTGCTCATGGACCGAGCATACGAGCGAGAGTCGCACTATACAAATCAAGTCTAGTAAGTATAGTCACCGCCATGGCTACTCGCGAACCCGTCTCCACGCCCTTCACCGCCTCCAGCACCGCGGACGAGGTACTGCGGGGCGTCGACCTCACCGGCGTCCGCGCGATCGTGACGGGAACGTCCTCCGGAATCGGGATCGAGACGGCTCGTGCGTTGACCGCTGCCGGGGCGGAGGTGACGCTCGCTGTCCGGAACACGACTGCGGGTGACGCCGTCGCTGAGACGATCGCGAAGTCAACCGCAGGGATACGGCCCCGAGTCGTCCGGCTCGACCTTGCCGACAGGACCACCGTCACGCGATTCGTCGACCTGTGGGGCGGCCCGCTTCACCTGCTGATCAACAACGCGGGCGTGGTCACTGGTGGCCTCGAACGAACACGCGAGGGCTGGGAGCTGCAATTCGCGACGAACCATCTTGGCCACTTCGCCCTCGCCACCGGCCTTCATGACGCCCTGGCCCTGGGAGCGGCCGACCGTGACGGAGCACGGATCGTCTCGGTCAGTTCGACGGCGCACATGCGTTCCGGCATCGACTTCGACGATCTCCACTTCGAGCGTCGCCGCTACGACCCGCAGATCGCCTACGCCCAGTCGAAGACGGCGAACTCTCTCTTCGCCGTCGAGGCGACTCGCCTCTGGGCCTCCGACGGCATCATTGCCAATGCGGTGAACCCCGGCGGTGTCGCGACGGGACTGCAGCGGAACTTCACAACGCAACAGAAACAGTCGCTCGACGCGGCCGAAGCCGCCGGAGTCTTCACGTACAAAACGGTCGAGCAGGGGGCTGCCACCAGCATCGTCGCGGCCGTCGCCCCGGAGTTCGCGCACTCCGGAGGCCACTACCTTGACGATTCACAAGAGGCCTACACCGTGACGAACGACGCCGACCTCGCGCAGCACCCGCACGGTGTCAAGGAATGGGCGCTCGATCCCGCCACCGCCAAGCGCCTCTGGACGGTCTCGACCGACCTGCTCCGCGTCACGGCGTTGGGACCATGATGACCGAGTCGGACGGAGCGGCAATGGAAGCCGCCAGGAAAAGCAAGCGAGGCTAGAGCATGCTGTTTGATATCGACCGCAGTACGCTGACGGCCGCAGTCGGCGAGGGCAACGTTCGCCGGCTGCCGACTGAAACCGCAGAGCGTTACGGTTTCACCGGTGAGACATTCGATTTTTTCACTCAGGTCGGAATTCCGTCTGCTGTGGACTATGAGCTCGGCTTCGGCCCTCCTGATGAATTCAGCTACGGGTTCATCCGGCACCGTGCCGCAGAGGAAGCTGAGGGCTGGGAGTTCCCCGAGGGAGTTGAGGCTCTGACCAAGATGGGGAATTTTGTTATCAATTCTGTAGCCATTGACCCGGTTACCAGAATCGTCTATCAGTACACTGATGCGTCGATGGAAGCAATTCCAGTGCATGGGGACGTGTCCTCCTTGGCCAAGACCGTCAGTTCATTCATCGGGTACGTCAAAAACTGCGCGCGCGGTGATGACGATGACGCAGAATACGTTCGCCATAAGCGAGATGTTGACGCGATTCATGACGCGATCCGCCTTGTAGACCCACTGCCGTTTGCCCATGAGTACAGCGAATGGGTTGAAATGTTCGGCAACCTCGAAGGCGGGATCTACACCTGATACGCCAGCTGTAGATCGTGATCTTCATGTCTGGGATGCGGCCCGTCGCCGGCAATGGCTGGTGCGGGACCGGGCTTGGTGGCGGCGGCGCCAGTCGGACCAGCCGAGCCGGTGGGCTGCGTCGTGGACCGGCTGGACGACGAGCGTGATGAACAGGCGCTGGATCTCGTTGCAGGACAGCGGGACCAGGTCGGCAGGTCCGGGATGGCGGGTGCGCTCGTTGGCACGGACGGCGGCGAGGAAGGCGTGGGCGAGCATGGCGAGGGTGACCCAACGGGTCCAGGAGGGGTAGTGGCGGACCTGGTGCTCTTCGGGCCCGGCCAGCCCTTTCTCACTCAGGAAGGTCTCCTCCACCCGCCATCCGGATCCGCTTCGATTACAACGCGCGGGGGCAGAGAGCCGTGACAATGGATGACGACCACAGCGCGGCCACAGGTTTCTGACATTCCCCTGACATCACCCAGCGACTCTCTTCCTCCGGCTCCGCGCCGGAAGATCCCGCATCGCCTTCAAGGAGAGAGTCACGCATGGAGATATTCAGCCGCATGCGGCGCACGGCCGCGGTACTCGGCCTGTGTACGGCACTGGTCGCCGTCCCCGCCGCGGCGTCGGCCGAACCTGCCGTGCCGAAGACGCCGCGGATACCCGTCGTCACCACGGAACAGGTCATGCCGCACCTGCGGGCGCTGCAGTCGATCGCGGACCGCACCGGAGGCAACCGCGCCCACGGCACCAAGGGCTTCCAGCAGTCGCTGGCGTACGTGAAGGGCGTGCTGGACAAGGCGGGCTTCCGCACCAGCCTGCGGCCCTTCACGCACGACGGCGTCCTTGGACACAACCTCATCGCCGACTGGCCCGGGGGCGACCCGGACCACACCGTGCTCGTCGGCGCGCATCTCGACAGCGTCGAGGCCGGCCCCGGTATGAACGACAACGGCTCCGGCTCGGCCGCCGTGCTCGCCACCGCCGTCGCCATGTCGCGGGCGGGAGTCGCGCCGAAGCGGCATCTGCGGTTCGCGTGGTGGGGAGCGGAGGAGCAGGGCCTGATCGGCTCCAAGGACTACGTGCGCAAGCTCTCCGCCGCCGGGCGCAAGAAGATCGACGTCTATCTCAACTTCGACATGACCGGCTCCAGGCACGTGCAGCAGTGGTTCGTCGTCCACGACGACGCCAGGGCCACGGACGCGTTCGAGGGGTACTTCGCGGCCAAGGGGCTGCCCACCTTCGACATCGGCATCGGCGGCTCGGACCACGAGTCGTTCGGCGATGCCGGAATCCCGGTCTCCGGCTTCACCACCGGCGTCGGCGACTGCCTCCACGACGCATGCGACCGCATCGAGAACGTGGACCCCGGGACCGAGACCGTCAGTACGAACGCCGTTCTCGGCGTGACCTGGCAGCTCGCCACCCGCTGATCACCGACCACGGCCCCCACGGTCAGGAGCAGGACATATGCGCAGTACGACGAAACGGCACCGATACCCCACGGTGGTGGGCTTCCTGGCAGGCAGCGTGCTGCTGACCGTCGCGCCCTCCGCGGCCCGAACCGGCGGCGGGTCCGGTGTGGGGGACCCGTACTTCCCCGACGACGGCAACCCTGGATACGACGTCTCCCACTACGACGTCCGTGTGGCCTATGACCCGGCCCGCCCCGACCACCTGGACGGCGACACCACCGTCACCGCCATGGCCACCGGCGGACTCGACCGCTTCCATCTCGACCTGGAGGGCTTCCAGGTCGGCTCGGTCACTGTCGACGGTGTCCCCGTCAGGAGCTTCACCCGCAGCGGGGCACACGAACTGGTCATCACCCCGGCCGGCCGGATCGCCAAGGGCACGAAGTTCGCCGTCCGCGTCCGCTACTCCGGCAAGCCCGTCGGCGAGAGCTGGCACCGGCTCACCAACGGCGGAGCGAGTGTGACCGGCGAGCCGCACTCCGCCACCGCCTGGTACCCCGCCAACGACCACCCGTCCGACAAGGCGACCTTCCGGCTCACCGCGACGGTCCCCGACACATGGACCGTGATCGGCAACGGCCGCCCCGGCCCGACCACCTCCCCGGCCAACGGCAGAAAGACCTTCCGCTGGTACGAGGACAAGCCACTCGCCACCTACCTCAGTACCCTCGCCATCGACAAGTTCACGGTTCGCACGTCGAAACTCGCCGATGGCACCCCGGTCATCAACGCCTACAGCCCCGGCGCCGTGATCGACCCGGAGTCCGAGGCGCTGCTCCCGGAGATCATCGGCTTCCTGGCCTCGAAGTTCGGCCCGTACCCCTTCTCCTCGGCCGGCGGCATCGTCATCAACGGCGAAGCCGAAGGGGGCGGCAACGGCCCCCTCGCGCTGGAGACGCAGAGCCGTCCGACGTACAGCGGAGTGATGTTCGATGCCTCGATGGTGCACGAGTACGCCCATCAGTGGTTCGGCGACAGCGTCTCCTTCTCGGACTGGCGTGACGGCTGCATCGCCGAGTGCGTCGCCCAGTACACCAACCAGCTGTGGGACGAGAAGGGCGGCGCCGACCTCGACACCGGCTTCTACGCGGGCATGGTGGAGCAGAGCGAACAGGACCCCGGCTTCTGGAACGTGAAGCTCTACGACCCGGGCCAGGGCAAGGAGCTGGACCCGGCACTGTACGACAAGGGGTCGATGATGATGCACGCCCTGCGGCGGACCATCGGGGACGCCGACTTCTTCGGGACCCTCCGGCAGTGGCAGAAGGAGCACCGTTACGGCAACGCCACCTGGCCCCAGTTCGAAGCACTCGCGAAGAAGGTTTCCGGGCGGCCGGACCTCACCGGATTCTTCGGCGCCTGGGTACACGGCACCACCGTCCCGGAACGGAGGTACCTGTACCCCGGAAGCCTCGGCCGCCTTCGGTGATCTGCCCTGCCGCAGAGTGCCGGTCGGCGCAGGGTGACCGAGGCGGCGACGGGCAGGTGGTAGCTGCCGGTGCCTCGCAGCGTACGGACGTGGTCGACGGTCGCGGGACGGGCGATGACCTGGTCGATCCGAGCCGGCGGGAGGCGACGGCCGGGACGTACTCGGGCATCCTGGTGCGACGGTGGCACGGTTATCGGACCCACAGGCCGCTGACGCTCACGGCACCTCCTGCGCCGGCTTCACCGAAGCGCACAAGCTCGCCTTCAGGAAGACCCGAGGTCGTCAGGCAGCAGGTGAGTCCCTCCCCCTCGAACCTGTACAGGGTGCATGAGATTCTCGACAGCCCGCCCCGCGCATGATCTCTCTGCGAAACCCTGAAGGTCAGCGCCTTCCAGCAGGACGGCCAGACCAACATCGCCGCCCTTCGCCACTGCCAATGGGCATGCCGCATAGCCGGAAACGGCTTCTTGAAGCGTCCGAGGCCCGTGACCATGAGAGGCAGGAGCGGGTGACGTGCTTGCCCTGGTCGAGCCTGCGGTGAAGGCTTTCAGGTCACCGTGTCCCTGCCGGTTTCGGCAGTGCGCACCCCGCTGCCGCCAGGTTGAGTTTGTTGCCCGTGGTGAAACACGCCGGGATGCCGTACGTCTCCTCGGCGTAGCCAATGCCCTTGCGGACGGTGACGGCGCCCTGTTCGTTCACCTCGCAGGGGTTGTCGAGGGTGCATTGCCCGCCGCTCTCGTTCGTGGTGTTGTTGATCGCCGTGATCTCTCCCGTCATCGTGTCGATGACGGGAGAGCCTGAAGTGCCGCCGATCACCTGGCACTCCGGGGTGTAGCGGACGGCGTCCTTCCACGTCCACTGGCCCTCCTTCAGACGGTACGCGAACCCGTCGACCGAGCAGGAGTAGACCTTTTTCCAATAGCCGGAGACCACGTTGACCGCGTGGCCCTGCACCGGGTGGGCGGAGGACAGCGTCAGCGGGGCAATCCCGCTGGATTGCTGAATCTGGGCGTACGTCTTGGTCAGCCGGTAGAGCGTCACGTCGGTGTCGGTCATCGTCGAGTAAACGACCTCGTTCGCCTTGAGCGTTCCGGCACTGCCGGCCGAGGCGTTGAGCAGCGTGAAGCTGCGGGTCGAGGACTTGCCGGTGATGACCTGGCCTGCACTGGGAAAGCCGGTTTCGAGGCAGTGACCGTTCGTCATGACCAGTGCGGGGTCCGCCGGCTGCGAGTTGGGCATACGGACCAGGGAGCCCGAACAGTTACTGAGTGCGACCGTGCCGGCGAAGGAGGCGGCCCGAGCTCCTGCGGGGATCGCCGTTCCACTATCTGGTTGCGTGCCCGGCGTCGCGACGGCGGAGGCCGCCTGGCCGCCCCCGGATGGGACGGCGGTGGCCGTGGCCGTGGTTCCGGCCAGGGCAGCTGTGCCGAGGGTGAGCGTGGTCAGAGTGGCGAGGAGAGGCTTGCGCATGATGGATCCTCTCGGGTAGGGCCGGGAGCCGACCGGCACCCCGGACAGCAAAGAGTCGAGGCATTGTCCGTGCACCGACAACGAGCCCGCTACCCCAGCGCTCCCCCCTGACGCTTTTCGCACTGTTGACAAGTGCCCTGTCCGGCACCGCCGAGAAGGCCATCCGGAGCGGCCAGCACTCCGGTCTCCAGCAGGCGTATAACAGGCGCGCCAACTCCGGTTGCAACTCGTAGATCACGTGACCCGACCGCGTCCTCGACAGGTGCGAACCCTAGTAGCACTTCCGCCCCATGTACCCGCGCAACGTCCGCCGCGGCTGGGCCGCGTACGGCATCTCCACCGGCGCCGACTCCCGGGCGAGGCCCTCGCGGACCTCGTCCTCGACAGCCGGACACACCTCTGCATGCGCGCCTCGGCCACCTGCCCGAACACGGCAATCGCTTCGTCACTTCGGCCGTCCGTCAGGAGGTCGACGGCCAGGTCGTGCCGACGGGCGAGGCAGTCGACGCCGGAGTCATGCCCCGGGGGATGAAATGGGCTCGGAGGGAAGTCCGGACCGGCGAGGGGCTCGCCGGTGGCCGCCGCGCGGTTCAGGACGAGTCCGAGCTGTTCGGAGTTCTCCGTGCCCCGCTGCTGCGGCAGCGGCCCCCTCGAACTGATCCAACTCGCGTGCAGCATAATCCGCTCGGCATCGAACAGCGCCTCGGTCCGAGATGATCGGTTCGGCGTGCCATCTGCCCGCAACCGGCGCCCCGGGCGGGCGACAGGACACCCCGAGACGGCGCGCGGCCACGACCCACCGGACATGAGGGCCGCTGCCCCGGTCCGTGGCTACCCGGGCATGACTCCTGCCTCCCGCCATTGCCGGTCGAAGGCACTGGGCCCGGAGGCAACGACGGACCTCTCACGTGGAAGGTGCCGGCCCTGCCGCACTCCCGCCCTCGTCCCCGCCGGTTCCATTGCGAGGATTTGCGCCGACGCCATGCCAGTCACATCAGCCATGACTCACTGGTCGTTTCCAAGCCGGTTTCGGGAAACGCGAGTTGGACGTGCTGTGCCGCTTCGGATCAGGTTGGTCTGCCGCCGTAAACGTGAAGCTGCGGCAACACCGATATCGTTGAATGTCCTTGAGCCCGATCGGCCGACCATGGTCCACGCGGTTCCTGTACGGTCGTTCCGGAACCGGACCGTTCGGGCGCACCTCGCGCCACCGCACGCCGGCGCACGCCCGGTGCACTGCCCTGTCGGTCGCCTGTCGATGGGTTTTGCCTCCTGCGAAGTCGTTTGCTCCGCCCGGCACTTCGCTCCCCTGAACCGCCGGATCTGATGAAGTCCAGTCATGGGCGGGTGCCGTGGGTGCCGGGTCGCGACATGAGCCCCAACCGAGACTTGAGTAAGGAACCGCATGGCACGCGAGCATGATCCTTCCAGCCACATACCGTCGCGGCCGGACGCATCCGCAGACGCCTCCGGGGCAGCCGGCCCGTCCGCGAGTTCCCCCGTGTCTGTCCGCCGGGCGGTTCCGATGCGAGGTACGGCCGGGGACCCCGGCGACGCCCTGATGCCGGGCGGATCGCGCAACAGCAAGGACACCTCCTCCCCGGCGGCCGGCCCGGATGCGGGCGCCCACAGCCCGTCGAGCGGGAGCGGGGAGAGCGAGCGCTCCGGGCACGAGGCCCCCGAGTCCGCCGGCAACCAGAACGAGACCGGGGAACAGGCGGGTGGCGAGGGCGCCGCCGGTACGGCTTCGGCCATCGGCGCCGCGCGGGCCGGCGGCACCCCGGAGCCGGCGGCGGAGGAACCCTCCGAGGCGACGTCGACCACCTCCGCGGAAGCCGGAGCCGCTTCGGCGACGTCGGCATCGTCCGCGTTTGCTGAACCGGACCCGGACCCTGACCCGGCCGCAGCGCCCGCCACCACCCGCACCGTCGGGGGATCCCCGCCCGCCGCTGCGGCAGCGGCGGCGGCGGGAGACGGCGGCGGCGGCGCGGGCACGCACGCGGACGACGTACCGCCCAACGGCCGGCTGAAGAAGCCGATGCTGGCCGCGGCGGCGATCGCCGGTGCGGTACTGATCTCGGTGCCGTTCCTCGTGGCCGGCCAGGACGACCGCAAGCCCGAGAAGGAGCAGACGCAGAACGCGGCCGGCACGGTTCTGGACAGCGAACGCCCTGTGGCCCCGGAGACCTACACCAGCGAGTCGCCGAAGCCCTCCGTGACACCGAGTGAGAAGAAAAAGAAGGAGAAGAAGAAAGAGACGGTGAGGCCGTCCGCCACGCCGACCCTCAAGGCGGCGATCGCCCCGCCACCGCCCCCGAAGGCGCCCGCGACCCGGCCCACGGCCACTGTGACGGCGAAAGCACCGCCGGGGACGGCCGCCAGCGCGATGAACAGCCTCGCGAAGAACGACCCCCGAGGGCGACACATCTGCTATCGGGCTTTCGTGGCGGAGCGCGGCTGGCAGCAGCCCGTGTGCGACGGGACCATCACCGGCACGACGGACCAGGGCAAGAAGATCACGGCCCTCAACATCGCGGTGTGGAACGTCGAAGGTTCCTCCGCCAACGCCTTGCTGCACGACCCGGGTTCGACAAGCGGCAATTCCAAATGGGCCCCGAACTGGACGGCCGTCGTCGCGGACGGCAAGAACAACTACATCGGCAGCTCGAAGAAGGGCGCCCCGTTCCTGACGGGCTTCGCCATGAACATCGGCAACGGCTCCGTCTGCCACACGGCCAAGATGGGCGGCGGTGGCTGGGGCCCACAGGTCTGCAAGAACAAGCGCCCCGAGTACATGTTCGTCGGCACCACCGCAAACGACCACTGGTTCGAGGCCGTGAGGCTCACGGTCTAGCTTGATCTTTAACCTGTGCGGCGTGGTCGTGGGGTCGTTGACTTCTTCTGTCTCGTGCCTGACTTGCCGACGGTGTGCACGTCGTGGCGTGGGGTGGGGTGGGTGTTCTTGCGGCCGGGTGGCCGTCCCGGTCCGGGGTGGGAGGGTTTTGGTGCTCCGGCGGGACAGGTGGTCTGTGGGCGGAGGTGCCGAAAAGCGCGGCGGACGCGTGCTGGGGTGAGTCTGTCGGGCGGGCTTGGTTTCTCCCAAGGCCGCCGGAGGTCGGCCGCCAGCGGGCGGGCGAGTCTGAGCTGGGTGAAGACGGCGAGGATCAGCCAGGTCCAGCGGTCGGCGGCTTCGGGGGT
>NZ_JBICXG010000024.1:0-115159 GCF_043200175.1 Streptomyces sp. NPDC048462
CCCGCCGGCGGCCGGGCCGCCCCCGCGCCCGGGTCCTGACTGCGGGGGGCCGCCCCCCCCGGGGATCAGGCCGGCCCGCCCGCGCCCCCCGGGGGGGCGGGGGGGGGCCCACCTCCGGGCGGCCGGTGACTTCTTCGGGAGTCACCGGCCGCCCGCTTTCGCACGCCGAACGCCACCGACACGGGACCCCTCCTTCTCGTCCTCTTGACGATATGACCCACTCCCTTTATCGTCTCAATGACGAGAACGAGGGGGTCCCATCATGGCCGACATCACCAGGCGCTTCGGCTGGCGCCATCTGCGCTCCGCGCCCACGGCCCACATCCGCCACCACAAGCGCGGTCTGCTCGCCCACGACGGGGCAGGGCTGAGCTTCTGGTACCGGTCGCTCAGCGCCGCGCTCTCCGAGGTTCCGGTCAACGACCGCGAGCTGGCCATGGCCTTCCACGCCCGCACCGCCGACTTCCAGGACGTCACCGTGCAGGCCACCGTGACGTACCGCATCAGTGATCCGGCCGAGGCCGCCGCGCGCCTGGACTTCTCCGTCGACCCGGACACCGGCGTCTGGCGCGGCGCACCGCTGGAGCAGATCGCGACCCTGCTCACCGAGACGGCCCAGCAGCACACCCTGGACGTGCTGGCCCGCACCCCGCTGGCCGGCGCGCTGGTCGACGGCGTCGCCGCCGTGCGCGAGCGGGTCGCCACGGGCCTGGCCTCCGAGCCCCGGCTGCCCGCCACCGGGATCGAGGTGGTGGCCGTGCGCGTCGTCGCCATCCGGCCCGAGGCCGAGGTGGAGCGGGCCCTGCGCACCCCCGCCCGTGAGCAGATCCAGCAGGAGGCCGACCGCGCGACGTACGAGCGGCGGGCCGTGGCCGTCGAGCGCGAGCGGACCATCGCGGAGAACGAGCTGGCCAGCCAGATCGAGCTCGCCCGCCGCGAGGAGCAGCTGGTCGAGCAGCGCGGTACGAACACCCGGCGCGAAGCCGAGGAGAACGCGGCGGCCGACGGCGTGCGCGCGGAGGCCGAGGCCGCGCGCACGGTGCGCCTCGCCCGCGCCGAGGCCGAATCGGCACGCGAGGTCGGCGCGGCGCGTGCCGAGTCCCAGGCGGCCTGGCTGCGGGTGCACGCAGAGGTGGAGGCCGCGACACTGCACGCCCTGGCCGTCACCCGGCTCGCGGAGAACCTGCCGCGCATCGACAGCCTCACACTCTCGCCCGACGTCCTCACCGGCCTGCTCACCAAGCTCGGCCGGCCCGCCCCGGAGAGCCGGGCGTGAGCCTGGCGCCGCGAGCGGTCCTGGTCCACCGCACCACCGAGTACGAGGAGCTGCTCGCGCGGCACGGCACCCACGGCCAGGCGGCGTTCTTCCTGACGAGCCGGGGCCGGTCCATCGAGGAGGTCGCCCGGCGGCACGAGCGGACCCGGCAGGCGCTCAGCGATGTGACGGCGGCCGTTCCGCTGCAGTGGCGGCAGTCCCGGGTGGAGCGCCAGGACCTGGACCGGTTCCTGTTCGCACCCGAGGACGTGGTGGTCGTGGTCGGCCAGGACGGCCTGGTCGCCAACGCCGCCAAGTACCTCTCCGGCCAGCCCGTCGTCGGCATCGACACCGATCCCGGGCGCAACCCCGGGGTCCTGGTCCGCCACCGGACCGCCGACGCGGCGGCGCTGCTGCGGGCGGCCGTGGCGCCGGGCGGCGCGGTGGACGAGCTGACCATGGTGGAGGCGGTGGCCGACGACACCCAGCGGCTGCTGGCGCTCAACGAGATCTACCTCGGCCCGCCGGGGCACCAGACGGCCCGCTACCGGCTCGGCCCCGACACGGCCGACTCCCCCGCAGAGTCCCAGGCGTCCTCCGGCGTCCTGGTCGGGACCGGCACCGGCGCCACCGGCTGGCTGCGCTCCCTGTGGCAGGAACGCCGCAGCCCGCTCACCCTGCCGGCGCCCACCGACTCCCGGCTGCTCTGGTTCGTCCGGGAGGCCTGGCCGTCCCCGGTCACCGGCACCTCACTGGTCTCGGGCGAGCTGGGGCGCGGGCAGGGGCTGCGGCTGACCGTGGAGTCGGACCGGGTGGTGGTCTTCGGTGACGGGATGGAGGCGGACGCGCTGGAGCTGACCTGGGGGCAGACGGTACGGCTGGGCATCTCACCCACGTCCCTGCGGCTGACCGGCTGACCGCAGCACTCCGGTCCCCGCCCGTAGGCTCGGCGCCTCACGGCGGTCACCGGCCGCCGACCAGCCCGAGGAGCAGACAGACATGGACAGCGAGACGGCGCGCATCCCGGACCGCAACTCCCGGCCGCCACAGGCGCAGGCCGCCCTGGGGGTGGGCGTGATCGTGCGGGACACGCAGGGGCGCGTCCTGCTCGGCCGGCACCACAGCGGCAGCTGGGAACTGCCGGGCGGGAAGGTCGATCCGACGCACGAGTCGATCGCGGCGGCGGCCGTGCGCGAGCTCCGCGAGGAGACGGGTCTGGAGGTTCGGGAGGACGACATGGGCGTCTTCGCGATGCTGCACGACGTGGCCGGCGGCATCAACCGGGTGACCATGGCCGCCCTGGTCACGGTGGAGTCGGGCAGCCCACAGGTCACCGAACCCCATCTCATCAGCGACTGGCGGTGGACCCGGCCCGAGGAGCTGCCGACGCCGTTGTTCGACCCCTCGGCACAGATCCTCGCGGCCTGGCGCCCCGATCTCGGCATCGAGCACCCGCCCGCCCACCGGCTGGCCGTACTGCCCGAGGCCACGCAGGTGAAACCCTAAACACTTATTCATTTGCCTAGGGGTCATAGGCAGAGTTAGCGTCGATGTCATGAAGGCCGTGACCGAGCAGGACATCCGCACATCGTTCGTCAACTGCTCCAAGGGGGAAGCCAAGCGTCTGCCGCTCCCCCGCGATCTCGAGGAGCTGCCGTGGGAGGATCTGGACTTCCTCGGCTGGCGTGACCTGTCCGCTCCCGGGCGCAGCTACATCGTCACCGAGCACGAGGGCAGGACGGCCGGCATCACGCTCCGCTTCCCCTCCCAGCAGCGCGGCTTCCTGCACCGGAGCATGTGCTCGCTCTGTCTGACCACACACCCCGGCAGCGGGGTATCCCTGATGACCGCCCGCAAGACCGGGCAGGCCGGGCGCGAGGGAAATTCGGTCGGCCTGTACATGTGCACCGATCTGGCCTGCTCGCTCTACGTCCGGGGGAAGAAGGCCGTGCCCTCGGGCGCCCGGTTCAAGGAGTCACTGACGGTGGAGGAGCAGATCGCCCGCGCCTCGGCCAACCTCTCCGCTTTCGTGGCCAAGCTCTACAGCTGAGCCGGGGATACGCGGCACCGGCCGGGGCGGCGGACGGCTGCCCCGTCCCCCTCGGCCGGATGCCGGGGCGGGACGGGCGCCGGGCCGCCGTGCCTGTCAGCGGATTTCGGTCTCCACCCTGGAGGGGACCAGCCGGGTCCCGTCGGCAAGGCGGAACTCCAGCGTGACCGGGTGTGCGCCGGCCGGCGCGTCCGCGGTGGCCCGTACGGCGACCCGGGCGGCGGCGCCCCGGGTGCCGCGCACCTTCAGCGTGCCGCTCGACGGCGCCAGGACGACGCCGTCGGGCGCGGTCGCCGTCCAGTGGACGGTGTGGCCGGCGAAGTCGGCGTCCTGGGCCTCCACGTCGAGCGGCACCGGGGCACCGCCCCGTTCGAGCACCAGGAACCCCGGGTCGCCGAACCCGGCCGCAGGGCTCGCGTACGTGTCGACGACGTCCTGGCGGATGCGGGCGTCGTCGTACGGCGACTGGCTGTCGGGGCCGTTCCAGCGCCCCCACGCCTGCATGTTGGGCAGGCACACGCCGTTGAACCGGTTGCGGTGCACGAGTGCCCGGTACTCCCGCCGCGCCGCGTCCAGTTCGGCGCTGCCCGCCGGTGCCAGGCCGATCCTCATGTCGGCCAGCGCGATGTCCAGGTTGCGGGTCAGCCGGTCGAGCAGGGTGCGGGGCGCGGGGTCCTCCGCCCGGCCGGCCGCCTCCTGGAGGGCGGCCCGCGCCTGCCCGTAGTTCGTGGTGAGCACACCGGGCCCGTGGGTGTCGGGGTCCAGGGCCGTCAGCTCGTAGTAGCGCCCCATCGCGTCGGCCCCGGCGGCGCCGAACCGGGCCTCCAGGTAGCCGTCCAGGTAGCCGCCGGCGTCAAGTGAGCTGTCCCAGGCCAGCGCGGCGACCAGGGACTGGACGTGCTCGTAGGTGATCCAGTCGCCCGGCTCGCTGTACATGCCGATGCCGTTCAGACCGAGCCCCGACTCGAAGACGGCGTCGGCCGCGATGGTGGTGAGCGGGTGGACCGGAAGGCTGCGCCAGCGGTACCGCCGGTAGTACTCGTACATCGCGAGCGGGCCCCGGTGCGTCGAGCGCCAGCCCCGCAGCGCCTTCGCCAGAGCGGTGTTGGCGCCCACCGAGGGGTCGCCCAGGTGGCCGTCGTAATTCCGGCCGTACGGGGCGAAGTCCACCACCACCTCGGGGTCGCAGGGGTACTGGGGGCCGGGGGGCTGCACGGTGGAGGCGTACGCGATCCGTTCGACCCGGACCCCGGGCAGTTCCTCGCGCAGCACCCGGGCGAGCTCGTTGACCACGACCGACTCGGCGTTGGACGCGGTGCCGTACCGGTCGAGGACGGGCTTCTGGAAGGCGCCGACGTCCGGTGGCCAGCAGCCGAAGAGCGTGATCTCGGGGCGCTCCCGCAGGAAGGCGACGACCTCGCTCACGTACGCGTCCAGGGCCTGCGGGTTGTAGATGTCGAAGACCGGGCCGCCGGACTCGTAGAACTGCGGGTAGTCGGCCTTCGGCAGGAAGCTGTCATAGCCGTGCCCGCCGGTCTCGACGCGGAGGGAGCGCTTGGCCGCCTCGCGGACCAGGACATCGCGCACCCCGTCGTACGTGGTGACGCCGAGGCCCAGGTAGTCCGTCGGGTAGACGAAGGTGTTCAGCCGGTTCTTGGCCATCCAGTCGAGCAGCGGGGGCAGGCTCGCGGCGGTGTGGCTGAACCCCTCCTCGGCGTACTGGCGCCGCAGGTCGGTGCCCGGCCGGCCGGTGAGGCGCACGGCCGGGAATTCGAGGGTGCGGCTGCTCGGTATCCGCTCGTGGTGGCCCTCGTACGCGGGGAAGGCCGGGGCGAAGAAGCGCACCCCGGCGCGCTCCAGGAGGGCGTACACGGCGTACAGCGGCGCGCGGTCGCCGCGCCCCGTCAGCAGGAGCAGGGCGTCGTCGCCCAGCAGGGTGAAGGAGTCCTCCGGCGCACCGTCGAGTTCCCGTCCGGCGTCCGCCAGCCGGCCGGCGCCGATGCCGCCCGTGCTGCCGGTGCCCGCGCCCAGGGCCACCAGGCCGGTGACACCGCCGGGTACGGGCGCGCCGGGGTCGGTCACGGCGCGCAGCGGCAGCCGGACCCCGGTGATCCGCCGGATGTAGTCGCGCAGTTCGGTGGCGGCGAACTCGGCGCTGCCCTCGCCCCACCAGAGCACGGTGGCCCGTGCCCGGCCGCCGGAGACCGCCCGGAGCGGGGCGCCGGCCGCCGCCGGGGTGCCGGCGGCGGCCCCGGTGGCGGTGATGGCGGGCAGCAGGGTCGCACCGGCCAGACCGGCCGCCCCCGCGAGGAATCCGCGCCGTCTCAGGACGCCGGATCTCAGGGCGCCCGGCTCGGTGGCGCCAGTGGTGGCGGCGAAGTCGCCGCGGTCCTCGGAGTCGCTGGAGCGGTTGGAGTCGTTCATGATCGGTCCGCCTTTCCGGCTTCGGCGTACAGGTCACCGAGGTAGTAGTCCTCGGCCTTGCCCGGATCGGGCAGTTTCCCCATCCGGCCGAAGACGGCGGCGAGTTCGTCGAACCAGCCGTCGACCGTGCCGTCCTTGCCGAGCTTCGTCAGCTCGGCGGAGGGAAGGATCTTCACGTAGTCGGTGGAGCCCTTGAGCTGCCCGGCCGGCAGCTTCAGGAAGCCGGCGGTGACGGTCTCCGACTCCCTGGGGTGTGCCTCGGTCCAGTCACCGGCCTCCTTGAGCACCCCGGTCACCTTCTTGACGAGTTCCGGGTCCCCGGAGGCCAGCTTCGGCTGGGTCACGAAGACATTCGGGAAGGTCAGCTTCGGGTAGTAGTCCTGGGTCCGGCTGATCTCCTTGAGACCGGGGACCTTCTTCTTCATCGTGTCGATCAGCGGGTACCAGGTGGCCGCCGCGTCGACCTGACCGGACGAGAACGCCGTGACGACGGTCGAGGCGTCCATGACGACCTTCTTGACGTCGCTCTGCTTCAGACCGGCCTCGCGCAGCGCCAGGTTGAGGATCATGTCGCCCGAGGTGCCCTCCGCGACGGCCACCTTCCGGCCCTTGAGGTCGGCGGGCTTCTCGATGCCCGAGCCTGGCCGGGCGATGACCCGGTCGGCCAGGCCCAGCATGTTGACGGAGACGATGGACGCGCGGCCCGAGGCGGGCAGCCACAGTGCGCCGGGACCGAGGTAGCCGAAGTCCAGGTCGCCGGAGCCGAGTGCCTGGACCTGGAGCGGGCCGTTGGTGAAGACCTTCAGCTCGGGGGTGAGACCCGCCTTCTTCCACAGTCCGCGCTTCTGGGCGACGGCCAGCGCGACGGAGCCGCTGTAGTCGGCGATGTAGCCGAACCTCACCTTCCGCGGTCCGCCGTCCGCGGCATCCGACGAGGAGTCGCCCCCGCAGCCGGTGGTGACGGACACGAGTGCCAGGGCCAGGAACAGGCCGGCCGTACGGCGGCCGACGGCACGGATCGACTTCATGACGCGATTCCTTCGAGCGGGGCGGGCTGGTGGTGGACGGCGTGCCACACCCGGGCACGCAACTCGGCGAACTCCGCGGACAGCCGCTGCTCCTCGGTACGCGGATAGGGCAGCGTGACCGGGACGACCGTGTGGATGCGGCCGGGGCGGGCCGCCATGACGACGACGCGGTTGGCGAGGAAGACCGCCTCGTCCACGTCGTGGGTGATGAACATGACGGTGCGCCGGTCCCGGCCCCAGGTGTCCAGGAGCGACTCCTGCATCCGGACCCGGGTGAGGGAGTCGAGGGCGCCGAAGGGTTCGTCCATCAGGAGGACCTTCGGGTCCACGGCGTAGGCGCGGGCGATGGCGCAGCGCTGCTTCATGCCTCCGGAGAGGGTCTTGGGCAGCGAGTCCGCGAAGTCGGTGAGGCCGACGAGTTCGATGACCTCGCGGGCCCGGCGGCGGCGCTCGGCCCTCCTGACACCGGCGACCTTGAGTCCGTACTCGACGTTGGCCGCGACGGTCATCCACGGGAAGAGCGCGTACTGCTGGAAGATGACGCCTCGTTCGGGGGCTGGGCCGCGTACGGGGACGCCGTCGACGGTGACCTCGCCGCCGGTGGCGTCGAGGAGTCCGGCGGCGATGTTCATCAGGGTGCTCTTGCCGCAGCCGGAGGGTCCGACGACGGTGACGAACTCGCCGTCGTCGATGTCGAGGGAGACCCGGTCAAGGGCCAGGAAGTCGCCGTCCTTGACCGCGAAGTCCCGGCTCACGTCACGGAAGTTGATGGTGGGCATGGTTACCGCCGTTCCTGCCAGTGGGTGAGCCGGCGCTCGGCGAGGAGCAGCAGCCGGTCCATGGCGAGGCCGATCGCGCCGATCGCGATGAGCTGGACGAAGATGGTCGGCAGGTCGTAGTAGAGCTGTGCCTGCTGCATCCGGAAGCCCAGTCCGCCCTGGGCCGCGATGAGTTCGGCGGCGACGACGGTCGCCCAGGAGGCGCCGAGCCCGATCCGCATGCCGACCAGGATGAACGGGGTGGAGGCGGGCACGACGACGCCGATGAAGACCTGCGGGTCACGGGCGCCGAGCACCCGGGCGGCGTTGACGAGGGTGACGTCGACGGCGACGACGCCCTGGAAGGTGGAGACGACGGACGACAGGAAGGAGGCCAGGAAGATCACGAAGATCTTCGGGGTCTCGTCGATGCCCATGAGGACGATGGCGAGCGGGATGATCGCGAGCGGCGGCACCATGCGGAAGAACTGCAGCCACGGTTCGATCAGCCTGCGGACGACCGGATACCAGCCCATCAGGAAGCCGACCGGGACCGCCAGGACGACGCCCAGCACGTAGCCGGTGAGGACGCGCTTGAGGCTGGCGCCCGCATCGGCGAACAGGGTTCCGTCCGCGCTGAGTTCACCCGCGCGGCGGGCCACGGCCACAGGCCCGGGGAAGCCGTCGATGCCGCTGTTGGCGAGGATGGCCCAGGCGAGCAGGCCGAGCGCCGCGGATGCGAGGCCGAGCAGCGCGGCGGTGAGCCGGCCGGTCCCGCGCGCCTTCCTTCCGGGGTTGCGGGCGGCCTTCGGAGCGGGGGGACCGCTCGTGCCCGCCGCGTCCGGGCGCCGATCCCGCTGCGGGGCGGGAGCTTCCGCCGGTGTCTTCATGCCACTTCCTCCGCTACCCCGTCGACGTCCGCCGCCCGGTCGCCGCCGATGTCGGCCATGTAGCTCATCCACGTGTAGGCGGGGTCGCCGCGGCGCAGCAGTTCGCGGTAGAGCCGCACGGTGAGGTCGCGCCTGATGTCCGCGTAGGCGGGCGCGTCGTACACGTTGTGCAGTTCGTGCGGGTCGGTCACCAGGTCGTACAGCTCGTGCACGCTCTCCGGGTTGTGGACCAGCTTGTGGCGCCGGTCGCGGAGCATGCGCTGCGAGTAGGGGAAGTGGTGGCCGTGGAACTCGGCGACGACCTCGTCGCGGGCACCCCCGGACGCGGCCCCGGCCCCCGTCCCGGTCAGCAGGGGCAGCAGGCTGATGCCGTCGCACTGGTCGGGCACGGGTGCTCCGGCCAGTTCGAGAATGGTCGGGTTGAGGTCGATGAGCCCGGCGAAGTCGTCACTGACCTGGGGCGGTGCGCCGGGAATCCGGGCGATGCCGGGGATCCGGTAGATGTCCTCGTACATCGCCGGGCCCTTGTCGTTGAGCCGGTGGGCGCCGGTGAACTCACCGTGGTCGGCGGTGAAGAAGACCGCCGTGTCGTCCCACAGGCCGTGTCCCTTGAGCGCCTCGATCAGCCGCCCGGCCTGGTGGTCGATCATCGTGACGTAGCCCCAGTAGACGGCGATCAGCTTGCGCCAGGCGGCGGCGTTGAATCCGTCCGACGACCAGTACGCGCTGTACTGGCGCTGCACCTCGGGCTTCCCGGCGAAGGTCTCGGCCATCGAGGCGGGCAGCGGGACGTCGTCGGGGTCGTACAGGTCGTAGTAGCTGTCGGGGATCAGATACGGCAGGTGCGGGCCGTACCAGTGGCAGGACAGCATGAACGGCTTGCGGTTCGCCTTCCATTCGCCGGCGTAGCGGTCCAGCAGGCCGAGTGTGCGGTCGGTGAGGTAGGCCTCCATGGTGGCCTCGGCCGGCTGCTGCAGCCGGCCCGCGATGAGGTGCCCGCGCCCCGTGCCGTTGGCGGCGGTCCCGAAGACGGCTTCGCGTACCGCGAAGGGCGGGAAGCCGTTGTCCCGGAGCCACTTCTCGTACGAGGGGTGGTGTACGGGGTTGAGGGCGCCGGGCAGGTGCTCGCCG
Source organism: Streptomyces sp. NPDC048462 (assembly GCF_043200175.1). Classification (NCBI taxonomy): domain Bacteria; kingdom Bacillati; phylum Actinomycetota; class Actinomycetes; order Kitasatosporales; family Streptomycetaceae; genus Streptomyces; species Streptomyces sp. NPDC048462. The sequence goes on from NZ_JBICXG010000024.1 coordinate 9,537, forward strand.
TCCAGGCCGTAGAACTCGGGGCCCCGGTCACGGCCGATGTGCCACTTGCCGACATGGCCCACCGAGTAGCCCCGGTCCGCCAACTGCCCCCAGAGCGTGGGGTCGTCGTCGGAGAGCTCGTCCTTGCTCCCGCCGTTGCGCTCGGGGTTGTTCAGCATCCCGTGGCGGAAGGGGTGGAGGCCGGTGGCCAGCGAGGCACGGGCCGGGGTACAGATCGCGGTCGGGGTGTAGAAGCGGTCGAAGCGGGTCCCTCCGGCCGCGAGGGCGTCGAGGGCCGGGGTGTCGACGATTGGGTTGCCGTAACAGCCCAGGGTGTCGACCCGGTGCTGGTCGGTCATCAGGAACAGGACGTTGCGCGGAGCCACTCGGGCCGCCCTTTCGGTGGTCGCTCGGTGTGCTGCCGGGAACCCGGCCGATGCCGGTCCGCGGCGCTTCGGCAGGTGCCGGTGCAGTCGGCTGACCGGAACTGTAGGGACGCCGACTTTTTTACGTCAACCCTCGGGAATAAACATTGTGTGAATTCGTCCGGCGCATTGACAGAAAGCCCTGACCCGATCGACCATGCGTCCATGACGGAACGCACCGACGCCCTGCAACGCCTGCGCAGGGCCAATGAAGCCGCCGTACTCGGTGAACTGCGCAGGTCGGGCGCGCTGAGCCGAGGCGAGCTGAAGGAGCGGGTCGGGCTCTCCCGTACCACCCTGTTCGCGATCGTCTCCGATCTGCTGGAGCGCAAGGCCGTCGTCGAACAGCCGGCCCCCGACCCGGAGCAGCCGCGCGGCCGGGGCAGGCCGGCCCTGGAGATCTCCCTCAACTCCCGCGGGGCCGAGCTGATCGGCATCGACCTCCAGCGCCACCGCGTCCATGTCGTCGTGGCCAACTGCGCCCATGAGATCGTCGGCCGCTACAGTGCCCCCGTCCCCGCCGACAGCGGCGCCGCCGAGCGGGCCGCGCAGGCGATCCGCGGCGTCGAGGAGCTGGTGCGGCGCGAGAACATCAGCCTCGCCCCGGTCGAGGGCATCGGCCTCGGCCTCCCCGGCTTCGTACAGAACCCGGCCTCCGGCGACCCGCGCACGATGACGCCGTTCGCCGGCCACGTCGCCGCCGAACTGGGCAGGCACTTCGACGCCCCCGTGCTCACGGACAACAACTCCCGGCTCGCCGCACTCGCCGAGGTGACCTGGGGCGCCGCCCGAGGCTTCGACAACGCTGTCTATCTGCGCTGGTCGGAAGGGGTCGGTGGCGGACTCGTCGTCAACGGCTCACTCGTGCACGGCGCCCACGGCGCGGCCGGCGAGATCGGCCACACCAGCTGCGACCCCGAGGGAAAACCCTGCCACTGCGGCGGCCGCGGCTGCCTGGAGGGGCTCATCTCCGTCCCCGCGATGCTCACCGCCTGCGCCGATCGCGGGGTCACCGCGCACGACGCCGCGGAGCTGGTCGCGCTCGCCGCCGGGGGCCAGCCGGACGCCGCCGACGTGATCCGGACCGCGGCCCTCGTCGCCGGCCGGGTGCTCGCCGCCCTCGCCGCGCAGGTGGACCCCGAGTGCATCGTCGTCTACGGCGAACCGGCGGCCCTGGACGGTCTCGTCCTCGCCCCCATCCGGCAACAGCTCGCCGCGCTCTCCCTGCCGTCCGCCCCCCGCACCATCGAGGTGCGCGGCTCCACCCTCGGCGGTGAGGCCGCCGCGCTCGGCGGGGTCGCCCTGCTGCTGCGCACCACCGGCCAGGACCTGGCGGAGCTGCTCGACCGCCCGGCACCCGGCACGCCCGGCGGCGGGACCGCCCGGTGAGCGCCTGCTGCGGGCCCGCCCGCGAGGGCGCCCAGGCCGTGACCGCCGCTCCCCCGGCGGAGTTCGCCGTCCCCGTGCGCGGCCGGGCCGAGCTGCTGCGCGGCATGGTCGCCGTACCCGGCGGACCGTTCCTGATGGGCGGCGAGGACCAGGACGCGTTCCCGGACGACGGCGAGGGACCGGTGCGGGAGGTCACGACCGGGCCGTTCCACATCGACGCGGCCTGCGTCAGCAACGCCCGGTTCGCCGTCTTCGTCAAGGCCACCGGCTATCGCACCGAGGCCGAACTCATCGGCTGGTCGTATGTGTTCGGCGCCTTCGTCCCCCCGTCGGCGCGCCGTGCCGTACTGCCGGGCACCGTGCCCGGCGCCCCCTGGTGGCGGGCGGTGACCGGGGCGCACTGGCGGGCACCCGAGGGGCCCGGCACCTCGATCGGCGACCGCCGGGACCACCCGGTGGTCCATGTGTCGTGGAACGACGCGACGGCCTACGCCCGGTGGGCCGGCAAGCGGCTGCCCACCGAGGCCGAGTGGGAGAAGGCGGCACGCGGCGGCCTCGTCCGGGCCCGGTTCCCCTGGGGCGACGAGCTGACCCCGAACGGCCGGCACCGCTGCAACATCTGGCAGGGCGACTTCCCGGTACGCAACACCCGCGAGGACGGTTACGCGGGCACCGCCCCCGTCAAGGCCTACGCGCCCAACGGCTTCGGCCTGTACAACGTCTCCGGCAACGTGTGGGAGTGGTGCGCCGACCTGTTCAGCGCCGACTGGCACACCAACGGCCGCGCCGAGACCCGCACCGACCCCGCAGGGCCGCCGCACGGCGAGTACCGGGTACTGCGCGGCGGCTCGCACCTGTGCCACCGCTCCTACTGCAACCGCTACCGCGTCGCCGCCCGCACCTCGAACAGCCCGGACAGCACGACCGGCCACGGCGGCTTCCGCTGCGCGCTCGCCGTCTGACCCCCCGCACCGCGGCCCGCAGCCGCCCGGCTATCCTGGCCGCCGCACCGGACACGGGGTGCCCCTCGCAGGGGCTGAGAACACACCCGTCGAACCTGAACCAGTTAGCACTGGCGGAGGGATGTCTTCATGTCATTGCCGTATGCCCAGGACGAGCGCGCCGCCACGGACCGGCGGCCCGCGTTCGACGGGCGGATGCCCACCGCCCCCGGTGATCTGCGCGTGGAGGCGCACGGGATAGCGCCCGTTCCGGAGGACCGCCGCTACGGCGGGCCCGGCCGGCTGTTCACCGTCTGGTTCGCCCCCAACCTGACCATGACCGGGGTCTTCACCGGCACCGTCGGCATCGCGCTCGGCCTGGACTTCGCGACCGCACTCACCGCCGTCGTGCTCGGCACGCTCGTGGGCGCCGTGCCCACCGCGTATCTGGGCACCTGGGGCAGCCAGACCGGGGCCGGGCAACTTCCGCTCGCCAGGCTGGCGTTCGGGCGCGGTGTGGTGCTTCCGGGCACGCTCCAGTGGCTGTCGTCCATCGCCTGGGACGCGCTGATCGGGCTGTTCGGCGGGGAGGCGCTGGCCCAGTTGTGCGGCTGGCCCTTCTGGCTGGGGGTGCTGGTCATGATGGCCGCCCAGGGCGCGCTCGGCGTGCTGGGGTACGAGGTGATCCACCGGCTCCAGACCGTGATGACCTTCGTCCTCGCCGCCGCGTTCGCGGTGCTCGCCACCAAGCTCCTGCACGGGGTCCACCCCGCCGCGACCGGCACCGCGCACGGCGCCGACCGGGCCGGCGCGTTCGTCCTGACGTGCACCATCGCCCTGAGCCTGGCGCTGTCCTGGGCGCCGTACGCCAGCGACTTCAGCCGCTATCTGCCGCGCACCGCTTCGCGGCCCCGGATGTTCTGGTGCACGCTGCTCGGTGTCAGCGTCTCGTTCGTGGCGGTCCAGACGCTCGGCCTGTGGGGTGCGTCCGTCTTCACCGACCAGACCGCGCACGGCGTCGACGCCCTGCTGGGCGGTGGCGCGCTCGGAGCGTTCGGGCTGCTCGCCATCGCGCTCGCCGCGCTGTGCAGCAACGCCATGAACGACTACAGCGGATCGCTGGCGCTGCAGACCATGGGCGTCCGCCTGCCGCGCCCCGTCGCCGCCGCGCTCGCCGCAGCCCTCGGCTTCCCCCTCGTCCTGTGGATGCACGCGGCCGACACCACCGCCCGCTTCCAGAACGTGCTGCTGCTCGTCGGCTACTGGATCCCCGGGTTCGTCGCCATCGTGGCCGTCGACTGGCTCGTCCGCGCGCGGACCCGCGGCGGCTCCCCCGTCGACCTGGCCGCCGAGAGCTCCCGCGCTCAGCCGTGGTGGCCGGCGCTCACCGCCTTCGTCGCCGCGTTCGCCGCCGCGGTGCCGTTCATGAACACCAGCCTGTACGTGGGCCCGGTGGCGAAGGCGCTGCACGGGGCGGACCTCGCCTACGGGGTGGCGTTCCTCGCGGCCCTCGCCGTCTACGCACCGCTGCGGCTGCGCCGCCGCGCCTGACGGCTCCGGGGCGGACCTCGGGTGTCACGCCTTCGCGGTCACCGTCTCGCCGTGGACGTAGCGCCCGCCTCGGAGCAGCGAGACGACTGCGGCCACCAGGCACGCCGCGATGGCGAAGTCGAAGGCCACGGAGAGGCCCTGCTCGAACGGTCCGGAGATCAGCGTCGGGAAGAACGCCCGCCCGGTGAGGTAATCGGCGTGAGCGGTGGGCAGCTGCGCCAGGGTCTCCGGGCCCAGCAGGCTGCGTACCGGGTTGTATCCCAGGAGCGCCGCGAACAGCACGCCGACCGGTGGCAGGGCCGCGACGCGTGCCGCGTCGGCGGACGGCACGCCCTGCTCGGTGAGTCCGTGGGCCAGCGTGTGGGGCAGCGAGCTCGCCAGGCCGGCGATCATCAGCGAGAAGAAGATGCCGATGGAAAGCACCGTGGCCGAGTTCTGGAACGTGGTGCTGATCCCCGCGCCCACACCGCGCTGGTCCGGCGGCAGACTGTTCATGATCGCGGCCCGGTTGGGCGAGGCGAAGAGTCCCATGGCCAGCCCGTTGACGAGCAGGATCAGGGCGAAGAGCGGGTAGTCGAAATCGACCGGCAGTTCCTTGAGCGCCACGAAGGTCGCGGCTGCCAGGACCATGCCGCCGGAGGTGAAGAGCCGGGCGCCGTAGCGGTCCGAGGCCCATCCGGAGAAGGGCCCGGCGATCAGGAACCCGATCGTCAGCGGCAGCATGTAGATACCGGCCCACAGCGGGGTCTGCTCGAAGCCGTAGCCGTGCCGGGGCAGCCAGATGCCCTGGAGCCAGATGATCAGGATGAACATCAGGCCACCACGCCCCAGGGACGCCAGGAGACTGGCCACGTTCCCCGCGGTGAAGGCCCGGATGCGGAACAGCGCCAGGTGGAACATCGGCTGGGCGACCCGGGTCTCGATCAGGCAGAAGAGGCCCAGCACGGCCAGCCCGCCGGCGATCGCGGTGATGACCCAGGGGTTGGTCCATCCCATGGTGTCCCCACCGTAGGGCTGGATGCCGTACGTGATGCCGCAGAGCACGGCGATCAGGCCGACGGCGAAGGTCAGGTTGCCCCACCGGTCGATCCGGGCCGGGGTGCGGACGCCGGTGTCGTGCAGTTTCAGATAGGCCCAGACCGTGCCGAACAGCCCGATCGGTACGGAGACCAGGAACACCAGGTGCCAGTCGAAGGGGCCGAGCACTCCGCCGAGCACCAGACCCACGAACGACCCCGCGATGGCCGCGACCTGGTTGAGCCCCAGGGCGAGCCCGCGCTGCCGCGGCGGGAAGGCGTCGGTGAGGATCGCGTTCGAATTGGCCATCAGCATCGCGCCGCCCACACCCTGGAGGACCCGCATCCCGATCAGCCACAGGGCACCGGCGGTGCCGTGCATCCAGGTCACCGAGAGGAGTACGGAGAAGAGCGTGAAGACCGCGAAGCCCAGGTTGTACATCCGCACCCGGCCGTACATGTCGCCCAGCCGGCCGAAGCTCACCACCAGCACCGCGGTGACGACCATGTAGCTCATGATCAGCCAGAGCAGCAGGCTCGTGTTGCCCGGCTGCAGGGGGTCCACTCCGATGCCGCGGAAGATGTCCGGCAGCGCGATGAGGATGATCGACAGGTTGATCGTCGCGATCAGCACACCCAGCGTGGTGTTCGACAGGGCGATCCACTTGTAGCCGGGACCGAGTGGGTTGTCGGCGCCGCCGATGCGTGCGGCTGTGCTCTGCATCGGACCATCCCGCCCGTCGGAGGTGTCTCGGCCGCGTACGGGAGCCAAGCTATTGCCGGACCCCCTTGACGGCCAGCCCGGATACTCCGGTGAAGCGGGTGTTCGTCCGGACAGGCGTCACCCGTAGTGGCGCAGCTCCGGCCACATCTCTCCCCAGGGGCGGCGGGGGCCCGTAAGGACGTAGACGTGGCCGCCCCGTTCGACGTTGTGCACGCCGTAGGGGTTGGAGAGGGTGGCGGCCACCCGGACGTGCCGGAAGTACTCGTGCAGCCGGGCGGTGTACCCGGGGGCGTGGTCGGGTCCGGGGGCGATGGCCACCACGGTCGTGGCGTCCGGGTTGCCCGGACCCCACCACCAGTCGGTGTTCTGGGCGCTCACGGCGGTGGGCAGCCCGGTGCCCCGGCCGAGTTCGTTGACTGCGCCGGCCTCGCCGTAGTCCGCCGCGAAGATCACCGCGTTCGCGCGCTGCCCGGCCGGGAGCCCGTTCCACACCTGGCGCACGGTACCGACCAGTTGGGGCCAGCCCAGGGTCTCCCCCGAATTCGTGCTGATGCCGTACGTCCAGGCCACGCCGGACGGTGGCAGCACCGGCAGCACGATCATGGCGAACAGCGCGGTCGAGGCGGCGGTGCCGATCATCAGGTCGCGCAGCCGGCCCGGACGGGCGTACAGCCACCCGTCGAGTCCCACGGCCCCGGCCGCCAGCAGGCAGACGTACAGTCCGCCCAGGTAGTACACCTGGGCTCCGGTCGTCACGGCGAACAGCACGAACAGCACGGCGTACGCGGCTACCAGGCACTGCCACAGCGGCCGGCCGGAGCGCCACAGGAACCGCAGGCCCGCCGTCCACAGCACGGCCATCGCCAGGCAGGACATGCCGAGCTGCCCCACGATCCAGGTGGGAATGTTCCCCGGGCCCCCGTTCTCGCCGTTCAGCGCCCGTGTCATCTCGAACATGGCCCAGCCGTGCCGGGCCTGCCACCACAGGTCCGGCAGCACGAGCAGTACGGCGATGGCGGCGCCCGCGAGCAGCCGGCGGTCGGCCGCGGTGCGGCGGGCCGGGCCGAGGAGCACGGCGGCCAGCAGGACGGTGCCGAAGATGCCGGCGAGATGGTTGAACTCGGCGCCGAGGCCGACCAGCGCACCCACGGCGAGCCACCACCGCGTGTCGCCGGTGCGGCCGATCCGGACGACCACGAGGGCGATGGCCGCCCAGGCCAGCACTTCGTACGAGGTGGTGTTGGCGATGTGCGCGCCGCCGAGCAGCACGGGCATGGTGCCGGTCGCGAGGGCCGCGAGCAGCTGGGCCCGCCGCGCGCCGCCGAGCTCCCGCGCCGTCATGCCGCCCACGATCACCGTGCCCGCCGCGGCCAGCGCGGGCCACAGCCGCAGACCCGCCTCCGAGACCCCGAACAGCGCCAGCGAGACCCGGGCCAGCAGCGGCGCAAGCACCGGCTGGTCCACGTAGCTCGCCTGGAGGTGCCGGGCGGAGTCCAGGAAGTACAACTCGTCGATATGGAAGCCGTAGCGCGGGGACAGCGCCATCAGCAGGGCGAAGACCAGCCCCGCTACGGCGAACACCCTCCGGTCCGGCGGCGCCGTCCGCTCCCCGGCCTCGTCGGCCGCCGTGCCGCCCGCCCTGTCCGCCATCTCCGCAGCCCCCCGGTCTCGGCCCCCGGTCGCCTCGTCCGCGCCCGGCGCGACCCGGTGCGCACGGCTCCCGGGCCGCTCGTACCCTACGCACCCGGGCGGTGGGCGGCGAGGGCCCGGGTCGACAAGCGGCGAACAACACCGAGGGCTTGAGCGGTGCCGGGGTGATCAGAGGCCCACTGTGTCCGCCAGGCCGTCGGTGTGGGCACGGAGGAACTCTTCGGGATCGCTCAGCGTATCCGCCGCGTACTGGCCGAAGGTTTCGAAGAGGATGGCCCCGATGACCGCCGACCACAGTCCGTAGACCCGGGAGACGTTGCCCACCGGCATCTCGAACCCGAATGCTCCGCGCAGTCGCTCCATATCGGCACGCGCGGTCGGACTGAGCCGCGCCTCCACCGTTCTCAGCTCGCCCGCTCGCCAGGCGTCCTCGACCAGTCCGGCGAGAGCGAGGGCGAGTCGCGTGCCGGGCTCCACGGTCCGGTCACCGGGAGCCGAGTAGCCGGGCACCGGTGTGCCGTAGAGCATCGCGAACCTGGACGGTTCACGGACGGCCCACGCGCGGGCCGCGAGTACTGCCGCCTGAAGCCGCTCGCGGTGCGACAGACCCGAGGCCGCCGCGAGGGCCGAGTCGACCCTGTCGGCGAGTTCGTCGTACGCGTCGATGATCAGCAGAGTGATGAGGGCTTCGCGGTCGCGGACATAGCGGTAGAGCGCCGACGGTACGACTCCGATGTCCCGGGCCACCGCCCGCAGGGACAGGTCGGCCGGAGGTACGGTCGCCAGGTGCTCGCGTCCCACGCGCACGATGTCACGCATCATCCGCTCGCGCGCTGCTTGCCGTGAAGTGACCATGAACCCACCCTATAAGTCAACGATATTCCCTCCTGGACCAGCAGCGCCCCGTCCGGGAGCCGGATCGAATCCGCAGCGCGGGCCCGCCGAGGTGCCCCGGTCGGCCCGCAGACGGGGCGGCTCCCGACCGCGGCTTCAGGACACGTTCGCCGGGGTGTCCCCGAGCTGGACGACCCGCCACGACTGCCATCCGCGGCAGGCGATGTAGGCGAAGACCGTGAGCGCCGCGACCGAGGAATCGGTGATTGAGGACTGCGCACCCTCGGTGGTGTCCAGGATGGTGAAGGCAAGCACCGTTGCCGCAACCTTGTGGAGGATCACCAGCTCCCAGATCGCCGGAACGTGACGCGGCCGGTACGCGAGCATGGCCCACATCGCGCTGAACACGAAGTACCCGAAGGTTCGCCAGCCCTCCACCATCAAGCGGTCGTCGCTCGCGGCCGCCATCAGGAAGAACCCGTTGATGAACACCGCGAACGTGACTGCGGAGTTGAGGGCCATGAGACCTCGGCCGACAAGATCCCAGGGCCGGGACGGGGCACTGTGAGGCGTGATGATCGCTGTGCTCATGACGGACATCCTTTGCTGAGGCGGACGAGAAACGAGAACACTGTTCTCTGTCAAGGAAGAGCATGCCTCGCCGCCCCGGCAGAGTCAAGAACAGTGTTCTCTTCAGTGGTCGCCCCATGTGACCGCGAGCTTCGGCCCTACAGCCGGAGCGGCGCCCGAAGCCACCCCTCATGGCTTCGGGCGCCGCTCCTCGTGACGCGGTGTCGGGATGTCACTCCGGCGGCCGCTACCAGGGCACGGTCCGGTTTTGGTAGTTGACGAACCGCAGGCCCGGTTCACCGCTGTGGCGGTCGATCGTGTCCGCAACACCCGGAATGGACTGGCCGATGGCCAGCGGCGCGTCCGGCCCGCCCAGTTCGGTGCGGACATGGCCCGGGCAGATGAGCAGGAGCGTGTGCCCGGCGTCTGCGTACCGGGCGGCGTAGCTGCGCATCAACTGGTTGAGTGCGGACTTGGCGGCGCGGTAGACGTCCTGGCCACCGTTGGTGTTCAAACTGATGCTGCCCTGGCGTGAGGACATGACGCCGATGGTTCCGGTCGGCCCGACCAGTGAGCGGAGGGCCTCGACGACGCGCATGGGGCTGAGCGCGTTCGTGACCATGACCTCGGTGAACACCCCCTCCGGGACGTCGTGGATCGGGATGTCGCCTCTCGTGATGGCGGCGTTGACGAACAGCAGGTCGAGGGTGGACCGCGCGAGGCGCTCGCGCAGGGCGGCGAGCTGATCCGGCTCGGTCGTGTCCAGGTTCTCGACCGTGACCCCGCCCCCGGACGCCTCGGCCAGGTCGTGCAGAGCGGTGCGGCGACTGTCCCGGACGGTTGCGATGACCTCCCAGCCTCGGTGCGCGTACTCGGTGGCGAGTGCGAGCCCGAGGCCGCGGGACGCCCCGACGACGAGAGCGGTCCCGGCGCTCACGCCCGGCTCCGGACCGCCGGCTTCAGGACTTCCTCGCACCAGGTGCGGAACGTGGTCGGACTCGCGGTGCCAGGGGTACGCCGTACGCCGTCGTCGAGACCGTTGTCCTTGGCACGCATCATGTCGACGAAGCCTTCGATGATCGCGTCACCGAAAACGTGTCCGGTGAGCGCGGCACGGAAGTCGTCGAGCGACTGCCGCTCGTAGCGGACCGGCCGACGGAGCACTTCGGACATGACGCGCGCCATATCGTTCGCCGAAAGATCCTCGGGGCCCAGCACGGGGACCTCGCCCGCCCCCGCCCACGAGCGGTCGAGCAGCAGGCCGGCGGCGGCCGCGGCGATGTCGCCGGCGGCGGCCGCCGGTGCCACGCGGTCGGCGGCGACGGTGTCGGTGAACACGCCGTCATCGCGGATGGAGGCCACCTGCCGTAGCAGGTTGTCCATGAAACTGGGGTTCGCGAGCCCCCGGTAGGCCACGCCCGTACTCACGATCAGGTCGTCCATGGCCAGCGAAGCCGTGACATGTCCGGCCCGGCCGGCGACGGGTGTGCCGCGGCCGAGCGCCGAGACGCCGACCACGTGCCCCACCGCGTGAGCCGTGAACGCCTTCGCGGCAGCGCGGGTGAACCCGAGGTACGCGGCGTCCAGGCTCGGCGCCCGCGGGTCCGGCGGAACCAGCCAGAAGACGGCGTCCGCGCCGGCGAAGGCCCGGTCGACCACCTCGGGGTCGTCGTGCGAGCCGGTGACGACGTCGGCCCGGGCGCGGACCGGGCCGGGGAGTTTCCCGGGGTCACGCACGATGACGCGCAGTTCTTCCCCGCGAGCCGGAGCCTCGTCGAGCAGGATGTCCAGGAGCCGGCTGCCGATCCGGCCGGTGGGTGCGGTGATGACGATCATTCTTCGAGTCTCGGGGCGGCCGCCCGTGGGGTCCAATACCCTTCTCGGGGCGTTGATACCGTCAAGGCATGGATCTCGATCTGCGTAAGCTCCGCTACTTCGTCGCGGTGGCCGAGCACCGGCACTTCGGCCGGGCGGCCGGACAGCTCTACATCGCCCAGCCGGTCCTCAGCCGTCAGATCATGGCATTCGAGCGGGAGTTGGGGTGCGCACTACTGGTGCGCACCACTCGAAGTGTGGAGCTGACCGACGCCGGAAGACAGCTCCATGAGGAGGCGCGGGCGGTCCTCGGGGCCGTCGACACAGCCGTACGACGTGTGCGGGACGTCGACCGGGGTATCCCGAGGCTGACGGTCGCCTTCTCCCCCGGGCTGCACGTGTCGGACGCGATCCGGGCGTTCGCCGCGCGTCACCCTGCCATCGAGACCGACGTCGTCCCGGCGCACTGGTGGGAGCAGGACGCGCCACTGCGGGACGGCCGGGCACAGGTCGGCCACCTGCGGCTGCCGTTCGACGAATCGGGACTGCACACCATCCCCATCGGCCACGAGCCCCGGGTCGCCTGCCTGCCCGCGGCACACCCGCTGGCGCACCGCGCCGAACTCACCTCCGCAGACCTGGCCGACCAGCGGATGCTCGACACACCGGCCCGACGGACATCCTCGCTGGAAGAGAAGTTCGAACTCGTCGCCTCCGGGCAGGGCATCGCGCTCGTCCCGCTGAGCGTCGCGCGCTCCTACTCCCGCCCCGACCTCGTCCACCTGCCCGTCACGGACGCCCCGGGGAGCGAGACGTGCCTGGCCGTCCTCGCCGACCGGGACGAGGAACTGGTGCGCGACTTCCTGGAGATCGCCACCGCCGCACTGCTGCACAACTGATTGATCATCGGGCAGGCCCGCGGACGACTCCGAGTCCGTCCACGGTGGGCCGATCCGGCCGGGTGGCCCCCTCCCGTTCCAGGCGAGTGCCGGCTGCGGGGAACGGCGCGGCCGCGCATCGTTCCGGAACCGTTCAGTCGGGCCGACGGGCCGCTTCACGGTGCAGGACCTGGATGACTTGGGCGAAGACCGGCGGCAGCGGGCCGGGAAAACGGGCCAGAACGACCCGCCGGCGTTCGGCGGGTCCACCGCGGACCTCGACCAGGCGCACGCCCGTGGGAACCGCGTCGGCCAGGCCCGGCGGCACGGTGGTGATGCCGCAGCCCGCTGCGACCAGGTGAAGTTTGGTCAGCCAGTCGCGGGCGGTGTGGGTGATGCGTGGGCGCCCAGGCAAACCTGGCCAGACTCCCATCATCGGCTCGGCGGGGTTGGAGGTACTGGCGATCCATTCCTGATCGGCCAGTTCTTCCAGGCCCACCGCCGCTCTGTTGCCCAGCGCGCCGTCGGCGGGCACCGCGAGCAGCAGCTCTGTCTCCAGGAGGGTCTCGCACGCCAGACGTGGCGTCTGGTCGTCCAGGGGCCGGTAGGGCGGCCGGACCGCGAGGACGGCCAGATCTACCGTGCGTGCCCGCAGCGCGCGCACCAGCGCCGGGGTGGTGGCCTCGCGTGTCGTGACGCGGATGCCGGGTTGCGTGCGGCGCAGCACGGCGAGCGTGCGCGGCAGAATGAGCGCTCCGGCGCTGGCGAAGGTGCCTAGCCGCACCACGCTGCGTTCGGGTGCCAGTCCCTTCAGCTCGCGCTCGGCTTCGGCGAGCGCGTCCAGTGCGACAACCGCGTGCCGGAGCAGGGTCAAGCCCGGCCCGGTGAGGGCAACGCCACCGGGGCGGCGGTCGAACAGCTTCACCCCGGCCGCGCGTTCGAGGGCGGCGACCTGTCGCGAGACGGCGGACTGGGTATAGCCGAGGCCCGCGGCGGCGGCGGTGAAGCTGCCGCGTTCGGCGATCTCACGCAGGACCCGCAAGCCGGTCAACGAGGGCTCCATGACATTCATGCATACCCACCATGCCAGAGTTTCGCTGGCCGCATGGGCCGGGGCCACCTAGCGTTGGCCGTATCAGCCGCGCCGAACCACGCGGACTCCCAGCCCACTTCCGCCAAGGAGCACCCCCATGCCATTCGTCGAGATCTACCTGCGCAAGGGCAGGACACCGGAATTCCGCCAGGCTCTCTCCGCGGCGGTCCACGCCTCGATGCGGGAGGTGTTCCAGATCCCGGAGGACGACTTCTTCCATGTCGTCCACGACATGGAGCCCGGTGACATCCTGCACCCGTCGACGTTCTTCGGCATCGAGCGCAGCACCGACTCGGTGATCATCCGCATGACGTTCAACCACCGGCCTCCGGCCCAGAAGACAGCGCTCTTCGAAGCCGTCGCCGACCGCATTACGGCCACCACGGGGATGCGCCGGGCGGACGTCCTGATGACTGTTCTGGAGACCGCTTCGGAGAACTGGTGGGTGCACGGCCGGACCACCGATCCCGATACCGGGTTCGACACCCGGATGAGTCCCGAGGCCATGCGGGCCGGCCGGATCGCCTGACACTGACGCCCCGGGCGGCCATCGCCGACCAGGGCGGACGCGTCTCCACCGAGGTCCGTCGCGACGCAGCCCGGTGGGCCGGATTCGTCCCGGGGTTCCAGTCCGACCCCAGAAATGATCAAGGTCGGTCCGGAGCTGCTCCGAACCGGCCCTGGTTCACGACCGCCTTCCCATCCGGCCTCCTCGTCTCCGTGGAGGAGCAGTTCGGTGATCCTGGTCGATGGCCGGTCAGAACGACCGGCTCCGGGTCAACCCCGGCTGCGGCCCGATGGCCCGCGGCCGGCACGAATCCCGTGCCGCACCGGAAGGCCTCGTGACCGCCGCACGCCGCATCCGCACGGAGCCGGCCGTCGGCCACTCCTCACGGTCAGGCGCCCGGGCCGGACGCCTCACCTGACCGGCCCCTGCCCGCAGGCGCGTGGCCGTCCTCATCGGCCGGCGTGCCCGGTTCGTCCGCGGACGCGGAAGGCGCCCGCGCATCCGACCGGAGTTCGCGGCGCAGCGCGCGCACCGCTGCACGTTCGGTGCCGCGCCGCCGCAGCCGGGCCCGCCACCGTTTGCGGGTGGCGACGAGGACGGTGACCAGCACCGCCAGGCAGAGCGCGACGATGATGACGAGGAGCCAGGGGACGTACGTGCGCCGGACGGTGTTGCTGCTGAGCGTCTTCACCTCGCCGCCGGGCACGGTCGCCGTGACGGAGGCCGTGATCCGGTGGCGGCCGATGAGGGGGAGGTCGGTGAGTCGTCCGGTGACCGTGGCCGAGCCGCCCGGTATGACGTAGAGCCCCTTCGGGCTCAGCCGCACCGTCCGCGTTCCGCCGCCCGCGACGGCGAGGTGGCCGCTGAAGGTGTCCCGGCCCGAAGGGGCCGGGGTGGGCACCGCCCGAACCTGAGGTGCCGGGCCCCCGACCGTCAGGAGCAGGACCGCCGGCGCCGTGAGCGCCCGGGTCACCCATGCGGCCCGCATCAGCCGGTGATCGTGTACGTCGCAGTGCCCACGGCGGTTCGGGGGCGGCTCGGGTGCCGTGTCACAGACTCGGGGGCGGCTCGGTACCGTGCCGGAGACTCGGGGGGGGCGACTCGGGTGCCGTGCCGGAGACGTGGACACCGTCCGGTGGATACGGACCCACTGGCCCCTGCCGGCCCCTGGAAATGATCAAGGGCCGGTTTCGGATCTCCGAAACCGGCCCTGACCTGCGACTCTATCGAGTCGGGACGACAGGATTTGAACCTGCGACCCCTTGACCCCCAGTCAAGTGCGCTACCAAGCTGCGCCACGTCCCGTTGCGATTCCTCCCGGTGTCCCGGGCGGCTGCGCAGGACAAACATTACCTCACTCGGTGGACCGCATCGACGCCCGTGCCTGCTGGGCGCGGGTCGCCAGGGATTCCGCGCCGCAGGCCGTCGCCAGCTTGTGCGCCCGCGCGAGCTCTCGCGGGGAGCGGGCCGCGATGCCGTACTCGTAGAGGGCGAGGGCGAACTCGTAGCCGGAGGGGGATGCCTCCAGGTGGCGGACGGCCTCGCCCAGCAGCTGTGCGGCCTCCTCCGGACCGGCGAACAGCGCGACGCAGCGCAGTGCCTCGCCGATCGCGGTCTCCGTGCCGAAGCGCTCGGCGTGCACCCGGGCCGAGTTGGCGATCCGGGCGGCGCGGCCGGAGTCCTCGTCGGCCAGTGCGCGTGCCAGGTCGCCGGCCCAGGGGCCCCAGATGCCGTTGAACCTGCCGCGCGGTTCGAGGGCCTGTCCGGCGGCTTCCAGCTCGGTGACGGCTTCCTTCATACGGCCTTCGGCCAGCAGCAGGCGGCCCCGGACGCACGGCCCGTCGGGCAGCACCATGGCGCTGGGGTAGGGCGTGCCGAAGTCGTACTGGTCCGCGATCTTGCGGGCCTCGGTGACCCGGCCGCGGGCCAGCAGTGTGTCGATGAGCAGGCAGGCGGCGTCCCAGTGGACGGGCAGTCCGCTGCCGACGCGGTCGGCGAGGCGGAGCCCCTCGCGCAGGAAGCCCTCCGCCTCCGCGAGGCGGCCGCGACGGCGGTTGACCAGGCCGAGGAGCGTATGGGCGAAGGCCAGGTGGGCGCCGCTCCAGCCGGAGATCTCGAAGGCGCGCACCGCTTCGCCGAAGAGCTCCTCGGCTCGGTCGAGCCGGTCGGTGAAGGCGTAGGTGATGCCGAGCAGGGTGGGGAGCTCGAAGCCCCACTCCGAATCGGTCCAGCCGAGGCCCCGGGCGGGATGGCCGTTGACCAGGGCGCGTTCGCAGAGGTCGACGATCAGCTGGGAGTTCTCACCGCGCAGCATGGCGTCGAAGGCGCGCAGCGTGAGCAGGGCCCGCTCGGCGTTGTCCCGGCCGGTGAGGTGGTCGGCGTTGGCGGCGAGCCGGCGGGAGCGGCCCGGACCGTCGTCCTCGGTGGCCTGCATGCCCTCCCAGAGGAAGTGCGCGGCCTGGAGGCGCATCAGGCCGGGGCCTGGCGCCGTGCGCTCCGCCTCGGCCGCGAGGGCGAGCGCGGCCTCCTTCAGCTGGTTGTTGTGGGACAGCGCGGCGGCGAGCCGGAACGTGGCGTCGACCCGCAGGTTGTCGGCGAGACCCGGAGGGTCGAGCGCGGCACGCAGATGCCGAACCGTGGTGGGCGGCGAGCTGAGCAGCGTGGCGCAGCCCAGTTCGTAGAGCAGGGTGGCGCGCACGTCCTGGTGCGGCGGTTCCTGGAGGGCCCGTTCCAGACAGCGGCGGGCCGCCTCGGGGGCGCCGACCGCGAGGTGCTGTGCCGCGGCTGCCCGCAGTTGCTCGACCAGCTCCTGGTCGTCGTCCGGGTGGACCTCGAGCAGATGCCGGGAGGCCGCGGCGGGGCCGAGACCGGCCCGGGTGATGGCCCAGGCCGCCCGGCCGTGCATGGCGGTGCGGGTGGCGGGCGGAATCGAGCGGTAGACGGCGGTGGCGATCAGCGGGTGCACGAACTCCAGCGGGTCGAAGCCGCTGACGATACGGGCCTCGCGCAGCCGGGCCGTGCAGTCCGCCGCCTCCGCGGGGCTCATTCCGGCCAGCGTCGCGGCGAGGTCCTGGGAGATGTCGGTGCCGAGCACGGCGGCGGCCCAGGCGAAGCGGTTGGCGTTGGTGCCGAGCCGTTCGAGCCTGGCGACGAGTCCGCTGCCGCGTGCCGATGCGCCGAGTTCACGCAGCAGCCCGGCGGAGTCCTCCAGCGGGGCCAGCTCGCGGTCCTGGACCTTGGCGACGAGTTCGACCGCCTCGTACGGGTTGCCGCCGGTGACGGCCCAGACCTCGCGGCAGAACGGGTCGTCGGCGTGTTCTCCGAGGCCCGCGCGGACCAGTTCGGCGGTGGCGTCCGGGGTGAGGGCCCGCAGCGCGACCCGCACCTGTGCCGGATGTCCGCCCACGGCGGCGCGCGCCGGCTCCCGGGCGGCGAGTTCCTCGGGCCGGTGCGCCTGGACGACCAGGACGCGCAGCTCGCCGAGCCTGGCGGTGAACGAGGCCAGCCAGGCGAGGGATTCGCCGTCGGCCCAGTGCGCGTCGTCGATGAGGAGCAGCAGCGGGCGGTGGCTCAGCCGGGAGGCGAGCCGTGAGACGACCCAGTCGAGGCCGTCGCGCACACCCTGCGGGTCGGGCTGTGGACCGGTCGGCTCCACGAGGCCGAGGGCGGGCGCGGCGATCTCGTACCAGGACCCGAACAGGGCGCGTACGTCGTCGGCGGGGAGCTGTTCGAGTTCGGGCTGCAGCAGTTGGCGTACGACGTGGAACGGCACGGAGGTCACTGTCTCGCCGCCGCGTGCGGACCAGACGGTGCACCGGTCGGCCGCCATGGCCTGGATCTCGGCCAGCAGTGCTGTCTTGCCGATGCCGGCCTCTCCGCTGAAGATCAGCAGCCCGCCGGACGCCTGTGCGCCGCAGAGTGCGTCGACGGCTTGTGCGGCAGCGGCGATCTCCGGTTCGCGCTCGTACAGCGGCCGGGACGGTTGCATGCCTACCCTCCCCCAAAGTGGTGCGGACAACTGTCGAGAGTAGTCGTGCGCGGGGGCCCACCAACAGTGCTTCGGGGAGTTCGCCGCAGGTGCGGGGCACAATCGAGGGGTGGACGAGACACGTAGGGACCGCGACACCGAAGGCCGGGCGCACAACGCGCGCCCCCGGGACGGGCTGGGGCGCCCCCTGCCGTACGGCTCGCCGGGGGTGGAGCGGCAGCCCGAGGGTGTGGTCCGCGCCCCGGAGGAGACCGTGCGGGAGGCGCAGCGGCTGCTGGACGCCGGGATGCCGTTCCACGCCCATGAGGTATTCGAGGACGCGTGGAAGTCCGGGCCCGTGGCGGAACGGGAGTTGTGGCGTGGGCTGGCCCAGCTGGCGGTCGGGCTGACCCATGCCGCCCGGGGCAATGCGACGGGCGGGGCGCGGCTGCTGCGGCGGGGCGCTGCGGCGCTCACGGAGTTCACGGAGTTCACGCAGTCCGTGGAGCCCGCGGGGTTCACGGGGCGGGGCGGCGGGCCCCCGGCGCACGGGGTCGATGTCGGTGCGCTGGCCGGCTGGGGGCGGGAGCTCGCCGGACGGGTGGAGGCGCCGGACGCGGAGCCCGTCGATGCCGCTGCCGAGGCGCCGAGGCTGCGGGGCGGCGGCCGGTAGCGCGGACGGGGCGGGCGCCGCGGGCGCGTCCTTTCCCTGTCCTTGACCGAGAGCGGTGAACAGGGCCGCGCGAAGCTATTACCATCCCGCGTCATGAGCACTTCTGACCAGGACCAGGCCGTGGACACCCCGATAGCCGCACCCGACACCGGGGAACGTCGGCTGACCCCGCGTCAGGCGAGACGGCTGCGCATCGCCCTGTCCTCCGTCGGCATGGCCGCGATGGCGGTCGTCCTGGGCCTGCGGATCGCGAGCCGGTCCTCCGTCCTGGTGGTCGGGGTGTACGGGCTGGCGCTGATCCTGTGCGGGATCGTGATCGAGCTCAGCCGGAACGGCCGTACTCGGCTGGGCAGTTGGCTGCTGGGGATCGGGCTGGTCGCGGCGATCGGTTCGGACTGGCTGCTGATTCCGTGATCTGCGGGGCGCTGCCGCCAAGATCGGTCAGCGCAGCCGGATCCGTACGGTGGCGCCGTGCGGGTCCGCCCGGTCCAGCCAGTCCGCGGACAGATGGACGGGCAGGCCCGGCCTGGCGGGCAGCAGGAGCCGTTGCCGGTGCAGCAGCCGCCCGTTCTGCCGGACCTCGAACAGCGGGGTGGCCAGGCGCCGCCCGGTGCGCAGGACGAAGCGGTTGCCCAGCGGCCGGTCGTCGTCGGGGCCGATGAGATTGGGCGCGATCCACGTCAGCGGCGCCGCGACCACGAGCGCAGCCCGTCCTGCGGGCCAGGACCCGGTGACCAGATGGCGCAGTACGGGGGCGGCGACGGCCCGGCCCTCGGCGGCGGCTGTGCCCGCGCTCTCCACCGCGTGCAGCAGGTTGCCGATGGCGAAGACACCCCGTTCGCCGGTCCGGTACGAGGCGTCGTGGGCGGGTCCGCGGGTGCCGGGGTCAAGGGCGAGCGCGCCTCGCCGGGCCAGTTCGTGGTCGGGGATCCAGTCGCCCGTGAAGACCACGGTGTCGCAGCGCAGGGTCGTGCTCCGGCCGTCCTCGTGGCGAACCTTGACTCCGGCGAGCCTGCCGCGCCCGGTCAGGCCGGTCACGGTGGTGCGGCTGAGCACGGGCGCGCCGGGGCCCCGGCGCAGCACGGCGAGGGGCTGCGGCGGACGGCCGGTCACCAGGGCGGCGACCTCGACCCCGGCGACGCGCAGGGTGTCGGCCGCCGCGTGGCTCACGGGTTCGTCGCCGACGACCACCGCGCGGGTACCGATGTGCTGGTGGTGGAGGTGGACGGCCTGCTGGAGCTCCCCGGTGGTGAAGACGCCCGCGGGGCGGGTGCCGGGGACGAGCCGGGCGCTGCGGGGGCGTTCCCGGGCGCCGGTGGCGAGGAGGACCGCGCGGGCGGTGATCCGTTCCAGACCGCCCGGCCCGGTGGCGTCGAGCGTGCGGGGTCCGGCCCAGCCGGTGGCGGTGATGCCGGTGCGCAGGGTGGCACCGGCCCGTTCGGCGGCGGCCGTGCACCGCCTGGCGTACTCGGGCCCGCTCAGGCCGCCGGTGGTCCGGCGGCCGCCGAAGCCGTCGTGGTGGCAGTGGCGGGGGACGCCGCCCGCGTCCTGCTCGCGCTCCAGGACCTCCACCCGTACCCCGGACGCGGCGAGTTCGGCCGCCGCGCCGAGTCCGGCCGGGCCCGCACCGACGACCAGTACGTCGACCGTGCGCTCGTGGCGGATCATCCCGGGGCCCTCTCGGTCAGTGCGCGGAGCCGGGCCCCGCAGTAAAAGCCCTGGCAGCGCCCGTTGCCGGCCCGTGTCCTGCGGGCGAGGCCCTCGATCGAGGCGGGCGGCAGCACGGAGGCCAGGGCGTCGCGGATCTCGCCCTCGGTGACGCGTTCGCAGTGGCAGACCACGGTGCCGTAGGCGGGGTCCTGGGCGATGAGTCCGGCGTCCAGGTAGGGGCGGTCGGCCGCCTCCCCCAGGGCCGGCACGGTGACGGGCGGCAGCTCGGCCGGTGTGCCCAGGCCGAGCCCGGTCCGGGCGAGCAGATCGGTGACGTGCGCGGCGATGGCCATGGAGGCGGTCAGCCCGGTGGAGCGGATGCCGCCCACGGCGACGTAGCGCTGGTCCGGGTACGCCCTGATCCGGTAGTCCTCGTGGGCGGTGGCCGCCCGCAGCCCCGCGTAGACGGCGGTGACCTCCTCGTCGATCAGCCGGGGCAGGATCCTGCGGCCCTTCTCGCGCAACAGCGCGAGTCCTTCCCCGGTCGACTCGGTGGCGGCCCTGTCGTCGAGGTCCTCGGCGGTGGGGCCGAGCAGCACGTTGCCGAAGACGGTCGGTGCCACCAGGACGCCCTTGCCGGCCGGGGTGGGTACGGGGAGCAGGATGTGGTGGACGAGATCGCGGGCGAGTTTGTCGTAGACGATGAGCTGTCCGCGGCGCGGGGTGACGGTGAAGGCGTCGTGGCCGAGCAGGCGGTCGATCACGTCGGCGTGCAGTCCGGCGGCGTTGATCAGCCCCCGGGTGCGGAGCGTGCCTCGGGTGGTGGTCAGGGTATGGACGCCGGTGCCGGGCCCGTCGCCCGAGCCGGGCCCGTCGTCCGGCTCGATGGCCGTGACGCGGCAGTCCAGGTGCAGGTGGACGCCGGCCAGGACCGCCTGGGTGGCGAACGCGAGCGGGGTGGTCCAGGGACAGATGACGGACTCGTCGGGAATCTCCAGCGCGCCGAGCGCACCCGGGCCCAGGTGCGGTTCCAGCTCGGCGAGCCGGCCGGCGTCCAGCAGCCGGGCCGCGTGGTAGCCGTTCTTCTCCGCCTTCGCCAGCAGGCCCGGAAGCGCGTCGAGTTGTTCCTGGTCCCAGGCCACGAGGAGGGCTCCGACACGTTCTACGGAGATACCCGTCTCGGCGGCGTACGCGGCGAGCCTGCGCTGCCCGTCGCGGACCAGCCGGGCCTCGAGCGAACCGGGCACGGCGTCGAAGCCGGTGTGCAGGATCGCGGTGTTGGCCTTGGACGTGCCGTTGCCGATGTCGTCCGACGCCTCGACGACCGCGATTCGGACGGGGTGGCGGGCCAGTTCCCGGGCGATCGCGGTGCCGACCACTCCGGCGCCGATGACCGTGACGTCGTAGGGCGGGCCGTCGGGCAGCGGCTGTCCGGCCCTTGTGACCGTCCGGTTCATCGGCCGGCCCGGTTCATCGGACGGCCCCGGCAGCGGTCACGACCACTCCGGCCGGATAGCGACGGCGGGCCCGCACAACGGTCACGACCGCTCCAGCAGCGCGCCGACGGCCGCGCGGAATCCGGCGAGGCGCTCGGCGGCCTCGTCGGGGCCGATCCTCGGCTCGTACACCGCGGCCGGTGCCCAGTCCGGCACGGCCTGGCGGAGCGAGAGCCCGGGATCGAGGCCGAGCCGTGCCAAGGCTCCGACGCCGAGCGCGGTGACATCGGGCAGGGCGGACACCTCGACGGGGCGTTGCAGCAGGTCGGCCTGGGTCTGCATGAGCAGCGCGGAGCGGGTCAGCCCGCCGTCCACGCGCAGCACCCCGGGCCGCTCCCCCAAGTCGGCCGCCACCGCCTCGGCCAGCTCGACCACCTGTGCGGCGATGCCCTCGCACAGGGCCCGCACCAGGTGCCCCGCGGTGGTGTCCAGGCCGAGCCCGGTCACCGAACCCCGGAGGTCGCCGCGCCACCAGGGGGCGGCGAGCCCGGCGAGTGCCGGTACGAAGGTGACGCCCCCGGAGTCGGGGACCGAGCCGCCGACCGGGTCGAGGTCGGCGGCGCCGGAGATCACCTTGAGGTCGGTGAGCCAGCGCACGGCGGAGGCGGCCGTGTAGACCTGGCCGTCCAGGCAGTAGCTGGTCCGTCCGCCGAGCCGCCAGGCCACGCAGCTGACCAGTCCGGTGGAGCTGCGGCGGGGCACCGGGCCCGTCTGGGCCAGCAGGAACGCACCCGTGCCGTAGGTGCACTTGGCGGCCCCGGGTTCCAGCGCGCTCTGGGCGAGCAGGGCTGCCTGCTGGTCGACGAGGAGGCCGGTCAGCGGGAGCTCGCCCCCGAACGCGGTCGTCGTTCCGAACGAGCCGGCCGCGTCGACCACCGAAGGCAGTCGTTCGCCGCCCAGACCGAAGATGTCCAGTGCGTCGGGTGACCAGCCGACCCGGTCGAGATCGAGCAGTTGGGTGCGTCCGGCCGTCGCGGCGTCCGTGACGAATTCTCCCGTGAGCCGGTGGACGAGCCAGGAGTCGCTGGTGGTGACGACTCCCTCGCGGGTCAGTTCGCGGCGGATCCAGGCCATCTTCGGGGCCGCGAAATAGGGATCGAGGGGAAGTCCGGTGAGTTCCTTCAACTCGTCTTCGCGTTCGGCGATTTCGGCACACACACCGGCCGACCGCCGGTCCTGCCACACGATGGCGTCGGTGAGCGGCCGCCCGGTGTCCGGATCCCAGGCGAGCACGGTCTCGCCCTGATTGGCGAGGCCGACGGCGACGACCGGCTCGCCCGCCTCGGCCAGCGCCCGCCGCCCGGCGTCGACGACCGAACCGAACAGCTCGCCGGGGTCCGACTCGACCGCCCCGCCGGAGTGGAACCTCGGGCTCACCGGAGCCGAAGCGGAACCGATCACACCCCGCTCCGGACAGATCACCAGCGCCTTGGTGCCGGAGGTCCCCTGGTCCACGGCGAGTACCGGACCTGTCATCGGCTCTCCAGTGGTACGCAAGCTCCGGCGCTTGAACGGAATCGTGATCTTCGGTGGCGGCACCCAAGAGTGGTGCAGCCCAGCGGTTCCGTCAAGCACCGGTAAAGCGTATGTCCGGAACCCCCCTTTGACGCCCAACCTCCCATTTGCTGGAGCTACTTGAATACGATCCATGATTCATTCGGGGCTTGGGCGCAATGGGCTCTACACTCACCGCCGAGCAACAAGCGGACGCTTTACAGCAGTTCACATTTCAACAGCTGATTCACCCCCCACGTCCTTGAGGATCGATGAGACCGACACGACGCCCGGAGCACGTCCATGGCCAACAGTGATTTCCGGCCGGTCTACCACCCGGCCGGCCACGACAACGACCTCCGTACCGCGTTACAGGACTTACGGACAGGACGCTGGCTGTCCATGCGCAATCTGCTGGAGAGCACGCCGGACTGGACCCTGTGGACCCAGCGCACCCAGGTGCTCGGAGCGGTCGCCGCTGGTTCGGACGCCGTACAGGCCTGGCTGACCGAGGAGCCCAGGAGCGTCGCGGCCGCCGTGATGCATGCCCGGGTCGTCGTGGAGCGGGCCGTCCGGGCCCACCGCGAGGGGCACGCTCGCGCGCAGGAGCTGTGGCAGCAGGCCTGGGAGGCCTGCCGGTCGGCCGCCCACGCCTCGCCCGCGGACCCGGTGCCCTGGGTGTGCCTGCTGGCCCTCTCCCAGCTGGACGAGCGCCAGCGGCTGGAGGAGCACCGGCTGCACCCGCCGGGGCCCATGCTCTTTCCCGGCCCGTGGGGGCTCCTGGCGGAGGCGGACAAGCGCGATCCGTACAACCGCGAGGCATACCACCGGATGCTCCAGTTCGTCTACGCGCGCAAGGCCGGCGGCTCCCTCTCCGAAGCGGTCAACTTCGTGCAGTGGGCGGCCTCCTCGGCGCCGCAGGGGTCCGCACTCCATGTGCTTCCGCTGTATGTGCGGGTCGAGCGCTACCGGCGTGAACGCGGCCACGAGAAGGCCCTGGACCTTCACTGGGTCACCGAGGACGCCGAGCGCGACGCCGTCCGCGCTCTGGAGATCTGGTTCCTGCGCACCTCCGCGCCCAGCCACACGCTGCTCGACCTCAACCACCTGGCACACGCCCTGTGGGGAGCGCTGAAGTTCGCCGACGCCGCACCGGTGTTCAAGGAGCTCGGCCCCTATTTCACATCGGTGCCCTGGGCGTACCGCACCCGCACCCCCAAGGACCCCGGCGGCGCCGAGGAAGTGTTCCTGCGCGCCCGCACCCGCGCACTGGCCGCGGCCCGCGACCCCGCCAGGGGACCGCACGGCTGATCCGGCGCCCCCTCTCTGTCCCCCGCACCGTCACCGCTCACGGAGGTCCCCCGCATGTCCATATCCACCTCGCCCCACACGGGTTCCGAGGCCAACACGCCCAAGGACGAGGAGCAGCGGCTGCGCGAGCTCGGCTACCAGCCGGTGCTCGCACGCAGGATGGGCGGCTTCGGCAACTTCGCCATCAGCTTCTCCGTCATCTCGATCCTGTCCGGCTGCATGACCCTGTACGGCTTCGGCATGTCGACCGGCGGGCCCGCGGTGATGCTGTGGGGCTGGGCGGGCGTCGGTCTGTTCGTGCTCTGCGTGGGCATGGCGCTCGCCGAGGTCACCAGCGCGTACCCGACATCCGGGGCGCTGTACTACATGGCGGACCGGCTCGGCGGCCGCAAGTGGGGCTGGTACACGGGCTGGCTGAATCTGCTCGGGCTGCTCGGTGCGATCGCGGGCATCGACTACGGTGCCGCGCTGTTCACCGGTGCGCTGATGAACCTGCAGTGGGGGTTCACCCCCACGCCGGGCAAGACGATGGCCATCTTCCTGTGCATCCTGCTGCTGCACGCCGTGCTGAACCTGTTCGGCGTGCGCCTGGTCAGCGTGCTCAACTCGATCAGTGTGTGGTGGCACCTGGCCGGCGTCGCGGTGATCGTCTCGGTGCTGGCGATCGTGCCCTCGCACCACCAGTCGCCGACGTTCGTCTTCACCGAGTTCGTCAACGACACCGGCTGGGAGAACCCGCTCTACGTGGCGGCGATCGGTCTGCTGCTGGCCCAGTACACCTTCTGCGGCTACGACGCCTCCGCCCACCTGTCCGAGGAGACCTCGGACGCCTCGGTCTCGGCGCCGCGTGGCATCGTCCGTTCGATCTGGGTCTCCTGGGTGGCCGGTTTCGTCCTGCTGGCCGGGCTGACGTTCGCGATCCAGGACTACGCGGGCACCCAGGACAGTGCCACCGGAGTGCCGCCGGCCCAGATCCTGATCGACGCGCTGGGCACCTCGGGCGCCACGGCCATGCTGCTGATCGTGATCGCGGCGCAGCTGTTCTGCGGCAACGCCGAGGTCGCCGCGGCCAGCCGGATGGTGTTCGCCTTCAGCCGGGACAACGCGCTGCCCGGCTCCGCGCTGTGGCGCAAGGTGAGCGCCCGGACGCAGACGCCGGTGAACGCCGTGTGGCTGTCGGTCGTCGTCGCCGGGCTGCTGGCCGTTCCGTCGCTGTACTCCGCGACCGCGTACGGTGCGGTGACCGCGATCAACGTCATCGGCATCACGCCCGCCTACGCGATCCCGATCTTCCTGAAGCTGCGCGCCGGTGACCGCTTCGAGCGCGGGCCCTGGCACCTGGGCCGCTGGTCGAAGCCGGTGGGCTGGATCGCCGTGGTGTGGGTCTCGATCGTCACCGTGCTGTTCCTGCTGCCGCAGTCGTCCCCGGTCACGATCGACTCGATGAACTACGCCTCGATCGCCCTGGTCGCCGTGCTGGTCCTGGCCACCGTGTGGTGGTTCGTCGCGCGGGGTTCATACAGCACGCCGTCGGCGTACGGCAACGCCCGTGAGCAGGCGGAGATCGAGGAAGGCATCATCTGACCACTCGGCCGACCCGCCCGTCCTCGGCCTGTCCGGCCGCTGCCGTGTCCACCGGCCCTTCCGGATCACCGCGATCCGGGAGGGCCGCCGTCAGTTCAGCAGCA
The DNA here is from genome assembly GCF_043200175.1 of Streptomyces sp. NPDC048462. NCBI lineage: Bacteria > Bacillati > Actinomycetota > Actinomycetes > Kitasatosporales > Streptomycetaceae > Streptomyces > Streptomyces sp. NPDC048462. Next base: position 35,189 of record NZ_JBICXG010000024.1, read on the forward strand.
GTTGGAGGCCACCCAGTACGGTCGCCCCGATGACGAGGCGTTCGAAGAGGGTCTGGTTGATGCGGTCCACGCAGGTGCGGCCGATCCAGGCGCCGGGAAGCACGAACAGCAGCATGCAGGCGTCGAGCAGCAGGGACCGGGCGTCGATCAGTCCGAGGCCCACGCTGAACGGCACCTTGGACGTGTTGACGATCAGGAAGAACCACGCGGAGGTGCCGAGGAAGCCGAGCTTCCGGAATCCTGCGGACAGCAGGTAGAGCGACATGACCGGGCCGCCCGCGTTGGCGACCATGGTGGTGAAGCCGCCGAGCACCCCGTACGAGCGGGCCATGAGCCGCTCGCCGGCGGCCGGCGGACCCGCGTCCACGGCCGCCTCCTCGCTCCCGGCGGCACCGCGGCGCCGCCAGACAGTGACGCCCGCCATGAAGATCAGGATCGCGCCGATCGAGGTGCGTACGGCGGCGTCGCCGGCCCACATCATGAACAGCGTGCCCGCCAGCACACCGACGGCGACGGCGGGAAAGAGCCGCAGCAGCGTCGGCCAGTGAGCGTGGCGGCGGTAGGTCAGCACGGCGAGCACATCGCCGGCGATGAGGATCGGGAGCAGCACTCCGGTGGATTCGCGAGCCGGGAGGACGGCCGCGAAGACCGCGAGACTGATCGTATTGGCACCGCTGACGGCCGTCTTGGAGAAGCCGACGAGTGCGGATGCCGCGGCCAGTGCCGCCAATTGCCAGAGGGTGAGAGTGTCCATGCCAGGGAGAGATCGTAATCTGCCATGATTTCCGGCCTTCACCCAGCCGGGGAAGCTGCATGGCTATGCTGCGCTCCAAACGCTCGGACGAAGCGTTCAAACGCACAATGCGCAGCGGTACGGGCAGGGGGCCAGCACATGCGGGAGCCGGTTGAGCTCAGGCGTCAGCGGATCATGTCGGTGGTGGAGTCGCGGGGGGCGGTCAAGGTCAGCGTCCTCGCCGCCGAACTGGACGTCTCCGTGGTGACGGTGCGGCGCGACGTCGAGGAGCTGACCCGGGCCGGGCGGCTGCGGCGCGGTCACGGCGTGGCCAGGCCGTTGCGGGAACCGGCGGGCGCCGCGCCCGTGCCAGCCGCACGCGGCGGCGAACCGCCCGGTGAGGGCGGGGCGGTGGCGCTGGTCGTGCCGGAGCGGCACTCGTACCTGTACGAGACGCTGCACGGCGCGCGGAGCGTGCTGGAGGAGGCCGGGATCAGGATCGCGCTGCACATCGCACCGCAGTCGGCCGGCGCCGAACGACCGCTGGTGGAGCGGGCGCTGGCGGACGGGGCGCGCGGGCTGCTGATCGCCCCGCGATGGCGTCACGCGCTCTCCGAGGAGATGGACTACGGCTGGCTGGCGGACGTGGACGTGCCGACCGTGCTGATGGAGCGGCGGCCCCGGCCGGGCAGCGCGCTGCACGCCCTGGACTCCGTCTGTTCCGATCACTGGTACGGGGTGCACCTGGCCGTGGAGCACCTGGTGGCACTGGGCCACCGCAGGATCGTGCTGGCCGCCCGCGACGACAGCCCGACGGCCCGCACGGTGCGCGCCGCGTTCGCCCAGATCGCGGACGGGCACCCCGGGGTGGCGGACTGGACGGTGGTGCTGAGCTCGCCGGACGCGGTGCCCGGCCCCGGCCCGGACGAGGCGGGGCCGGCACCGGCCGCCTCCCCCGGAAGCGCCGGCTCCGCGCTCGACCTCGCCGCCCTGCTGCGCGAGCGGGGCGCGACGGCGGCGGTGCTGCACGGCGACGTGGACGCCCTGATGCTGGTGCAACGCCTGGCCGAGAACGGTGTGCAGGTGCCCCGGGACTGCTCGGTGGTGGCGTACGACGATGTGGTCGCGGCCCTCGGCAGCACGCCGCTGACCGCGGTGTCGCCGCCCAAGGCGGAGATCGGCAGGGCGGCCGCCGAGCTGCTCCTGCACCGGCTCTCCGGTACGGCCGGGGCGGCCGGACCGGTGCGCCGGACGGAGCTGCTGCCGGAGTTGAAGGTCCGCGGATCGGCCCAGGCGATCACCGTCACCACGGACTGATCGTTTGACCGCTTCAATTTTCTTCTGAGCGATCTATTGACCGTTACCGATCAGCCGAACAGGATTCCCCGTGTCCTCAATCAGGAGCCACGGGAGGCGCCCATGCCCGGTCGACAGAGCCGTCGATCCATGCTCGCCACGATGGCCGCAGTACCGCTGGCGGGCGCGCTGAGCGCGTGCAGCGGTGGCACATCGGGGTCGAACAGCACGAGCAGGTCCAGCACCGCCGGCAACAGGGCCGGCCGCAACGCCACGAACATCACCTTCTGGTCCGCCCTGCGTGGCAGCCAGGAGGTGGTGGACGCGTTCAACCGGACGCACGACACGATCCAGGTCGACTTCCAGCAGATCCCGTCCGGGGGCCAGGGCGGATACGCGAAGCTCAGCAACGCCTCACGGGCAGGCAACGCGCCGGATGTCGCGACGATCGAGTATCCCCAGATCCCCGGCTTCGCCATCGACGGGGTCGCCCTGGATCTCACCGACCTGATGAGCGCGAAGCTGCGGTCGGCACTGCTGCCGCAGGCCCTGGGCCTGACCACCTTCGAGAAGCGCGTCCTGAGCGTTCCGCTGGACGTCGAGCCGATGATGATGCACTACCGCACCGACCTCTTCGCCGAGTACGGCCTCGAAGTCCCGCGCACCTGGGACGAGTTCGAGGCGGCTTCCCGTACCGTCGTCAAGAAGACGCCGGGCCGGCGGCTGACGGCCTTCGCGACGGACGGCGGACCGCAGTTCGCCTCCTTCGCCTGGCAGGCGGGCGCCCGGTGGTTCGACACCGGCGGCGGCGCCTGGAACGTGTCGCTCGGCGACGCGCCGACCCGCCGGGTGGCGGCCTACTGGCAGCGGCTGATCGACGAGGACCTGGTCTTCGTGAACGCCGTGGACAGCCGGCAGTACGACGCCCAGGTCGGCGGCGACCAGGTCCTCGTCCGGCTCAGCGGCGCCTGGGACGCCGGGGCGCAGATGAACGCGCGCCCCGGCCAGAAGGGCAAGTGGGCCATCGCGCCGCTCCCCCGGTGGAGGGCGGGCGACGCCGCGCTCGGCACCCACGGCGGATCGACGTTCGCGGTCACCCGGGACAGCGAGAAGCCGGAAGCCGCGCTGGAGTTCATCGAGTGGCAGGTCTCCCACCCCGACGCGCTGCGCGCCCGGCTCTCCAGCGGGGCCAGCAGCCAGTACCCGGCCGTCCCCGGGCTCCTGCCCGTCTACCGCAAGGCCTTCGACCGCGCCTACTACAGCGGCCAGGACATCTACACCCTCTTCGACCAGGAGGCACGCACGATCCGGGACTGGACCTGGGGGCCCCGCATGACCGCCACCCTGAAGGTCATGCAGGACGGCTTCGCCCGGGTGGGCGGCGGCCAGGGCTCGCTGATCGAATCCGTGCGCGCGGCCCAGCGGGGCACCATGCCCGACCTCAGGGCGCTGGGCCTGTCCACCACCGAGCACAGCAGCTGACCGTGCCCCCGCCCCCGTCTCCACCGTCCCCGCAGCAGATCCCCCGGCAAGCAGACTCCCCAGCAGCAGAGAGGCAGGTGACACCATGACCAGCCCCCTGACCACACCGACGACCGCCCCCGTCAGCACCTCCGCGGCCGCCCCGGCGGCACGGCCCAGCACGTCCCCGCGCTCCACGCGCAAGTCCGCGCAGCGGCGTGAACTGGGCGCGTGCGGCGCGCTGATGACCCCCTTCTTCATCCTCCTGGTGACGGTCTTCCTGATCCCGGTCGGAACCGCCGTCTGGCTCAGCTTCTTCAGCGACGACCAGCCGGGCCTGGGCTTCGGCCCGGAGCGCCGGGTCTTCGTCGGTCTGCGCAGCTACACCGCCGTACTGACCGACCCGACGTTCCTCAGCGGGCTGGGCACCGTCGTCCTGTACTGCGTGATCTACATCCCGCTGATGGTGATCGGCGCGCTCGCGCTGGCCCTGCTGCTGGACTCGGGCGTGGTTCGGCTGCGCTCCTGGGCCCAGCTCGGGCTGTTCCTGCCGCACGCCGTGCCCGGGATCATCGCCGCCGTCATCTGGCTCTACCTCTACACACCGGGACTGAGCCCGGTCGTCGACCTGCTCGGCAAGGCCGACATCACGATCGACTTCCTCGGTGTGCACACGGTCGTTCCCTCGATCGTCAACATCGCCCTGTGGAGCAACCTCGGATACAACATGGTGGTCTTCTACGCCGCGTTGCAGGCCGTGCCGCGCGAGGTCATCGAGGCGTCCGTCGTCGACGGTGCCGGACCCGTCCGCACCGCGCTCCAGGTCAAGACACCCCTGGTGCGCTCCTCGATCGTGATGGTCGCGATGTTCACCCTGATCTTCGCGCTCCAGCTCTTCACCGAGCCGATGCTGCTGAGCCAGTCGACCCCGATGATCAGCTCACGCTTCTCGCCCAGCATGTACATCTACGACGCCGCGTTCACCCGTAACAACTACGGCCTGGCCGCCGCCGCATCGGTCGTCCTGCTGGTCTGCACCGTCGCGCTCTCCTACGGCGTGACCCGCTGGACCAATCGTTCCAACGCCGCCGAGGAGGAAGCCCGATGAGTGCGACGAGTCCCACCCGCACCACCGCCGTACTGCGGCCCCGGCTGCTGGGCCGCTCCGTGGTCAACCTGGTCGTCGGCATCTCCGTGCTGTACACGCTGCTGCCGGTGCTGTGGCTGGTGCTCGCCGCGTCGAAGGACCGGGACGCGCTGTTCGGCAGCGATGTGCTGTCGCTCGACCACTTCTCCTTCACGCAGAACCTCAAGGACCTGTTCGCGATGGACGGCGGCCTGTACGCGCGCTGGTACGGCAACAGCCTGCTGTACGCGGTCCTCGGCGCCGCCCTCGGGGCGCTGATCAGCATCGCCTGCGGGTACGCCTTCGACAAGTACCGCTTCGCGCACAAGGAGAAGCTGTTCGGCCTGGTGCTCGCCGCGGTCATGGTGCCGCAGACCGTGCTGGCGCTGCCGCTGTACCTGATGGCGTCCGGCACCGGTCTGGTCAACACCTTCTGGTCGGTGTTCATCCCGGTGCTCTTCAACCCGTTCGGTGTGTACCTGGGGCGGATATTCAGCCAGGGCTACGTGCCGAACGAGGTGCTCGAAGCGGCCCGGGTGGACGGGGCCGGCGAGCTGACCACGTACTTCCGGGTCGCGCTGCGGATGCTCGGGCCGGGGCTTGTCACCGTGTTCCTCTTCCAGCTCACCGCGATCTGGAACAACTTCTTCCTGCCCATGGTGATGCTCTCCGACCAGGACCTGTATCCCGTCAGCCTCGGGCTCTACACCTGGAACAGCGCCGCCACCGTCTCACCGGAGTACTACCCCGTGGTGATCATGGGTTCGCTGCTGGCGGTCCTGCCGCTGATCCTCGCCTTCGCGCTGCTCCAGCGCTTCTGGAAGTCGGGGCTCACCGCGGGCGCCGTCAAGTAGCCGGACCGGTCACACATCGTCGAGGACCAGGAGAAAGATGCCCAGCACCACCCCCACCACCCCTGCCGCACACCGCCGGCCGCGTGCCGCCGTCGCGATGAAACCGGATGCCTCGGACGCCTTGCTTGACGCCGCGTCGCTGGCGGCGCTCTCGCAGGTGTGCGACCTCGCGCCGCCGCCCGTGCTCGACGACTTCACCACCGGCCGGGCCCGCGCCGTGCTCGCCGAGACGGAACTGCTGGTCACCGGCTGGGGCTGTCCGCCCATCGACGAGGCCGCACTGGCCGCCGCGCCCCGGCTGCGCGCCGTCGTGCACACGGCCGGAAGCGTGCGCGGGCACATCACCGAGGCCTGCTGGGAGCGCGGCATCGAGGTGTCGTCGGCCGCCGCGGCCAACGCGCTTCCGGTGGCCGAGTACACCGTCGCGATGATCCTGCTCTCCGGCAAACGGGCGCTGGAACGGGCCCGCGACTACCGCGCCCAGCGCAGCCGCGGCAACTGGCTGGCCACCTCCCCCGACGTGGGCAACTACGGCCGGACCGTGGGCATCCTGTCCGCCTCGCTCATCGGCCGCCGCGTCATCGAACTGCTGCGCCCCTACGACCTGCGGGTGCTGCTCCACGACCCGTACGTCTCCGACGAGGAGGCGGCCGCACTCGGCGTACGTCCGGTGGGGCTCGGCGAACTGTTCGCCAAGAGCGACGTGGTGAGCGTCCACACCCCGCTGCTGCCCGCCACCCACAAGCTCGTCAGCCGTGAACTGCTCATGTCCATGCGGCCGGACGGGGTGCTCGTCAACACCGCGCGCGGCGCCGTCGTCGACCAGGACGCGCTGACCGACGTCCTGCTGCAGAACCGCATCCGGGCGGTCCTCGACGTCACCGACCCCGACACGCTGCCGTCCGGCCACCCCCTGTGGGAGTGCGAGAACGCCCTGATCACCCCGCATCTCGCCGGTTCCCAGGGCAACGAGTGGCGGCGGCTCGTCGATCTGGCCGTGAGCGAGACCGAACGCTGGGCCGGGGGCGACGGATTCGCCCATCCCGTACGACGCGAAAGGCTGGCTTTCCTCGCATGAACCGACCGCACCCCGCCTCCCCGCTGGAGCTCCCCGCCGACGACCGGGCGACGAGCCCGGTCACCGGCTACACCCGCGCGCACTGGGAGGCCGCCGCGGACGGACTGCTCAAGGCCGCCTGGCGGTGGGCCACTCCCGGCAGCGCGATGCTCGACCTGCCCGGCCGCCCCTCCGCTTCCGGGGTCCGCTCCGACGGGCTGGAGGGCTACGCGCGCACGTTCCTCGCCGCCGCCTTCCGGGTCGCGGGCGCGGGCGGCGAGGACCCGCACGGCTGGCTCGGCCGGTACGCGGACGGGCTCGCGGCCGGCACCCGTACGCCGGGCCGGGACGATGCCGAGTCCTGGCCGCTGATCCGCGACCACACCGTCTTCGGCCAGCCCATGGTGGAGTCCGCCTCGGTCGCCATCGGGCTGAGGCTCACCCGGCCCTGGCTCTGGGACCGGCTGGACCCGGCGGTGCAGGACCGGGCCGAGGAGTGGCTGCGCGGCGCCCTGCGGCACACCCCGGCGGCCAACAACTGGTACCTGTTCCCGTACTCGGTGGCCGGGTTCCTGGAGTCGGTGGGCCGGGGCGACGCGGAGACCGCGCGCGCCCGGGAGCGGGCCCGCGACCTGATGGAGGTCTGGTACCGGGGACAGGGCTGGTACGCGGACGGCGACGGCCGCGCCTTCGACCACTACAACGGCTGGGCGCTGCACATCTACCCCGTGCTCGACGCCCACCTCTCCGGCGACGCGGAGTTCGCCGCGCACTACGGGGCGCGCCTGCGCGAGCACCTGGAGAGCTTCGGGCTGCTGTTCGGCGGGGACGGGGCGCCGATCCACTTCGGCCGCTCGCTGACCTACCGTTTCGCGGCCGGCTCGGCGGTCGGGCTCGGTGCGCTGACCGGGCACACCCCGCTCACGCCGGGTACCTCGCGGCGGGTGATCAGCGGGGCGCTGCGCTACTTCCTGGACCGGGGCGCGACCGGCACCGACGGGCTGCTGAGCCTGGGCTGGCACGGGCCGCACGACGCGACGCTCCAGCCCTACTCGGGCCCGTCGTCCCCGTACTGGGCGTCCAAGGCGTTCGTGTCCCTGCTGGCTCCGGCGGACCATCCGCTGTGGACGGCGACCGAGGAGCCGGCGCCCAGTGAGGGACCGGACCGGGTCCTGGCCCTGCCGGCTCCGGGGCTGCTGGTCCAGTCGACCCGGGTGGACGGGATCGTCCGGCTGCACAACCACGGCAGCGACCATGTCCGGCCGCACGAGGGCGAGTCGGCGGCGCAGGACGATCCGCTGTACAGCCGCCAGGCGTACTCGACGGTCACCGGCCCCACGGCCCCGGCCAACGCCGCGGACAACCATCTGGCCGTGGTCGTCGGCGGTAACCGCAGCCGCCGCCGAGCCATCCGTCCGCTCGGCGCGGGCGGCGGCGAGGGCTGGGGCTGGGCCGCCTCGTGGCACCGCCCGGTCTTCGCGAGCGGCGCGGCCACGGAGCCGGGACTGCGGGTGGAGAGCGTGACCGTGGTCCGCGGGCGGTACGAGCTCCGGGTGCACCGGGTGCTCGGCGCGCCTCCCGGCGCCCGGGTCGAGGAGACGGGCTGGGCGACCGGATCCGGCTCCGGGGTCATGTCCGCGCTGCACGGTCTGCACGGCTGGGAGTCGCGGGACGAGGTGCGCGCCCCGCAGGGCACCGCGTACACGCCCTGGGCGGTGCTGCCCCGGCTGGGCGCCGGCGCGGAGGGCACCGTGGTGCTGGCCGCGCTCGCCTCGCTCACCGCGGAGCCCGGCGCGGCCGCGCTCGACACGGTGGTGAGCGGGGTGAACGTCGACGGGGACACGGTGGAGGTGTGCTGGGCCGAGGACGCCGCGACGACCCGTGTCGCCTTCGGCCCGGTGACGGTCGAGCACGGGTGACGGCGGGGGCGGGGGCGTGCTCCGGCGCGCCCCCGCCCCGTCAGGCGTCGGTGCGGATGACGACGGCCAGGGTGCGCGGGCCGTGCACGCCCTCCACCCGTTCGAGCTCGATGTCGGAGGTGGCCGACGGGCCGCTGATCAGGGTCGTCGGCCGCGTCGGCACCAGCCGGGCCACCGCCTCCGGTACGCCCACCTCCACGGCCGACAGGTCGACGACGCAGACATGGAGGTCGGGCACCAGCGACAGCGCCCGCCGGCCCTGGTCGGGTGAACCGTCCAGGAAGATCGTGCCGGTCTCTGCGCAGCCGGCGGCCGACGCGGTCACGACACCGTCGAGGGCGTCGAGCCGGGGTGCCGGAATGTCGGCGGAGTCCTGCTGAACCTGGCCGTCGTACGCGGCGAGCCACCGGAGGTCGAGTCCGGCGGGCACCCCTATCCGCCGGGCGCCGCGCTCCCGGAGTACCTCGGCGACGGCGTCGGCCGTGCGGTCGGCCGTGCAGGGGTGGACCTGGGCCTTGTAGTCGAGGAGCCGGTCGGTGAACAGGGCCAGGCGCTCCGCGTCGGGGAGGGTGCGCCCGGTGCGGTAGTCGCGCGGGATCGGGGTGTCGGCGGCGGGTGCGAGGGCCAGGGCGTCCCGGACGCGGCCGAGCACCGTTTCGCGAGCGGTCGTCACTTCTCCTCCTCCTGCTGCTGCTGGTCACGCGTGTGCTCGTCGGCGGCCGCCCGCATCGTCGCCGCGCCCTCGGCCGAGGCCAGCCAGGATCGGAAGGTCTGCCTGGGCGGGGCCGGGGTGTCACGGCTGTCGCTCCAGCCGGTGAACGGGGGCGGCAGGTGGGAGATCTTCTTGTCCCGCCCGGCGATGACGCGGCCGAGCCCGGACGCCTTCTGCGCGGTGGTGAACAGTTTCGGCCGGCTCATCACCGCGGCCGCCGCCTTCATCGCGAGCTTCTCCGCCGTGGTGCCGGCCTGCTCGGTGTGCTGGTGGCGCAGCTCGACCAGCATCGACGGGATGTCGATCTTGACCGGGCAGGCGTCGAAGCAGGCCCCGCAGAGGCTGGAGGCGTACGGCAGCGAGCTGTTGGGGTCGTCCTTGGCGGCGTGCATGCCGGCGAGCTGCGGGGTGAGGACGGCCCCGATCGGCCCGGGGTACGTCGATCCGTAGGCGTGACCGCCGGCCCGCTCGTACACCGGGCAGACGTTGAGGCAGGCCGAGCAGCGGATGCAGTTGAGTGCCTCGCGGCCGATGCCGTCCGCGAGGGCGGCGGTGCGTCCGTTGTCGAGGAGCACCAGGTGGAAGGTCTGCGGCCCGTCGCCGGGGGTGACTCCGCTCCACATCGAGGTGTACGGGTTCATCCGCTCGCCGGTGGAGGAGCGCGGCAGCAGCTGGAGGAAGACCTCCAGGTCCTGGTAGCGCGGCAGCACCTTCTCGATGCCCATGACGGTGATCAGTGTGTCGGGCAGGGTCAGGCACATGCGGCCGTTGCCCTCCGACTCGACGACGGACAGGGTGCCGGTCTCGGCGATACCGAAGTTGGCCCCGGAGACGGCGACCTTCGTCGTCATGAACTTCTCGCGCAGATAGGCGCGGGCGGCGGCGGCGAGGTGGGCGGGGACGTTGTCCAGCGAGGGGTCGACGCCGGGGATCTCCTTGAGGAAGATCTCCCGGATCTCGTCCCGGTTGCGGTGGATGGCGGGCACCAGGATGTGCGAGGGCTTGTCGTGGGCGAGCTGGACGATGAGCTCGGCCAGGTCGGTCTCGTGCGGGGTGATGCCGATGGACTCGAGGTGCTCGTTGAGACCGATCTCCTGGGTGGCCATCGACTTGACCTTGATGACCTCCTTGCTCCCGGTCTCCTTGACCAGCCGCGCGACGATCTCGTTGGCCTCGGCGCCGTCCCGGGCCCAGTGGACGGTGCCGCCGCGTTCGGTGACCTTGCGCTCCAGCTCCTCCAGGAGTTCGGGGAGCCGGTTCATGGTGTCGGTCTTGATGGCCGCGCCCGCGTCGCGCAGCTCCTCCCAGTCGGGCAGTTCGCCGGTGACGTTGAGGCGTTTGGCGCGGATGGTGTGGGTGGCCTTGCCGAGATTGCGGCGCAGCTGTGCGTTGCCCAGGTCGTCGTGGGCGGCCGCGGGGAACTTCCGGTCGCCGCGCAGGTTGCCCGTGCCGTACGGGGAGCGGGGCGGCGTCGCGGGCATGCCGAGAAAGGTGCTGCTCATCGGGCGGCCTCCGTCGGGACGTGCGGCGAGGTGCGGGTGGCGGAGAGGATCTGGGCCAGGTGCAGGGTGCGGGTGCCGGAGCTGATCCGGGAGAGCCCGCCGCCGATGTGCATCAGACAGGACGAGTCGCCGGCGGTGCACACATCCGCCCCGGTGGTGGCGATGTTGCGCGTCTTGTCCTGGAGCATCGCGGTCGAGGTGTCGGCGTTCTTCAGTGCGAAGGTGCCGCCGAACCCGCAGCAGGCGTCGGCCTCGGGCAGCTCGGCCAGGTCGATCGAGTCGACGGCCCGCAGCAGCCGCAGCGGCTTCTCACCGACCCTCAGCATGCGCAGCGAGTGACAGGTGGGGTGGTAGGTGACCCGGTGCGGGAAGTACGCGCCGACATCGGTGGCGTCCAGCACGTCGACGAGGAACTCCGACAGCTCGTACGTCTTCGCCTTGACGGTGGCCACCCCCGCGCGCAGCGCCGCGTCGCCGTAGCGTTCGGCGATGAGCCCGTGCTGGTGGCGGACCGAGCCCGCGCAGGATCCCGACGGCATGACGACGGCCTCGATGGAGGAGTCACCGAACTGCTCGGCGAAGTTGCGCACCAGCGGGACGGGCTCGCGCTGGTAGCCGGTGTTGACGTGCATCTGGCCGCAGCAGGTCTGCCCCGGCGGGAACACCACCTCGTGGCCCAGGCGGGCGAGCAGCACCGCGGTGGATTTCACCGCCTCCGGGAAGAGCGTGTCTCCCAGACAGGTGGCGAAGAGTCCGATGCGCATGGGTCTCCCCGATCGTTTCTCTGCACGTGAACGTCATGATCCGGCCAGGTCGCGGCCATGATCCCGGTCCTGATCCCGCTCGTGATCCGAGCAGGATCGCGAACCATTGTATGGTCGGACCATAGTACGCGGATTCCGCCGGCGGAAGGGCGCGGGGCGGAACCGGATCAGCCTGCGGTCAGGACGCGGGCGTCTCGTCGACGAGCGTTCCGTGCAGTCCCCGGATGTGCGCCTCCACCAGATCGGCGGCCCGCGTCCCCTCGCCGGCGCGCACCAGGCGCAGCAGTTCGGTGTGGTCGGCGTTGAGCGCGGCGGCGGTGGCCCGCCAGTCAGGGGCGGCCTCCAGGGCCCGCAGGATGAGCGGCCGGACGGACTCGCGGACGGCCGAGGTGAGCGTGGAGGTCAGTTCGTTGCCGGAACTGCGCGCGATCTGTACGTGGAACCTGGTGTCCAGGTCGTTGAACTCGGGCACGCCGATGCCCGGCGCCCCCATCCGTACGAGCAGCGCGCCGGCCTCGTCCAGGTCCTCCGCGGACGCGTGCCGCGCGGCCGCCTCGAAGCTGGAGCGCTCCAGCACGACGCGTGCCTCCAGTACGTCCTCCAGGCTGTAGCTGCCGAGGGCGAAGTGGAGCCGGAGCAGCCGGCCGAGGGCGTCGTCGGGGTTGCGCACGATCCGCGCCCCGGCGTCCGGCCCCCGGCCCGGCTGTGCGACCAGGACCCCGATGGTCTCCAGCACCCGCAGAGCCTCGCGCAGGGCGGACCGGCTGACTCCGAGCACCGGGGCGAGCTCGCGTTCGGGCGGCAGCCGGTCGCCGGCCCTGAGCTCACCGGCGAACACCCGCTGCTCGATGCTCTGGAGCACCAGCTCATGGGTGCGCGACTGCCGCACGGGCTGCCATTCGACGGGCATCCGCCACTCCCTGCCTCGACCGGCGCCGCTCCCCTGCCGGTCACGGTTTGTCCGAACATCCAACTATGTCACACACGACATGTGGTCGGACCAGAACGGATGCCCTCATCCGCCCTCCGCCCTGTCCTCCAATGCGGTGCTCAGTACGTGACGACGATGCGCCGGGCCGGTCCGTCCACCCGCACCTGACCGCCGTAGGGAATGATCACCTGCGGATCCGTGTGGCCGAGGTCCACGTCGAAGACGGCCATCGTCCCGGGCGCGTACTCGCTCAACGCCCGCAGGACGGACTGCCGTTGGAGTACCCGGTACTCCTCGCCCTCCTTCGCCCCCAGCGGCCTTTCGAAGGACCAGTTCCTGGCCCGTCCCATCAGAAGTGCGGGGAACCGCTCCAGCAGCCCCCGCTCCCCCATGTTCCGCAGGATCCGGTACACCTGGTCGGCGCCGGGCATCTCCTCCGACGTCTCGAGGAACAGGACCCGGCCCTCGTACTCGGCCGCCGGCCGTATCTCCCGGTCCGCCATCAGCATCCAGGACAGGATCTCCAGCTCACCGCCCCAGCTCGCACCCTCGACGACGCGGTCGGCGTTGTGCCAGGTCCAGCCGTCGGCGGGCAGCATCGCGGGTTCGGCGTCGAAGGTCCGCGGGTCCTCCCAGCGGCCGTTCACGCAGCCGCTCTCCCTGGCCGGGACGAGCTCATGGGCACCGTGGGTGAACAGCGCCGCCCGCAGCGATTCGGCGGTCAGCGGGTGCATCGCCCCCGGGCGTCCCAGCTCGACCATCACGGATCCGCCGTGGTAGCCGACGATGCCCAGGCGTTCGAGGAACACCAGGAGACTGGTGTTGTCGCTGTAGCCGAAGAACGGTTTGGGGTTGGCCCGCAGCAGCTCCCGGTCCAGATACGGGAGCACGGTGATCTGGTCGTCCCCTCCGATGCTGGCGACAACGGCCTTGACCGCGGGGTCGGAGAACGCCGCGTGGATGTCGGCGGCCCGCTCCCGGGGCGTGGAGCCCATCTTCCGGGTGCTCGGGTACTCCACCGGCACCAGGGCGAACTCCTCGCGGAGCCTGCGCAGTCCCAGTTCGAACGGGAGCGGGAGGATCCCGGGGAGCCCGGACGAGGGGGACAGCACGGCGACGCGGTCGCCGGGCCGGGGCTTGGCGGGGCTGCTGGGGTTCGTCATCGCTGGAGCCTAGACGGCACACCGGCGGCCGTCGTTCGAATTCCCCCGGGTCAGCGGGCGTTGACCGGCGTGCCCTGGTGGAAGTACAGCCGCCAGCGCGCCCCGGTGCGGCGCCAGATCGAATTGCGCCGCACCCTGCGCCCGTCCCTCTCCGTGACGAACGTCAGATGGACGAGGCCCGGGGCCAGCAGCCTGCCGGACATGTCGGTGGCCGCGGCCGGGACGGGCGTCCCCTCGCCGTCGGCGGAGGTGATGGCGAGAATCGACGTCCTGTCGTACCGCCGCCCGGACGCGCCGAACTCGGTGAACTCCGGGTCGAGGAGTTCGGTCACCGCGTCGGGCAGGGCCCGGACCGCCGGATCGAGCAGCCGCAGCTCACCCTCGACAGCGGCCCGCACGGACCGCTCCTCCTCATCGTTTCCGTTCATGCGGAGACCTTAGGGCCTGTCGTGCCCGGCGGAGACCTGAACGAGCAGTACCGAAGTACCGATTGACCCGCAGGGCCGTCGGACCTGCACGCTACGTTGATCGCATGACCTACGCAGACAGCACGACCGAACGCATCAGGCCGCAGCGGTTCCACGAGTCCGCCGGTGTGGAGGACTGGCGTGTCGTGGGTGAGGGGGCGTGTGCGTACTTCCACACCGGATCGTTCGCGGTCAGCGCCCGGTTCGTGCAGGCAGTCAGCGAGATACCGGGAGTCGGGGACGAGCACCCGGACGTCGACATGAGGCAGAAGGGCGTGCTCGTACGGCTGATCACGGTCACGGACGACTACTACGGGCTGACCGGACAGCACATCGAGCTGGCCCGGCAGATCTCGGCGGTGGCCCGCGCACTGGGCGTACCGGCCGACCCGTCCGCCGTGCAGACCGTCCAGGTCACCATCGATGCCCTCGCAGGCCCCGCCGTGGTGGCGTTCTGGCGTGCCTTGCTCGGCTACCAGGACCGCGCGAACAGCGCCGAGGACCTGATCGACCCGCAGCGCCGCGGGGCACCGTTCTACTTCCAGCAGATGGACGCACCGCGCCCGCAGCGCAACCGGGTGCACATCGACGTGTGGGTGCCGTACGACCGGGCCGAGGCCCGGATCGCCGCGGCGCTCGCGGCCGGCGGCCGCCTGGTGAACGACACCGACGCGCCGTCGAACTGGGTGTTGGCCGACCCCGAGGGCAACGAGGCGTGCGTCGGAGTGGCCGGCCCGCCGGCGCAGGCCACCGACTGCCCGTGAAGGCTCCTGCCCGCCCAGGCGGTGGGCGGGCAGGCCCAGTTGTACGGGTCAGGCCAGGACCAGCAGGTCCATCCAGCTGACGGCCGGCAGGTCGGGCTCCTGCGCAGCGGCCTGTCGCAACCGCCGCATCCCGGACGTGAACTCCTCGTCCGTGAGGCCCCGGAGCTTCGCGTCGGTGTCCCGGCGGATGCGGTCGGCGAAGTCGGACAGGGTCGGCGCGCTCTCCTGCGGCACGGCGTGCAGTGCGACCCGGGCGAAACCGGCTGCGGCGAACGCCGCGCAGGTCTGCTCGACGGTCGGGTACGCGTCGACGATGCGCGCGGTCCCGGGGAAGAACCGCACCCGCAGGTCCCGGGTGCAGCGGCCGGGGAAGGAGTTACGGATCAGTACCGGCGCCCCCGGCTTCAGGGCCCGGCGTATCTCGCGCGCCGCGGCGGGCAGGTCCTCGATGTGGTGGACTACCGAGCCCAGCCAGGCCGCGTCCGCGCATCCGTCCGGCACGGGCAGCACCTCGGCCCGGCCGTCCAGCACCTCGATGTCCTTGGTCCCGGGGATCAGCGCGCGCATGGCGGCAGCCGGCTCGACCGCCAGCACCCGGGCCCCGAACCAGTCGGCGAACGCGGCCGCGAACGCCCCGGTACCGGCGCCGACATCGAGCACGACCGCCCCAGGCTCCAACGGCACCTCGGCCGCGACGGCCGCGCGCCACGCGGTGAGTCCGTCGCGCGGAATCTCCCGGGCGATCCGGTAGTCCTCGGCGAACCTACGGTCCGGAGCGGTCGCTTCCATATGCCCTCAATCCTGCCGTGGCCGAAGGACCGGGCGGACCGCTGCCGCGCACCCACCGCGCTCCGTCGCGGATGCTAGCGAGCCACGTCATCAATTGTCTAGACCATAACCGGATATCCGGGACGGCCGGAACGGGACCGGAACCGACCGCCCAGCTCATCGAATTCATCTGATTCATAGGATTCTCACGCAACCCGGCTACGGTGGCTGCCGTGACGCAGACGAGCCCGCCCGGCTGGCATCCAGACCCCGGGTACACAGGATTTGGCCCCATCCAGGAACGCTGGTGGGACGGCAGCCAGTGGACCGATCACCTCCGCGTGCCACCAGCGGCCGTCCGCAGCCGCCGGATACGCATCGGCGCAGGCATAACCGCCGGTGTGGTGGTGCTCGCCGCCATCAGCGGTGGCGTCTACCTGCTGACCGACGACTCCGGCAAGAAGTCGGAGAACACGGCCACCGCACCGTCCGGTACGCCCTCGCACGCACCCAGCCGCCAGCCCGGAGCACCGGGCGGCAGCGGTGGCAGCGACGGAGGTGGCGGTGGCGGCAACGGCGGAGAAAGCGACGGCGGCGGCGACCAGAGCCCGGAGCAGCAACTGCCGAAGACCGAGGACGGCTACGCGACGGACCTGGCGAGCGGGATCAGCATCCCGGTCCCGGACGGCTGGAAGGGCGAGTCGGGCATGGGCGCGGGCGTGACCACGGGTTCGTACGCCTGCCCCGGGGACACCAAGGAGAAGTGCGTCCGAGGCGGCGTGTTCTCCGTCCCGGCCGAGGCGCTGAAGCTGAACACCAAGACCGCCAAGGCCACCGCCGAGAAGGACATCGCCGCCAACGCGAAGGAATCGTACGGCGAGAAGATCTACGGCGGCATCACCTCGCACCAGGAACTGAAGTCCGAGGCGGTCACGGTGGCCGGCCGGCAGGGCTACCGGGTGCGCTGGAAGGTCGTGACGAAGAAGGGGGACGACGGGTACGTCGAGTCGCTGGCCTTCCCCTCCCCGCACGCGGAGAACATGCTGATCGTCGTGCGTTCGGGCTTCGACATCAACAGCAAGGCTCCCGCCCTGTCCGTCCTCGATGACATCACCAAGGGCATCAAGGCCGCCTCGGGCACCGGTTCCGGCCCCGGCACCACGGCGTAGCCGCTTCAGCGGGGGCGCCGGGCGGCCGGGTTGAGTACCCGGGCCGCCCGGACTGAGTACCCGACCCGATCCCGTACGGGTTCTCCGCCGGTCGAATGGAGTCATGGCTCCCGACGCACCGCGCCCCCGCATGCAGCACGTCACCAGTGCCGGCACCACGCTGGCCGTCACTCTGGCCCCGCTGGTGATCGGGGTCCTGCTGGCCCGGACGATGGCCCTGGATCCCCACGGCCCGGTGAACGCCCTGATCACCCGGGGCGGCCGGGGAGCGGGCGTCTCACCCGCCGAATGGCGCGGCTGCGGCCGCAGGGCGCTGCGACGGTGCCGTACGGCGTGCCGCCCCCGCGGCCGGTTCGCGAGTCTCGGTTCCCTCGGGTGCGGCACGGCCCCGTCCCGGAACGGCCACGGCCCGGCAACGGCCCACGCTGCGGCGGAAAACAGGTTCCCCCGGCCGTACCCTCCTGCCTAGACTCGCCACGAGAGCACGCGCCACTGTCACTTCAGGGCGCGCACCGTGACCAGTGAGGGGAGACCTGCCGTGCGCCACCGCACCGCTGTCGTCGTTCCCCTGTCGCGGTACGAGGTGATCCTGGTGTCTACCTCCGCCCGGCGCCGGCTGCGCGGCCGGCCCCGGACACCCGTGACGAACACCTGATCCCTGCAACCTCTCTGACTGCCCGTCATCGCTGCGGCGCCCTGTGTGGCGCGCCGCGTGCAGAGGGTCCGCAGACCTGGGAACAGGCCACTTCGTCCGGGGATCGCGCCGTCTTCTTCCGGATCACCCCGAAGGGCCACGGACCGTGCGTACCGAACCGAACCGCCAGCTCACCAGCACCCTCGACCGCGTTCGCAACCTGGGCATCCTCGCCCATGTCGACGCCGGCAAGACCACCGTCACCGAGCGGATCCTCTACGCCACCGGCACCACCCACAAGCGCGGCGAGGTCCACGACGGGACGACCATCACCGACTTCGACTCCCAGGAACGCGACCGGGGCATCACCATCTTCGCCGCCGCGGTGAGCTGCACGTGGGCGGACCACCGGATCAACCTGATCGACACCCCGGGGCACGTCGACTTCGCCGACGAGGTCGAGCGTTCACTCCGGGTTCTCGACGGTGCGATCGCCGTGTTCGACGCGGTCGCGGGTGTGGAGCCGCAGAGCGAGTCGGTGTGGCGTCAGGCCGACCGGCACGCCGTTCCGCGCATCGCCTTCGTCAACAAGCTCGACCGCGTCGGCGCCCGCCTCGACAGCGCCGTGGCCTCGATCCGGGAGCGGCTGCACACGGTGCCCCTGGTGGTCCAGCTTCCCATCGGGGAGGAGGAGCGTTTCACCGGAGTCGTGGATCTGCTGCGCATGCGCGCACTCATCTGGGCCGACGGCAGTGACACCTACGAGGAAGGGGAGGTGCCCGATGGCCTGCGGGAGGAAGCGCTGCGGCGCCGACGACTGCTGGAGGAGACGGTGGCGGAGCTCCACCCGGTCGCCCTGGAGGAGTTCTGCGCACGCTCCACGCTCTCCGCGGCGACGCTGGCCGGGTCCCTGCGCGATCTGACCCGCACCGGCGAGGGCGTCGTCGTGCTGTGCGGCTCGGCCTACCGCAACCGAGGTGTCGAACCGCTGCTGGAGGCCGTCGTGGCCTATCTGCCCTCGCCGCGGGACGTGCCGCCCGTACACGGCACGCTCGGCGGCGAAGTGGCGGAACGGGCCGCCGATCCGGCGGCTCCGCTGGCCGCGCTGGCGTTCAAGGTGACCGTGACCGCGACGGGCCGGCTGACGTATCTGAGGGTGTACTCGGGCACGCTCGGGAAGGGGGAGACGGTGCTGGACGCGGGCGCGGGGCGCAGCGAGCGCGTCGGCCGGATCCTGCGGGTCCAGGCCGACCGCCATGTCGATGTGGACGAGGCGGTGGCCGGGGACATCGTCGCGGTGATCGGCCTCAAGTCCGCCCGCGCGGGTGCCACCCTGTGCGCGCCGGGTGCCCCGCTGGTCCTCGAACCGCCCACCGTGGCCGACCCGGTCGTGTCGGTGGCGGTCGAGGCCGGCCGGAACAGCGACACGGAGCGGCTGATGGCGGCGCTGGCGCGGCTGGCCGAGGAGGACCCGTCGCTGGCGGTGCGGACGGACCCCGAGACGGGTCAGACGGTGCTCTCGGGCATGGGCGAGCTCCATCTGGAGGTCGCGGCCGAGAAGATCCGCCGGGCCCACGGTCTCGAGGTCCGGGTCGGCCGCCCGCAGGTCGCCTTCCGGGAGACGGTCGTGCGCGGTGTGTCGGCTCTGGTGTACCGGCACGTCAAGCAGGACGGCGGGGCGGGCCAGTTCGCCCATGTCGTGCTCGATGTCGAGCCGTTGGGGGATGCCGGAGGGCAGGGCGGTGAGGGCGGGGCGGAGTTCGTGTTCCTCTCGGCCGTCGTCGGCGGCCGGGTTCCGCAGGAGTACGTCCGGGCGGTGGCGGCCGGCTGCCGGGACGCCCTGGCCGAGGGTCCCGTGGGCGGACATCCGGTGACCGGGGTACGGGTGACGCTGACCGATGGCGCCACGCATCCCAAGGACTCCTCGGAGATGGCGTTCCGCACGGCCGGGCGGTTCGCGCTCCGGGAGGCGCTGCGCTCCTGCGCGATGGTGCTGCTGGAGCCGGTGGCCGAGGTGACGGTCACCGTGCCTGACGACGCCGTCGGCGGGGTGCTCGGTGATCTGGCCGCCCGGCGTGGCCAGGTGTCCGGCTCCACCGCGCGGCCCGGTACGGCGGTGATCACGGCGACCGTGCCGCTGGCCGAGCTGTTCGGCTACGCGACCCGGCTGCGCAGCCGGACCCAGGGCCGGGGGACGTTCACCACCCGGGCCACGGGCTACGCCCCGGCGCCGAACACGGTGCCGGGTCCGGCGGCGGCCCGGTAGCCGGCGCGTTCCGACCCCGGGTACGGGCAGCCTCCGGGCTGCCCGTACCCGGGGTCGGTGCCGCGTGGTCAGAGCACGGGTACCGGGAAGGTCGGGTACTCGACCCCGGAGACGTGCTGGACGACGCGGACGACCTGGCAGGAGTAGCCGAACTCGTTGTCGTACCAGAGGTAGAGGATCGCGTTGTCGCCGTCGACCTGGGTGGGTCCGGCGTCGACGATGGAGGCGTGGCGCGAGCCGATGAAGTCGCTGGAGACCGCGTCCGGGGCGGTGGTGAAGTCGATCTGGCGCTTGAGCGGCGAGGTGAGAGACACCTCGCGGAGGTGGTCGAGCACCTCGGCGCGGGTGGTTTCGCGCCCGAGCTTCAGACTGAGGATCGCGATCGAGACGTCCGGCACCGGGACCCGGATCGAGCTGCCGGTGATCGTCGCGTCGAGGTCCGGGAGCGCCTTGGCGACGGCGGACGCCGCACCGGTCTCGGTGATGACCATGTTGAGCGGCGCCGAGCGGCCGCGCCGGTCGGAGCTGTGGTAATTGTCCAGCAGGTTCTGGTCGTTGGTGAACGAGTGGATCGTCTCCACGTGACCGCGCAGGACGCCGTACTCGTCCGCCATCGCCTTCAGCGGCGGGACGATCGCGTTGGTGGTGCAGGAGGCGCAGGAGATGATCTGCTCGTCCGGCTTGATCATGTCGTGGTTGACGCCGTGCACGACATTGGGGACGTCGCCCTTGCCGGGTGCGGTGAGGACGACCTTGGCGACGCCGGGACGCAGGTGCTGGGACAGCCCCTCGCGGTCGCGCCACCTGCCGGTGTTGTCGATGAGGACGGCGTTTTTGATCCCGTACGCCGTGTAGTCCACCGTCGTCGGGTCGTCGGAGTAGATCACCTTGATCTCGTTGCCGTTGGCGATGATCCTGTTGTTCGCCTCGTCGACGGTGATCGTGCCCTGGAACTGGCCGTGGATCGAGTCGCGGCGCAGCAGCGAGGCGCGCTTGACGATGTCCTGTCCGGCGGCCTTGCGGACGACGATGGCCCGCAGCCGCAGGCCGTTGCCGGAGCCGGCCTTCTCGATGAGCAGCCGGGCCAGGAGGCGGCCGATGCGGCCGAATCCGTAGAGGACGACGTCGCGCGGCTCGGCGCGCTCGATCTTGTCGGCACCGGTGGCGCCGGCGACGGCCCCGGCGGTGAACTCCGCCTCGCTGAGGCCGCGGTCGTCGGTCCGGTACGTCGCGGCGAGCATGCCGATGTCGATCTGGGAAGGGCCGAGATCGAGGGTGGTGAGCGCCTTCAGGAACGGCAGCGTCTCGGTGACCGAGAGCTCCTCACCGGCGATCTGCCGGGCGAACCGGTGGGTCTTGAGGATGCTGACCACCGACTTGTTGACCAGGGAGCGGCTGTGCAGCAGGACAGTGACGTCCCGCTCCCGGTGCAGCTTCCCGATGATCGGGATCATCGACTCCGCGATCTCTTCGCGGTTCTTCCAGTTGGTGAACGAGTCGTCATTGACAGTCACAGGTTTATCTTTCGAGCTAGGAGGCGCTCATATGGTAACCCGCTGATGTTCTGGTCATTCAGAGGGTGCCGCTCCCCCGCCGCACCTTCGCGGAATCGCCCGGCGTCAGGTATTTGTTCTGACATATATACGTACAGAGCTTGAGCCGAACGTGCGGCATACTGAACCCCGTGGCCGAACGTCTTGAGGAGCCCGACATGGAGTCGATCACCAGGCTGATCACCATCGACCGGAGCAGCCCGGTGCCGCTGTACTTCCAGGTCGCACAGCAGCTTCAACAGCTCATCGAATCAGGCACGTTGGCCCCGGGGACGCGGCTGGAGAACGAGATCGCCCTGGCCGACCAGTTCGGGCTCTCCCGCCCCACCATGCGCCAGGCCATGCAGCATCTGGTGGACAAAGGACTGCTCGCCCGCAAGCGGGGGGTGGGCACCCAGGTCGTCAACAACCGGGTGCGCAGGCAGATCGAGCTGACCAGTCTGTTCGAGGACCTCAAACGCGACGGCCGGCGGCCGCGCACCGAGCTGCTGTCCATGCGCACCGTGCCCGCCTCCGCCCTGATCGCCGCCGCCCTCAAGGTCGAACCCGGCGCCGAAACCGTCGCCCTGCGCCGGCTGCGGTACGCGGACGACGAACCCATAGCGGTCATGGAGAACCACCTGCCGGCAGAGCTCCTGGGCCTGACCGAGGAGGACCTCGCCGGTCACGGCCTGTACGAACTGCTCAGGCGGGCCGGCATCGCCCTGCGCACCGCCGACCAGACCATCGGGGCACGCCGGGCCACCGCGGCGGAGTGCCGGCTGCTAGGCGAACCCCGCGGCGGCACCCTGCTCACCATGGAGCGCACGGTCCTCGGGGACGCGGGGCGCCCGGTGGAGTTCGGCTCGCACCTGTACCGGGCGTCCCGGTACTCGTTCGAGATGACGCTGACCGCTCAGTGAACGGCCCGGCCGGGCATCAGCCGGAGCGCCGGGTGTTGAGGCGGGCGGCCTGACGCGTCAGGTGGTCCCGCTCAGCCAGGTCGGGAGCCTTCCGGGCCGCCTCGGCGTACAGCCGTGCCGCAGTCGCGTGATCACCATCGCGCTCGTGGAGGTACGCCGCCACGGCGGTGTACCGGGGCAGTGACTCGTCCAGCGCGGCGAGCGCCGCCAGCCCGGCCCTCGGCCCGTCTGCCTGGCCCACGGCCACCGCACGGTTGAGCCGGACCACCGGGCTGTCGGTCAGCCGCGCGAGCTCGTCGTACCACTCCACGATCTGCACCCAGTCGGTCTCCTCGGCGGTGGGCGCGTCGGCGTGGAGCGCGGCGACGGCGGCCTGGGCCTGGAACTCGCCCAGCCGGTCACGGGCGAGGGCCGCCTGGAGGATCCCGACGCCCTCGGCGATCGACGCGGTGTCCCACCGGCTCCGGTCCTGCTCGGCCAGCGGCACCAGACTGCCGTCCGGCGCGGTCCGGGCGGCTCGCCTGGCATGGTGCAGCAGCATCAGGGCGAGCAGCCCCGCCACCTCGGGCTGGTCGATCCCGGCCGCGAGCTGCCGGGTGAGCCGGATGGCCTCGGCGGCCAGGTCGATGTCGCCGGAGTACCCCTCGTTGAACACCAGGTAGAGGACGCGCAGCACGGTCGCGACATCGCCGGGCCGGTCGAACCTTCCCCCTGCTCCCGGCTTCGCCCCAGCACGGGACACCCCATGGCCGGAGACGGTCCGTTTCGCCCGGCTGATGCGCTGCGCCATGGTCGCCTCGGGCACCAGGTAGGCCCGGGCGATCTGGCGGGTGGTGAGTCCGCCGACGGCGCGCAGCGTGAGCGCGACGGCGGACGACGGGGTCAGCGACGGGTGGGCGCACAGGAAGTAGAGCTGGAGGGTGTCGTCCACCGAGGTCACGGGTCCGGGCCCCGGCTGCTCCTCGACGAGGTCCTCGCGCCGCCGGCGGGCGGTGTCCGCCCGGGTGGCGTCGAGGAACCGCCGCCAGGCGACGGTGACCAGCCAGCCCTTCGGGTCCTGCGGCCGGTCGGCCGGCCAGACCCGGACGGCCTCGGCCAGCGCGTCCTGAACCGCGTCCTCGGCCGCCGCGAAGTCGGCTCCGCGGCGGACGAGGATCGCGAGCACGCCCGGCGTGAGGCTCCGCAGCGTGACGTCGTCCATCACGAGGTCACTCCGTGATGGTGTGCGACGCGGTCAGGAACGGGCGCAGCTCCAGCCACTCGTGAATCGGCTTCCCGCCCGCCCCGGGGGCGGCCGACAGCTCCCCGGCCAGCTCGACCGCGCGCTCGTAACTGTCGACGTCGATCACCATCCAGCCGGCGATCAGGTCCTTGGTCTCGGCGAACGGGCCGTCGGTGACCGGCGGGCGCCCCTCGCCGTCGTACCGGACGAACGTGCCCTCGGGGGCGAGCGCCTGGCCCTCGACGAACTCGCCGGTGCCCTCGAGCCGGGCGGCGAAGTCGTTCATGTACTTCATGTGCGCGGAGATCTCCTCCGGGGTCCACTGGTCCATGCACACGTCGTTGACCGCGGCCGGGGCGCCGCGGTAGTGCTTCAGAAGCAGGTACTTGGCCATGGTGTTCTCCTCGGCGCCTGTGCGAGCCGTTCTGGGTCGCTCTCACTACGGGGACGGAGCAGGGTCCGGGTTCTCGACATCGTCGGCAAGAAAAGTTTCCCACTCCGGGATCCGCTGATCATCCTGATCTTCGCCGGGGCCTCGGCGGGCCTTCCCCGGGGCCTGGAAACCACCCGCCTGCGGCACTGTCCGGCGCCGGGACCGGGCTCCCGCGCCCGCTGGTAAAATGGGCCGGAAGCTTGCGACATCGCCGGGGCCCGTGCCGAGGAGCACGGGCCCCGGCGCGTTACGGAGGCCCCCACCCGAGGAAGGTTCCCCCATGAACGCGAAGCCGCCCGCCACAGGATCCTTCGCGGAGCTGGGCCTGCCAGACGCGCTGCTGACGGCGATGACCGGCCTCGGGGTCACGGAGCCCTTCCCCATCCAGGCGGCCACGTTGCCCGACGCGCTGGCCGGCCGGGACGTACTGGGGCGGGCGCGGACCGGTTCGGGCAAGACGCTTGCCTTCGGCCTCGCCCTGCTCGTCCGGACCGCCGGGCAGCGCGCGGAGGCGAAGCGCCCCCTCGCGCTGGTGCTCGTCCCGACGCGGGAGCTCGCCCAGCAGGTGGGCGACGCACTGGAGCCGTACGCGCGCGTGCTCGGGCTCGGTCTGACGACGGTGGTGGGCGGGCTGTCGATGAACCGGCAGGCGGCCGCGCTGAAGGCGGGTACCGAGGTGGTCATCGCGACGCCGGGACGGCTCTGCGACCTGATCGAGCGGCGCCACTGCCACCTGGACCGGGTGGGGATCGCCGTACTCGACGAGGCGGACCAGATGTGCGACATGGGCTTCCTGCCGCAGGTCTCCGAGATCCTGGACCAGGTCCGCCCCGGCGGCCAGCGGCTGCTCTTCTCGGCCACGCTCGACCGCAACGTCGACCAGTTGGTGGAGCGCTACCTCGACGAGCCGGTGCTCGCCTCGGTCGACCGGGACCGTGCCTCGGTCACGACGATGGAGCACCACGTCCTGAACGTGCACGCGGCCGACAAGTTCGCGGCGGCGACCGAGATCGCCGCCCGGGAGGGGCGGGTGCTGATGTTCCTGGACACCAAGGCATCGGTGGACGCCTTCACCCGGCATCTGAAGACCAGCGGAATCCCGGCGGCCGCCCTGCACAGCGGGAAGTCGCAGCCGCAGCGCACGCACACGCTGGAGCAGTTCAGGAACGGCGGCGTGACGGTTCTCGTGGCCACGAACGTGGCGGCCCGCGGCATCCATGTCGACGACCTCGACCTGGTGGTGAACGTGGACGCGCCCACGGAGGCCAAGGACTACCTGCACCGCAGCGGCCGCACCGCGCGGGCCGGCCGGTCGGGCAAGGCCGTCACGCTCGTCACCCCGGGCCAGCGCCGGGACGTGAGCAAGATGCTGTCCGAGGCCGGGGTACGCCCGACGGTCACTCAGGTCCGTTCGGGCGAAGCCGAGTTGACGCGGATCACCGGCGCGAAGCGACCGCCGACGACCAAGCCCGTACAGACCGGCAGGCGCCCGTTCCGCGGCATGGGGGCCCAGGCCCCGAAGGAGAGCCGCCGCGCAGCCCAGTCCCGCAAGGAGGCGGAGGCCCGCCGGGCGTCGCAGGTGCGCAAGGGCCGCTGACCTCCTCGTTCTGGAGCCGCGCCCTCGGCACAAGCCGAAACCGGCCTCCATGCCGAAAGCGACGAGCAACACGCAGAGGACTTCCTGCTACTGGAACCCCACTACCGAAACCCAGCCGCCTGTCGCCGAATCGACCAGGGCCTCGGCCTGGTCCGTGCGCGCTGAATCGCCTCTACAGCGATCTGTCGGAACTCGGTCATTCACAGCAGAACCGATCGGGACGACCCTTTGGGGAACCCCCTGCAGCGAGCTCGCGCCCGGTGGGTGTGCCGCGCGATCACGGAAGCGGGCCGGGGACGCCGGCGCGAGGTATCGACCGGCGTTTCGCCGACCGCGTCGGCCTCGGCCAAGGGCGCCGACCCCAGCCGGTCCCCGGAAACGAGTCAGGGCCGGTTTCGGATTTCTCCGAAACCGGCCCTGAACTGCGACTGTCTCCAGTCGGGACGACAGGATTTGAACCTGCGACCCCTTGACCCCCAGTCAAGTGCGCTACCAAGCTGCGCCACGTCCCGATACCCGTCTGACCTGGGGTTTCCCCCTGGCTGAACGCGCATGAGAACAATACCGCACTTCAACGGGTGGTTACGAACACCTTTGGGCGCTTGACCTCAACCATGGTTGATGTTGAAGGCTGTGGCACATGACGCAAACGACCGCCGCACCCGCTCCCGCCTACCGCGATCTGCACCGGCTGATGAGCCTGATGACCGGCGACGAGAAGCACGGCCCCGCCGCCACCTCCACGCTCGACGCCCTGTGGGTGCTGTACGACCGGGTGCTGCGGGTGTCGCCGCAGACCGTGGACGCCCCCGACCGCGACCGCTTCCTGCTGTCGAAGGGGCACGGGCCGATGGCGTACTACGCCGTCCTCGCGGCGCACGGGTTCTTCGACGAGGAGCTGCTCGCGGGCTTCGGCTCGTACGAATCGCCGCTCGGCCACCACCCTGACCGGCTGCTGGTGCCCGGCGCCGAGATCGGCAGCGGCTCACTGGGGCACGGGCTGCCGCTGGCCGTGGGTACCGCACTGGGGCTGCGGGCCCAGGGCCTGACCGGTCCACGCGTCTGGGTGCTGACCGGGGACGCGGAACTGGACGAGGGCAGCAACCACGAGGCGATCGCTTACGCGGCCCCGGCGGGCCTCGACCGGCTGCACACCGTGGTGATCGACAACGCCTCGGCGTCGTACGGCCGCCCCGGCGGCATCGCGGACCGGTTCGGGACGGCGGGCTGGTCGGTGGCTTCCGTGGACGGGCGGGACCACGCGGAGCTGTACGCCGCCTTCACCGCGCCGCACCCCGGGCAGCCGCGTGCCGTGGTGGCCCGGGTCGCCCCCAAGCGCTGAGCTCTCCGCCCCGCCGCACGTCAGCACACCGCAACCACGCACGGAAGAAGAGGAAGACCCCAGATGGACACGATGCGCGACCGATTCATCGCGACCACCTCGCGCATGCTCGACGAGGACCCCCGGCTCGCACTCGTACTGGCGGAAATCAGCCGGGACGGCTTCGAGCGGGCCGAGCGCACCCACCCCGACCGTGTCGTCAACGTCGGCATCCGGGAGCAGCTGCTCATCGGGGCCGGTGCCGGAATGGCGCTCACCGGGCTGCGGCCGATCGTGCACACCTTCGCCAGCTTCCTGGTGGAGCGCCCCTTCGAACAGGTGAAGCTGGACTTCGGCCATCAGGGCGTCGGCGGAGTGCTGGTCAGCGCCGGAGCCTCCTACGACTGGCCGGCCGGCGGGTTCACCCACATGGCGCCCGGCGACGTCGCCCTCCTGGACACCCTCGACGGCTGGACCGTGCACGTTCCGGGGCACCCCGACGAGGCCGAGGCGCTGCTGCGGGAGGCAGTCACCGGCGACGACCGGGTCTATGTGCGGTTGTCGCTGCAGTCCAACGAGCGGGCGCGTCCGATCGGCGGGGCGGGCGGGTTCACCGTCGTGCGCGAGGGAACGGGCGGCGTGGTGATCGCCGTCGGGCCGATGCTCGACAACGTCCTCGCGGCGACCGAGGGCCTCGGCACGACTGTGCTCTACGCGACTACGGTGCGGCCCTTCGACGGGGACGGCCTGCGCCGGGCGGTGGGCGACCGGCCGGCCGCCGACGTGGTCGTCGTCGAGCCGTATCTGGCGGGCACGTCCACCGCGGCGGCCAACGACGCGCTCGCCGGCCTCCCGCACCGGATCCTGGGCCTCGGCGTCGCCCGTGAGGAGCTGCGCCGGTACGGGCGGATGGACGAGCACCTGACCGCTCACGGCCTGGACCCGCGGGGCCTGCGGCAGCGGATCGGCGCGTTCCTCGGGCAGTGACGCCCGACGGCCGGTGCCGGCTGTTCGCGGCGGGCGCACTCAGCGCGCCGCCAGCAGGCCGCCGTACCACGCGAGCGTGGCATCGACCGTGGCGGGGAGCGGGGTCGGCACCAGGCCGTAGGCCTTCTCGATGGCCGAGGAATCGACGATCTGCGCCTCCGTGTGCTGGTAGAACATCTCGGCGTACGCCTCCATGAACACCTCGTCGAACGGCCCGAACGCCCTGGGCTCGGAGACGACGGTCAGGGTCAGCGGGCGGCCGACGCGCTCACCGATCATGTCCAGGATCCGGCGCGTGGTGAGCGCGGGGGCCGTGGGCAGGTGCCAGACCCGGCCGTCGCCGTCCGGGTTCTCTCCCAGCGTCGCGAGGCCGGCCGCCACATCACCGATGTACGTGTAGCTGTGCGGCAGGTCGATGTCACCAAAGGCCGGGACCTCTCCCCCGGTCAGCGCGGCCGGGAACACCGCGCCGCCGAGCGTGGAGTTGAGGACACCCGGCCCCACGAAGTCGGCCGACCGGCCCAGCACGACCCGCAGCCGGCCCTCGGCGTGCGCGGCGAGGTAGCGGGCGTCGAGTTCGGCGCGCATGACGCCCTTGTCGGTCGTCGCGTTCCACGGGGTGTCCTCGGTCATGACCGCACCGTGCGTCTCGCCGTACGGGTAGAGCGTGTCGAGGACGACGAGCCGGGCGCCCTCGGCCTCGGCCGCCGCCAGTACGGCCTGCTGGATCCGGGGCATGGCCTCGACCTGGAGGTGGTACGCCACGTTCACGCAGTGGTACACGACCCCCGCGCCCTCGACCGCCGCGCGGGCGCCCTCGGGAGTGGCGACATCGGCGGCGAACCGGCCGACGCCTTCGAGTGCCGGGCCGGTGCCCGCCCGGTCGACGAGCCGGACCGGGTGGCCCCGGCGGACGAGTTCGGCGGCGAGTGCGGTGCCGGCGGGGCCGGCTCCGAGGACTACCTGAAGATCACGTGTGGCTGTCATGGGGACTCCCTGTGATTCGAAGGGGCGTGGAGCGATGGGCGCCCCGCTTCAGCCGGCCGGGACCGGATTTCGTTAGGGCTCGTCGCTTCTGTTAGAGACAGTAACTCTTGCGATGCGTCGCCGCAAGCCTCGCTGTTAGACTCCGTAACTAAAGTGAGCTTGCTTAAGAAAGGGGCTCGGGATGGCCGAGGCACAGCAGGGACCGCGGGCCCGGTACCGGGAGCAGACCAGGGCGGAGATCAAGGTAGCGGCACTGCGGCAGCTGGCCGACGGGGGTGTGGCGGCGCTCGCGCTCACCCGGATCGCCAAGGAGATGGGTCTGTCGGGTCCGGCGCTCTACCGCTACTTCGCGAGCCGCGACGACCTGTTGAACGCGCTGATCAGGGACGCCTACGACGATGCCGCGTCGGCCGTCGCGGCAGCGGCGGACCGGTCGGTCGCGGATGCGCGGAGCCCGCGCGAGCGGCTGCGCTCGCTCGCGGCGGCGTACCGGGCCTGGGCGGTCGGGGAACCGCACCGCTACCTGCTGCTCCAGGGCTCCCCGGTGCCCGGATACGTCGCGCCCGCCGACACGCTGGACCGGGCCCGCGCGGTGCTCGGGCCGTTCCTGCCGGTGTTCGCGGGCGGGGCGCCGGGCGCGGGTGTGGCCCCGGTGGTTGCGCAGATGTCCGACTGGCTCGGCGCGGACCCGGCCGTGGGCGGCTGGGTCGCCGAGTACGCGCCGGAGGCGGCCGCCGACAGCGCGGCGTGCGCGCGGGCGCTGGCCGGCGCACTGCTCACCTGGACGCAACTGCACGGGTCGGTGGGCCTGGAGGCGGCGGGCCAGTTCACCGGGATGGGCCACAGCGTGGACGCCCTGCTCGACGCGCAGACCGGGATGCTGGCGGACGCCTTCGGGCTGGAGTGACCGGACGTCCCGCAACGCCGATCGCCGGACGGGCCCTGGGGCCGGTCCGGCGATCAGTGTGCGTATGCGGTGCGGCAGATGCGGCGCCGCGGGTGTCAGGGGTGGACGAGGACCTGGGAGAGCGCCACCCGGCCCGTGCCGGAGGACACGATCCGCACCGTGCGGGTCCGGCTGTCCAGGTTCACCAGCGTGGGGCGGAGCGCCTTCCCGCTGACGTGCACCGTGCCGTCGTCGGTGACGACGTCGAAGTCGGCCGTCGTGGCGGAGGCGTCGTTCCAGATCTCGACCTGCCGGACGCGGCGGACGGCGCCGAGATCCGCCTGCCACCAGGCACCCGCCTCGGAGAGCGTGCGGGTGTCCGTGTTGGTGTCGGCGTCCAGGGCGAGCGCCGCCGTAGCCGTTCCGTCCGTCGATGACTGGGTGGCCGTGCCGGTGCGGGCCAGGTCGGTGCGCAGCTGCTCGACCGGGCCGCCCCGGGCGCCTGCCCGTGCGGCGACGGCGAGCGCCTCGGCGGGCAGCCGGTCGAGGCCCGTCAGGTTGTCCGTCATGACGGAGCCGGCGCCGCCGAGAGCGGGGGCGGCGGTGTCGGTCCAGTTGCCGCGCGCGGTGTTCCGGATTCCGTAGTCCGCCCAGTTCGAGACCCACTTGTAGCCGATGCGGGTGATGACGTTGCGCTCGACGGTGATGTGCGAGGACTGTTCGTCGAGGTAGATGCCGTTGCCGTCGCGTTCGGTGTTGCCGTACGCGGAGCGGTTGATGTAGTTGCCGCTGAGGACCGTGCCGGGCTGCGCGCCCTGGGTGTAGATCGCGCCGCCGTCGTGCTGCTGCTGTGCGACCTCCATGACGTCGGTGATGCGGTTGGCCGTCACCTTGTTGTCCCGCAGTACGGACTTCTGGGCCTCGGGCTGGTTCCAGCCCCAGCCGACCGAGATCGCGGAGTACGGCAGGTGGTCCAGGCTGTTGTGGTCGATGCTCAGACCGGCCTCGTAACCGGCCCAGATGCCCACCGAGTCGGTGTACTCGACGCCGGAGCGGCTGATGGTGTTGTACGCGACGGTGTTGCGCTCCCCCGCCAGGGACGCCTGGGGCATCGGTTCGGTGTCGCCGACGTACACGGCGCCCGAGGACAGGTCGGTGAAGGACGACCGGGTCAGGGCGCTGTCCTTGGTGCCGGCCTCCAGGATCGCTCCGGCCCCGCCGAGGTGGCTGAACCGGCCGCTGTCGATGCGCACCTGCCGTCCGCCGCGGACGGTGACCGCGGCGGACGGCTTGGTGTAGTAGCGGCCCGCGTGGTCGACGGGGCCGGTGGCGCCGGTCAGGGTGAGACCGGCCTGCATTCCCGCGTAGCCCTCGTCGGTGCCGGGCTGGCGGTACGCCGCGTACGCGAAGCCGATCCCGCTGACGGTGACGTCGTGGGCGCCGTCGATGACGAGCAGTTGTTCGGTGTGCGGGGTGACGGTCCGCGCGCGGCGCATGTCCTCGCCCTTGCGCGGCAGGTAGGTGACGGTGCGCGTCTTCGAGTCCCAGGTGAACTCGCCCGGCTGGTCCAGGAGTTCGGGGGCGTTCTCGAAGAAGGCGACGCCGCTGTAGCGGGTGGAGTCGACGGCGGTGGAGTCCCAGGCGGGTCCGGTGCGGTCGGTGCCGCTCGCCGAGTTGGTCCAGCAGGGCTGGACGAAGGTCATGGTGTCGCCGCTGACGCCGGCGATCCGGCAGTGGTAGTTGCGCCAGCGGACCCGGATGACGGCTTCGGCGTCGGTGGGGCGCTGCCAGTGGTCGATCCCGGTCGCGGTGGCGCCGGTCATCGCGGTGGCGGTGGCGTCGCAGGTGCTCGCCGGGCAGGCCTCGCCCCGGGCGCGGGTGGCACGCCTGCCGTCGACGAAGAGCTGGCGCGGGGTGGTCCCGGCGGGGACGCGGGCGCTCCAGGTGCCGTCGGCGTCGCGGTGCCAGCCGGTGATGTCCTGTCCGCCGGAGAGGACGGGGTGGGCGCCGGGCGCGGCGGACCAGGTGGTGCCGGAGTCGTCCGGGCCGAGCTGCAGCGGCGCGTCGAGCCGGTAGGTGCCGTCCTTGAGGAGTACGCGGACATCGCGCCCCTGCTCGGTGCGGGCCAGGTCGCGGGCGCCCTGCGGGGTGCAGGGGCGGCCGGCGGTGCAGGAGGCGCCCCGGCCGTCGGGGGCCGCGTACAGGGTGCGGGTGCCGGGCGCCGCCTGGGCGGCCGGGGCGGCGAGGAGTGCTGCCAGGAAGACCGCGGTGGCCGTGGCGGCGGTTCCTCGCAGGGCGTTCAACGGGCGGTTCACGCGGTGGCCTTCCAGTCGGGGTGGCCGGGCATGGGCGGGTTGACGGCCCCGAAGAGCCAGTCGCGCAGGAACGGGTCCAGGGACCGGTCGCCGGTGACGTCGACGGCGTGCCGGATGAACTGTTCGCTGGTGTAGGTGGAGTCCTTGAACCGCTTGACCCACTCGCGCATGACCGTGTCGAACTTCCGTTGCCCGGCCCGCAGGCTCAGGGCGTACAGCACGAGTGCGCCGCCGTCGTAGATGTTGGTGCCGCCGAGTGCCTTCGGCAGTCCGGGCGGGCCGTCGGCCGCGCGGACTGCGTCGAGCTTCTCGTACGTCGCCCTCATCTTGTCCTCGAAGACGGACCAGCCGCGCTCCTCGCCGTACAGGCCGGCGTAGTAGACGGCGGGGCCCTCGTTGAGCCAGGCCTGCTGCCAGTCGTTCGGGGTGACGGAGTCGCCGAACCACTGGTGGACGAGCTCGTGGACCATGGTGGTCTCGTAGCCCGGCTGTCCGGCGGGGTTGAGCTTGAACCAGTTGGTGGAGAACAGCGACAGGGTCTGGTTCTCCAGGGCGTCGGTGTAGCCGTCGTAGATGTGGAGTCCGTAGACGGAGAACGGGTAGCGGCCGAACTTCGCCTCCAGCCAGGCGAGATGGTCGGGGGTACGGGCCACGATGGGACCGTACCTCTCCTCCTGTCCCTGGGGCACGATGTGCCGCAGCGGCAGACCGCGGTGGCTGGTGCCGTAGAGGTAGGTGCCCTTGACGACGGCGATGCCGATGAGTTCGGTCGCCATCCGCTCGCGCAGCGCGAAGTGCCAGACCGCTGAGCCGTCGGCGCGGTGGGTGCGGTGGGTGAGTTCGCCGTTGGCGGTGGCGACGAAGCCCTTGGGCGCGCTGATGTGGAAGGTCCAGGTCGCCTTGTCGGACGGGGTGTCGTTGCACGGCAGGAAGGTGTCGGCGCGCGAGGACTGGGCGGCCGAGGCGAATCCGCCGTCGGTGCCGAAGTTCCAGCCGGTGAGGCCGAGCCGGGGCGCCTTGCCGTTGCCCCGGTAGCCGATCTCGACGGTGAAGGACTGTCCTTCGTGGAGCGGGTGCGCCGGGGTGACGGTCAGCTCCTGGCCGCTCTGGCCGGGGCTGAGCTGCCAGGTGGCGGGGCGGCCGGAGACGGTGACCGCGTCGATGGTGTGGCCGTCGGTGTCGAGGTTGAACGCGGAGAGGTCCTGGGTGGCCCTGGCGTTGATCTTCACGGTGCCGGTGAAGTCGTACGTGACCGGGGTGAAGTCGAAGGTCAGGTCGTAGTGGAGGACCTGGTAGCCGCCGTTGCCGAGGGTCGGGAAGAGCGGGTCCCCGACGCCGTTCGAGCCGGGCTTCGGGTCGAAGCGGTGCGGCTGTGCGACTGCGGCCGGGCCGAGGGCCGGTACGGCCACGGCCGCGACGGCCGCCGCGCCGCCGAGTCTGAGGGCTGTGCGCCGGGTCGTCACTTCTTCCCCTTCTGGGCGGCTTCCTCGAACTCGCCACGGGCCTGCTCGGCGCCCTTGGCGAGGTAGTCCTTGACCAGCCGGTCGTAGGCGGACATGGGCTTGCGGCCGGAGATGATGTCCTTGAGCGCGTCCTGCTTCAGCGAGTAGAGGCTGCCGGAGCCCTTGGAGTCCCAGGTGGGCGAGGAGTACTGGAGCGTCGGGTCCTGCTCCATGATCGGGATCATCTTGGTGAACGCCTCGTGCACATGGCGCACGCCGTCCTGCGAGTCGGCGCTGAAGATGGCCGGGACGGCGGAGGAGATGAACTTCCAGGGCACGGTGACGTCCTGGGTGCCCTGCTTGGTGAGCGCCGGGTTGCCCTTGGCGTCGCGGGTGAAGTCCTTGCCCTCGACGCCGTAGTTGATGAGCGTGTACTCCTCGCTGCCGAACGGGGAGGCGGCGAAGTCGGCCAGGGCCAGGATCTGCCGCACCCGTTCCCCGGACGCGCTCTTCACATAGGTGTTCTCCAGCTTGACGTTGTCCATCCAGGCGACGGGCGAGGAGCCGAACGGCACGAAGGGCCTCGGGTCGTACTTCTTGTCGATGGCCTTCATCGCGGCGATGTAGCCGACCCCGGGCGCCAGGTAGGTGGGCATGCCGTCGTAGACGTACGCGCCCTTGCCGTTCTTGAACATGTCCGTGTACTGGGCCTTCTGCGCCCCGGACATCTGCAGGGTGCCCGGGTAGTAGCAGCCCGCCTTGTACAGCGACCGTGCGGTCTCCACGGCCTGACGGAACTGCGGGGTCTCCAGGTCGGTGGTGAACTTGCCGGTCTTGGCGTCCATCCGCCAGGCGTACGGTGCGCCGGCCGACATCGCGAGGACGTTGGTGGCGCCCGCGATGATCGCGTACTGGTCCTTCTTGGGGCGGGTCAGCTCCTTGCACACCTCGATGAACCGGTCGAGGTCGGTGATCTGGTCGAGGCTGGTCACGCCGACTTCCTCGAACAGGTCGTGACGGTAGACACCCGCACCGCCGGTGCCGGTTCGCGCGATCGGGATGCCGTAGAGCTTCCCGCCGAAGATCGCGGACTGCCAGGCGCCCTTAGGTATCGCGGCGAGGTTGGGGTAGTCCTTGACCTTGTCCCCGGCGAGGTACGGGGTCAGGTCGGCGCACTTGGCCCGCAGGAAGGCCGCCTTGTTGTCGACGCCGCCGACCTCCGGGTACATGAAGAGGTCCGGCAGGCTGTCGCTGGCGATCATGGTCGAGAACTTGGTGCCGTAGTCGTCGGCCGGTACGGCGGTGATGTCGACCTGGCCGCCGAGCAGCTTCTCGATCTCCTGCCAGGCGGCGTTCCGGCCGCGCGAGGGCGGCGGCGGCGAGAAGGTCTCCATCGTCGCGCGAATCGTCTTCGCGCCCTTGAGCGGCGCGCCCTTGGTGGCCCGCAGCGGCTTGGCGGGGTAGCTGAAGAAGCCCTGCGGGACACCGGCCGCTGTGCCGGCCAGGTCGGGCTTGAGACCGATGTTGCGGATCGCGGTGTCGGGGAGCAGCGAGGCGCTCTTGGCCTCGGCCTTGGCGGTCGTGCCGCCGTCGCCGCAGGCGGCGAGCAGCGGGGCGGCGGCCAGTCCCAGACCGATGCCCGCACCCATGCGGAACAGCGCTCTGCGGTTGACGGGGGTAGAGCTCGGCACCTGAGTCTCCTTGGGAGAGGGGAGGGAAGGAGTTGGAGGACGGCGGTCGCGCTCGGAGGGTGCCGGGCCGCGTCCGCCCGGTCGGAGATGGCCCGGCACCCTCTCAGCCCTTGACGGCGCCGGTGAGCACGCCCTTGGTGAAGTAGCGCTGGAGGAACGGGTAGACGCAGAGGATCGGTACGACGGCGATCACCAGGACCGCCATCTGGACGGCCTGCTGCGGGGCGAGCACCTCGCCGGCCGAGGCCGAGTTGAGGCTCTGGCCCTGGAGGACGTAGGTCCGCAGCACCATCGGCAGCGGCCATTTGTCGGAGTCGTTGAGGTACAGGAGCGAGTTGAAGAAGGCGTTCCAGTACGTCACGGCGTAGAAGAGGCTGATCACGGCGAGGACGGCCTTGGACAGGGGCAGGACGATGCGCACCAGGATGCGGAAGTCGCCGGCGCCGTCGACCTTCGCCGCGTCGTACAGCTCGTCCGGCAGGCTCATGAAGAAGGACCGCAGGACGACCAGGTTGAAGGCGCTGACCAGGGTGGGCATGACGAGCGCCGCGTAGGTGTCGTACAGGCCGAGCCCCTTGACCAGCAGGAAGTTCGGGATGATGCCCGCGTTGAACAGCATGGTGAACAGGGCGATCATCAGGATGGGCCGGGAGCCGGTGACGTCGCGGCGGGAGAGTCCGTAGGCCATGCCGACGGTGACGAGCAGGCTGGCGAGGGTCCCGAAGACGGTGATGCCCACGGAGACGAGGAGCGCCCGGGTGACGACGCCGCCCGTGAAGATCGTGCGGTAGGCGTCGAGGCTGGGGTGGTCGGGCCACAGGACGAGACCGGAGGCCTTGATGATGTCGGTCTGCGAGGCGAAGCTCGTGCCGATGACGCCGACCAGTGGATAGGCCACGGCGAGGACGACCACGACGACGGCGACGGCCTTGGCGGTCTGTCCCATCCGGGTCGGGCGTTCCATCCACGGCGGCCTGCCGTCGGTCCTGCTCTTCCGGGCCGGCCGGGGCGCGGGTGCGGTGGTCGCCGTAGTGGCGCGAGTCTTCTCAGCGGTCAGCACCGCGGTACACCCCTTCGTGGCCGAGCCGGTGGGCGAACTTGTTCGCGCCCAGCACGAGTACGGTGCCGATGACGGCCTTGACGAGTCCGACGGCGGCGGCGACGCCCCAGTCGTTGTCCTTGATGCCGTGGTAGTAGACGTAGGTGTCGAGTACCTCACCGGCGTCCGGGCCGACCGCGTCGCGCTGGAGCAGGATCTGCTCGAAGCCGACGGAGAGGATCTGCCCGAGGTTGAGGATCAGCAGCAGGATCAGTACGGGGGCGATGCCCGGCAGCGTCACGTGCCAGAGCCGGCGCCGGGGCCCCGCGCCGTCGATCGCCGCGGCCTCGTAGCTCTGCCGGTCGATGTTGAGGAGCGCGGCGAGGATGATGATCGTGCCCCAGCCGGCGTCCTTCCAGGCCACCTGGAGGGTCAGCAGCCAGGGGAAGGCGTCGGGGTCGCTCATCATGTCGTAGCGGGGCAGCCCCAGACCGCCCAGTACGTCGGGCAGCACCCCGGCGCCGCCCAGGATCTGCTGGAAGATCGAGACGATGATGACCCAGCCGATGAAGTGCGGCAGGTAGACGACGCTCTGCACGAAGCGCCTGATGCGGTCGCTCGCGATGCTGTTGAGCAGCAGGGCGAGGGCGATTGGGATCGGGAAGAAGAACACCAGCTGGACGAGGGCGATCTCCAGGGTGTTGAACGTCGCGCTCCAGAAGGCGGGTTCACCGAACGCGGAGGAGAAGTTGGCGAAGCCGACCCAGACGCTGTGCATGTAGCCGAGGTAGGGCTGGTAGTCCTGGAACGCCACCACGTACCCGAGCAGCGGCACGTAGTGGAAGACGACGAAGTAGAGCAGGCCGGGCAGGGTGAGCAGCAGCATCACCCGGTCGCGCTTGATCCGCTGCCCGAGCGTCAGCCGGTGTGGCGTGGCAACGGTCCGGGCTTCGGGCGGGGCGGGTTCATCGGCCCGCTGCCGCCGTTTTTCCCGCGGCAGCGGGGGTGCTGTGTCAGCCATGGTGCGTCCTGTTCGGCCGGGTGGCGCGTAGTGAGCCTTCTGCGGCCGCAAGTTAGTAAGCGGTTAACCCAAGCGTCAAGGGATCCGAGCGAACGTCTTTGTTTCGCAGTGCTCTCCGGAGGAAATCCAAGCCGGAAAATCGCCTTATTACGCCTCAATAAGGCCAGTTGTATGCGGAGAGAGCTTGACGGTCGACCGTCACGCTCCCTAGCGTGCCGGTCATTCCATAGAACGCGATTACTGTCCGGAGGCAGGGTGCGAACCACCGAAGAGGCACCGGCTCAATCCGGTACCGATGCCGCGAACCCGCCCGGAAGGCGGCCGCGCACGGTACTGGTCATGAGCCCCGGACTGCTGGACGAGGTCTTCCCGCCTCCCGTCCGGGCCCGGCTGGAGGAGGCGGCGGACCTCCTCGACCCGTCCGTGATCAGCGAGTTCGACTCCCCCGCCGCCACCTCGGCGCTCTCCACCGCCGAGGTGCTGCTGACCGGCTGGGGCTGCCCGCCCGTGGACGCCGCGCTGCTGGCGAGGGCGCCCGCACTGCGGGCGGTGATCCACGCGGCCGGCACGGTGAAGACGTTCCTGTCCCCGGACGCCTTCGACCGGGGGATCACCGTCTCCTCGGCAGCCGCCGCCAACGCGGTGCCGGTGGCGGAGTTCACCCTGGCCGCGATCATCATGGGCGCGAAGCGGGTGTTCCCCCTGGCGGGGCTCTACCGGCAGCGCCGCACCCACCGCACCGGCGCCGACCTCGACCGGCAGCACTGGCTCGGCACGCACGGGCTGACCGTCGGCGTGGTCGGCGCCTCCCGGATCGGCCGCCGCGTCATCGAGCTGCTGCGGGTCCTGGACGCGCAGGTGCTGCTGTACGACCCGTACGTGAGCGCCGCCGAGGCCGCGCTGCTCGGTGTCACCCCGGCCGACCTGGACACCCTCGTGGCGACCAGCGACGTGGTGACCGTGCACGCCCCGGACACCCCGGAGACCCGGGGGATCATCGACGCCCGCCGGATCGGCCTGATGCGTCCCGGCACCCTCCTCGTCAACACGGCGCGCGGCCCGCTGGTGGACACCGAGGCGCTGACCGGGCACCTGGTCAGCGGGCGGCTCGACGCGGTCCTGGACGTGACCTCGCCCGAGCCGCTGCCGGCCGGCCACCCGCTGTGGGACCTGCCCAACGTCTTCCTGACCCCGCACCTCGCGGGCGCCCAGGGCAACGAGGTGGGCCGCCTCGGCGCGCTCGCCGTCGACGAGCTGGTGCGGTACGCGCGGGGCGAGCCCTTCGGCCACCCGGTGCACCGGGCCGACCTGGGGAGAATCGCATGAGCTCCGTCCCGCCACAGGGCCTAGGCTCGGCGTCACACAACAGCCACCAGGGGGTGAGCCGGATGCGCCGGCAGAGCACGGCCGCGGACGGACAGCGGCGCGCGACGGTCACCGACGTCGCCCGGCGCGCAGGGGTCTCGACGGCCACCGTCTCCCGCGTCCTGAACCGCAACTACCCCGTCGCCGAGGCGACCCGGGAACGCGTCGAGTCGGCCATGCGCGAGCTCGGATACGTGGTCAACGCGCACGCCCGCGCGCTGGCCGGGGTCTCCAACCGCACCGTCGGCATCATCGTCAACGAGGTCATCGACCCGTTCTACGCCTACATCGCCCGGGGTGTGGAGCGCGAGGCCGCGCTCGGCGGACGGCTCTGCCTGGTGTGCTGCACCCAGGGCGACCCGCAGCGCGAGCTGGCCTTCATCGACCTGATGCACGAGCGCAGGGCCGACGCGGTGGTGGTCGTGGGCGGCTCCATCGCCGACCGGGGCTACACCTCCGAGCTGGCCCGCCGGGCGCGCGAGCTGGACGCGGGCGGATCCAAGCTGGTGCTGTGCGGCAGGCCGCCGCTGGGCGAGGCGGCGCCGACCGCCGCGGTGGAGTACGACAACGAGGGCGGCGCCTTCGCGATCACCGACCACCTGCTGATGCAGGGCCACGAGCGGATCCTCTACCTCGGCGGTCCGCCCAAGCTCTCCACCACGCGTGACCGGCTGGCCGGGCACCGACGCGCCCTGGAGCTGCGCGGGCTGCCCGCCGATCCCGAACTGGTCCAGTCGGGCGCCTTCAGCCGCAACTTCGGCTACCGGCGGATGGCCGAACTGATCCGGGACGGGCTCGACTTCACGGCCGTCTTCGCGGCGAACGACGTGGTGGCCGCCGGTGCCGCACAGGCGCTGGAGGAGGCCGGGCTGCGGGTGCCCAAGGACATCTCACTGGTGGGCTACGACGACATCCCGGTCGCCCAGGAGCTGCGCCCCCGGCTGACCACGGTCCACGTGCCGCTGGAGGAGATGGGACGTCAGGCCGTGCGGCTGGCCGTCTCCGGCGGCGACGAGGACGACTGGCGGGAGCCGACCACCGGCGCGCTGCGGCTCGGCACCCACATCGTGGTACGCGATTCCGTCGGTCCCCGGGCCGGCAGGTCCACGC
Source organism: Streptomyces sp. NPDC048462 (assembly GCF_043200175.1). Classification (NCBI taxonomy): domain Bacteria; kingdom Bacillati; phylum Actinomycetota; class Actinomycetes; order Kitasatosporales; family Streptomycetaceae; genus Streptomyces; species Streptomyces sp. NPDC048462. The sequence goes on from NZ_JBICXG010000024.1 coordinate 74,646, forward strand.
GAGGTTGACCGGTTACTTCCTGCCTGTCCGCAGTTGGCCATAGAAAAAGACAGTAACTTCCCGACTCCCCTTGCGGCTCGACAGCAACCGCTTACATGCTGACGGCACGTCCCACCCCGTTCCGCACGCTTCCGCCCCTCATTCGTTTCTGCAGGGAGAGTTCCGCATGCGTAAGCACATCTCCTCCGCCGCCCCGGTCGCCCGCCGCTCCGTACTCGCCGCCGCGGCCGGCGCCGCGGCGGTGGCAGCAGTCGGCGCCACCGCCTCCTCCGCGCAGGCCGCCCCCGGCCGGCCGCTCGCCCGCCCCGTCTCCCTGACCGTCACCGCCCGCCCCGGCGCCGAAGCCGAACGGCTGCGGCTCGCCCAGGCGCTGCGCGGCTCGGAGTTCCAGCCGACCGGCCTGTACGTCCCCGCCGGCACCCCGCTCTCGCTGACCGTCCGGCCGCACGACGGCCTGCTGCCCACGCTCTGGATCGGCGCCTGGGACTACTACGGCGAGATCACCGAACCGCGCGCCCACCCGCTCACCGCGGGCGCCAACACCGTGACCGACCCGCACGGCGGCCCGGTCTACCTGACGCTCACCGGGAACGGCGAACGGGCCTCGGTGCTCATCCGCTCCGGAGCAGTCCCCATGCCGGTCTTCACCCTGGGCCGCACCACCGAGGCCGACTACCAGCGGCAGCTCGACACCCTGACCACCTCGCCCTGGGTCGAACTCCACGGGCCGGACACGATCATGACGCTGACCCGGGACGGCGCACTGCAGTACCGGGACGAGGACCACGCCGCACTGCTCCGGCTGGTCGGGACGATCATCGACTCACATGCCCGGATCAGCGGCCTGGACGGATCACGCCCTGTGCACCGGCGCAAGGCGGGCCCGTACCACTTCACCGAGGTCAGCAAGGTGCCGACCGGCGTCGGCGCGTACGCCACGCACGGCTACAACGGCTTCCCGCGCGCCTATCTCGACCGTGCCACCACCGTCGAGGGACTGCGCACCCGCGGCTGGGGGCTTTACCACGAGCTCGGCCACCTGCACCAGCAGATGGCGTACAAGCCGGGCGGCCTCACCGAAGTCACGGTGAACATCTACTCGCTGGCCGCCCAGCGCACCCTGGACCAGCCGTCCAACCTGCTCACGGTCGACCCGGCGACCGGGCTGACCGCCTTCCAGACCGCACGCGCCAAGTTCGGCACGGCCGGGCTGACGTACGAGAAGTCGTTCGGCGCCTACGAGAAGCTCGTGCCGCTGCGCCAGCTGGAGCTGGCCTTCGGGGACGACTTCTGGCCCCGGCTGCACAAGCTGGTGCGCGAGGAGAACCCGCAGTCCGACGCCACGGAGAACGACAAGCGCTACCGGGCCCTGGCCACCTACTCCAGCCGCGTCGCCGGCCGCGACCTCACGGACTTCTTCGTCGGCACCTGGGCCTTCCCGATCGACGCCGTCGGCCGGGCGGAGCTCGCCGCCCTGAACCTGCCCCGACCGGACGTCGACCCGAGCACGCTCACCGACTGAGCGGCACCGACATGGACGACGCAACCGCACAGGACAGGGAGTCATCGTGCAACTGAGCAGAAGGACCCTCCTCGCCGCGAGCGGCGCCACCGCCGTCGGCGCGGCGCTCGCCCCGGCGGCGGGCACGGCACAGGCCGCGGACACCGCACCCGGTACGGACCAGGACTTCGACGGGCTCCTCCAGCGGGCGGAGACCCTGATCACCGGAGGCGGGTTCGACCCGTCCGACCCCGACTTCGCCGCCGCCCTCGCGGCCCTCGACAGCACCGCGAAGGAGCTGTGGGACACCCTGGAGCGCGGCACCGGACGGACCGCGCTGTGGGCCGACCTCTCCCCCGTCACCGATGCGGGCAACTTCGGGCAGAGCTACACCCGGCTGCGCACCCTCGCCACCGCATGGGCCACGCCCGGCGCCGCCCTGTCCGGTGACGCGGCGACCGCCGACGCCCTGCTCGGTGCGCTCCGCTTCACGTACGACGCCGCCTACCATCCGCAGGCGGGCGAGAGCGGCAACTGGTGGTTCTGGGAGATAGGCGCCCCCCGCGCGTTGATGGACTGCTGCGTCCTGCTGCGCGGCCTGCTGCCCGAGGACGACCTCACGGACTACCTGGGCGTCGTCGACCGGTACTGCCCCGACGCCGACCGCAGGACCAACTCCCCCACACTGTCCGAGACGGGCGCCAACCGCACCGACAAGGCCGTGATCGTGGCGCTGCGCGGGCTGCTCGGCAAGGACGCGGACAAGGTCGCATCGGCCCGCGACGCCCTCTCCGACGTGCGCGACTCAGGACGCAACAGCCTCTTCCGGTACGCGGGTTCGGGTGACGGCTTCTACGAGGACGGCTCGTTCGTCCAGCACGAGGTGGTCGCGTACACCGGCTCGTACGGCACCGTGCTGCTGGGCGGCGCCGCCTGGCTGATCTCGCTCCTCGCGGACTCGCCGTGGGCGGTCGCGGACCCGAAGGTGTCGGTGATGTACGAGGCCGTGGAGCGCAGCTTCGCACCGGTGGTCTTCGACGGGCTGATGATGGACTCGGTGCGCGGGCGGGCCGTATCCCGGGAGCGCGCGGGCGACCACCGGGACGGCGCCTCGGCCCTCGCGGCGATCCTCCTCCTGGCGTCCGGCACTCCCGCCTCCTACGCGGACCGCTGGCGGTCGCTGGTCAAGGGCTGGCTGACCCGCAACCGCACCACCCCGTTCGCGGCCCTCGCCACACTCCCCCAACTGGCCCTGGCCAAGGCCGTGCTCGAGGACCGCGCCATCCGCGCGGGGGCCCGTACGACGGGCAGCTTCGTCCTCGCGGACATGGACCGCGTGGTGCACCGCCGCCCCGGCTGGGCCTGCGCGCTGTCGCTCTCGTCCAAGCGGATCTCCGCGTACGAGGCGGGCAACGGCGAGAACCTGCACGGCTGGTACACCGGCGACGGCATGACGTACCTGTACGACGGTGACGACCTCGGGCAGTACAACGACGGCTTCTGGCCGACCGTCGACCCCTACCGGCTCCCCGGCACCACGGTCGACACCCGCCACCGCGACGACCTCGGCACCGGCGCGGGCACCTCCACCTACCTGCCGTCGAACGGTGTCGCGGGCGGGGCCGTCCTGGACGGCCGGTACACGGTGGCCGCGATGGAGGTGGCCGGCGCGCCGGGCAGCACGCTGCGGACCAGGAAGGCGTGGTTCCTGCTGGACAACGCGGTGGTCGCGCTCGGCGCGGGCATCACCGCGAGCGACGGCCGCGCGGTCGAGACGATCGTCGAGAACCGCAACCTCGGCGCACGCGGCCGGGACCGGCTGCTGGTCGACGGAGTGCCGCTGCCCGTGGAACAGGGCCGGGCCGACGAGTTCCGCCGGGCCCGGTGGGCGCATCTCGACGGAGCCGGCGGCTATGTCTTCCCCGACGGCGCCGCGCTGCACACCCTGCGCGAGGAGCGCACCGGGACGTGGCGGGCCATCAACACGGGCGCGGACACCGGCGGCAGCACCGATCCGGTCACCCGGCGCTATGTCACCCTCTGGGTGGACCACGGCGTCTCGCCCACCGACGACGGCTACGCCTATGTGCTGCTGCCGGGCGCGTCGGCCGCCGCCACCGCGATCTGGGCGCACTCCCGGCCCGTACGGATCGTCGCGAACGACGCCGTCGCGCAGGCCGTGGAGGACCGCAGGACCGGGCTCAGCGCCGCGCACTTCTGGGGTGCCGGCTCCGCGGCCGGGATCACCTCGTCGGGGCCGGCGTCGGTGCTCGTGCGGCGAAGGGGTTCCCAGGTGTCCGTCGCGGTCGCCGACCCGGGCCGGACGCAGACCTCGCTCACGGTCGAACTCCCCTTCCGGGTGCGGTCGGTGGCGCACGCCGATGCCACCGTGCGCGTCATCCCCGGCCGCAGGACCGTCCTCACTGTCGAGACCGGCGGCTCCCGAGGCCACACCCACCGCACCGAACTCGTCCAGTAGCCACCTCTTCCGAGTATCGATCCCGAGGAGCAGCGCCACCATGCCCGTCACCCCGTATCTGCAACTGCCTCCCACCGACCGGGTCCTGTCCTCGCGCACCGGCTGGACCCGGGCGCACTGGGAGGCGACGGCCGACCGGATGCTGGACGCGCTGACGCCGTACGCCTCACCCGGTTTCGCGCAGTACCGGCTTCCGGGACGCGGCAGTTGGTCGGGGGTCGTCTCGGACGGCCTCGAGGGCTTCGCCCGCTCGTTCCTGCTCGCCGCCTGCCGGATCGCGGGCGCGGGCGGGGCGGTCGACCCCTCGCTGACCGAGCGGTACGCGGCGGGTCTCGCGGCCGGAACGGATCCCCGTAGCGGTGAGGCCTGGCCGCGCCTGACGGACTGTTCGCAGCAGATGGTGGAGGCGGCGTCGGTCGCGGTCGCGCTGCACGAGACCCGGCCGTGGATCTGGGACCGGCTGGACGCCGGGGTCCAGGAGCGGGTCGTCGACTGGTTCTCCGGGTTCGTCGGCGGCCGCACCTGGGACAACAACTGGCGGCTGTTCCAGGTGGTGTCCGAGCAGTTCCTCGCCTCCGTGGGCGCCCCGTACAGCCGGTCCGACATCGAGGACGGGCTAGACAGGATCGAGGACTGGTACGTCGGTGACGGCTGGTACACCGACGGGGACGGCCGCAATTTCGACTACTACATCGGCTGGGCGATGCACCTGTACCCGCTGCTGTGGGCGCGGATCGCCGGACCGGAGGGCGACGGCGGCCGGGCGGCGGTGTACCGGGAGCGGCTGAGCCGGTTCCTGGAGGACTACCAGCACTTCTTCGGTTCCGACGGCTCCCCGGTCCACCAGGGCCGTTCGCTCGCCTACCGCTTCGCCGCGCTGGCCCCGGTGTGGATGGGGGCGCTCGCCGACTGCACTCCGCTGGCTCCCGGACTCACCCGCCGGCTCGCCTCGGGCACGCTGCGGCACTTCGCGGAGCGCGGCGTGCCGGACGAGCGGGGGCTGCTGACGCTCGGCTGGTACGACACCTTCCTCCCGTCCACCCAGCCGTACTCGGGTCCGGCCTCCCCGTACTGGGCGAGCAAGGGTTTCCTCGGGCTGCTGCTCCCGGCCGACCACGCGGTGTGGACGGCGCGCGAACTCCCCCTGCCGGTCGAGGAGTCGGACACGTACACCGCGCTGCCCGCACCGGGCTGGCTGCTGCACGGCACCCGGAACGACGGGATCGTCCGGCTGGTCAACCACGGCAGCGACCACAACCCGCCCGCGCCCGAGGCCAGTACGTCCGAGGACGATCCGGACCGGGGCGCGGGCGAGGACGACCCGCACTACGCGAAGCTCGCGTACTCGACGACGACCGCGCCGCAGTCCGCACCGCACGCCGCGGCCCGGAACATCGACAACCACCTGGCCCTCATCGCACCGGACGGCACCCCGTCGCGCCGCCGCCGGATCCATCCGCTGCGCTGCGAGGGCCGCGTCGCCTCCTCCTGGTCGGCGGCCCGGCTGCCGGGCGACGAGCGCGCGTACCGGATCGGGACGACGAGCGTGCTGCACGGCCCGTGGGAGATCCGGGTGCACCGGGTCGAGTCACCCGAGGGCGCGGTGGTCCGCGAGGGCGGCCACGCGGTCGCCGGCGCGGTGAGCCCGTTCGCCTCGTCGGGTCCCGACTGGGCGCTCGCCCGCACGGCCGACGGGCTGACCAGCGCGGTGGTCGCGCTGTACGGCTGGGACGGCGGCGCCGACGGGGCGTCGGTGGCGCGCGACGTGGAGTCCAACGCGTACGGACCGCACTCGGCGGTCCCGTATCTGCGCGGCGCGCCCCGTCCGGGCGGCCGGAGCGTTCATGTGTCGCTCGTCGTGCTCTCCCGGGACAGCGTCCATCCGGAGGCGCTGCGGACGGCGGTGCGGGTGCGGGTGGACGGCGACGCGGTGGTGCTCACCTTCCTGGACGGCAGCCGGGTGGAGGTCTGACCTGCGGCCCCGGGCCCCGACCCGGGCCGGCGGGGCGGGCTCAGATCCCGATGCTGTTGTCCTCCCGGCTGTGGATGTGCCCGATCAGCTCCTGCGCCAGGGACTTGATGGTGTCGAGCCCGGCCCGCCCCCACGGGCGGGGCACGGTGTCCACGGCGCAGACCGCGCCCAGGGCGATCCCCGTGCGGTCGATGAGCGGCGCCCCGAGGTAGGAGCGGATGCCTATGTCGTCGACCACCGGGTTCCCGGCGAACCTCGGGTAGTCGCAGACGTCCTCCAGGACCAGCGCCCTGCGCCGGACCACGACGTGCGGGCAGTAGCCGTGGTCGAGTGCGACGTAGCGGCCGCTGCGGCCGCTGCCCGCCGCCGTGGCGCCCAGGTCGGCGCCCTTGCGAGTGCCGGCGGGGGTGTGCAGTCCGGCGTAGAACTGCCGGTTGCCGTCGATGAAGTTGACCATCGAGAAAGGCACTTCGGTCACCTCGGCCACCCGGTCCGCGAAGGCGTCGAAGTTGTCGAAGGAGGCATCGGACCGCTCCCCCAGACCTAGGCTGCGCAGCCGCTGGGTCCGGACGGGGGCGTCGCTGTCGACGGGAGTCAGCAGCATCCGCCCGATGGCGTGCGGGATCACGTATGGGCTCCGAAACTGCCGTGGCCGGAGAGCGGGGCCGGCTCGGCGGTGGCGTTGATGAGGTGCTGGACGAGGGTGACCAGCGCGCCGGTTCCCGAGCTGGCGATCCGGGCGTCGCACAGGACGACGGGCACCGCGGGCGCCAGGTCGAGTGCGGCCCGCACCTCCTCGGGGCCGTAACGGAAGGCTCCGTCGAACTCGTTGACGGCGACGATGAATCCGATACCGCGCCGTTCGAAGAAGTCGACGGCGGCGAAGCACTCCTCCAGCCTGCGGGTGTCGGCGATGACCACGGCTCCGAGCGCGCCCTGCGAGAGCTCGTCCCACATGAACCAGAAGCGTTCCTGGCCGGGGGTGCCGAACAGGTAGAGCACGTGCTGCTCGTCCAGCGTGATCCGGCCGAAGTCCATGGCCACCGTGGTGGAGGTCTTGGACTCGATGCCTTCGAGGCTGTCGGTCGCCGCGCTGACCTGGGTCAGCAGCTCCTCCGTGCTCAGCGGCGCGATCTCGCTGACCGCGCCGACGAAGGTCGTCTTGCCGACACCGAAGCCACCGGCCACCAGCACCTTGAGCGCGACGGGGAAGCCCTCGGGGCCGCTGGGCCCCTGGGCGTGCCCGAGGGAGCCGGGGGCGTCCTCGTATCCCCCGTTTCCCGGGACCCCGGCGTGACCAGCGCTCCCGGGGCCGTCCGCGTAGCCGACGTTTCCTGGGCTCCCGGCCCCCGGGTACGGGGCGGAGCCGTCGAAACCGTCAGAGCTGTCGTCGTAAGCCATCGAGCACTGCCTCCAGCAGGGATCGGTCAGTGGGCATGTCATGGAAGGCGGGCGGGTGCGCGGTGACCGCTCCGCAGTCGACCAGGTCGGAGAGGAGCACCTTGGTGACGACTGCGGGCAGTCGCAGGTGTGCGGCGATCTCGGCCACCGACGTGGGTCCGCCGCACAGTCCAAGCGCGACCGAGTGCTCGGGGCCGAGGTGGACCTGCGGGACGGTCCCGGTGGCCATCACCAGGGAGAGCAGGTCGAGCACGGTGGTGGGGCGTGTGCGGCCGCCGCTCACCGTGTAGGGGCGGATGAGGCGGCCCGCCGCATCGTCGAGCAACGGCGCGTCCTGCGTGGCCGACACGCTCACAGCCCCGTGGCGCCCGGCGCTCCGGCCGCTTGTCTGGTCGGGGTCATCAGATAGGGCCGGACGCTCTTGACCAGCATGGTCATCTCGTAGCCCAGCACGGCGGCATCGGCGCTCCGCCCGGCGAGCACGGCCAGACAGGTGCCGGAACCGGCGGTGGCCACGAACAGGAGCGTCGAGTCGAGCTCCACCACCACCTGGCGGACCTCCCCGTTGTCCCCGAACCGCGCCCCGGCGCTGCGGCCGAGCGAGTAGAGGCCGGCCGCCAGCGCCGCCATGTGGTCGGCGCTGTCGGCGTCCATGCCGTGGAGGGATTTCACCAGCCCGTCGGCGGACAGCAGGACCGCGCTTCGGGTGTACGGCACGCGCTGTACCAGCCCGCTCAGCAGCCAGTCGAGGTCCGAGACCTGACCGGACGGCGTATCGGTCGCCATGGTGCATCTACTCCTTGGAGGTGTTCACGTCGAGTGGGTTTTGGTCGCTGTGGTAAGAAGCGGTCCGCAGGAGCTGCCCCGGGGCCGCTGCGCCGCGCACCGGAAGCGGGGCCGGCGGCGCCCCGGCGGCTGCCACCGCTGCCGGATCCGCTCCGGAGCCGGACTCCGCCCCGGGTTCCGTCTCGGCGCGGGCCTCCGCGAGGTCGATGCCGCGGCGGAAGGCCGCCACCAGACCCGGGTCGTGCAGGGTGGGTTCGTCCTCGGTGCGCGGGGCCGGGGCTTCCCTGAGCTGGGGAACCAGGTGCTCCTGGTTCGCGCGCCGGGGAAGCTGCGGCCGGCCCATCGTGCCGCGGACGACTCCGGTCTCCGGCGGGAGCGCCGGTACCGCGTCGTCGGCCGGGCGGATACCGGGGCGGGCCTCGGGGGGCGTGGGCCGGTCGAGGCGTTCGGCGCGCAGCGGGAGGGGCGGGCCCTCGCCCTGACGCCGGGTCTGCTGCGGCTGGTGCATGCGCAGTGCCTGCTGCTGCGGGACGTAGGGCCGGCGCTCCCGCTCGGGGGCGGGCGTCGTACCCGGGCCGAGGTCGCGGGGGGCGGGGGCCTCGTCCAGCGGCGGCGGGCGGTGCACGGGGCCGGGGGGCGGGGCCGGGGCCTCGCCGGCCCCGGTGTCGCCCTCGGCCCCGAGCAGGGACTGCGGAAGCACCAGCACGGCCTGCGTACCGCCGTAGATGTTGCTCTGCAGCCGCACGGCGATGCCGTGCCTGCGGGCCAGTGAGGCCACCACGAACAGCCCGATACGGCCGTCCTGGAGCAGCCGGGCGACATTGACCTGGTCGGGGTCGGCGAGCAGGGCGTTCATCCGCTTCTGCTCGTTGCCCGGCATGCCGAGGCCCCGGTCCTCCACCTCGAGGGCGAGGCCGGCCGTGACGTGCTGGGCGCGCAGCAGGACCTGCGTCTGGGGGGCGGAGAACACCGTGGCGTTCTCGACCAGCTCGGCCAGCAGGTGGATCACGTCGGCCACGGCGTGGCCGCGCAGGGTGCCGTCGATCGGGGGCACCAGCTTGACCCGCGGATACTGCTCGACCTCGGCGATCGCGGAGCGCAGCACCTCGGTCATGGTGACCGGGTTGCTCCACTGCCGCCGGGAGACGGCGCCGCCCAGGACCGCGAGGTTCTCGGCGTGCCGGCGGATCCGGGTGGCCAGGTGGTCGACGTGGAAGAGGCCCTTGAGCAGATCGGGGTCCTCGACCTCGTTCTCCAGCTCGTCGAGCAGCTGGATCTCGCGGTGCACCAGGGACTGCAGCCGGCGGGCGAGGTTGACGAAGACCTCGACCTTCTGGTCCTCGCCGGTGTGCTCCGAGAGCCGGGAGGCCTGTACGACGGCGGCCACGGCCGCCTCCTGCTGCCGGCCGAGCTCCTGTGCCAGCAGCTCGAAGGCGTCGCTGCCGGGGGCGATGGTCTGCGGGGCCCTGCGGGTGGGTACGGGTTCGCCGTTGCGGAGCTGTTCCACCACCTGCTGCAGTTCGGCCTGGCCCTGGGCGCTGGCCCGGCGCAGGGCGAAGCAGCGGCCGAGGACGGTGGTGGCGACGCGGTTGGCGGCGAGGAAGGCCGCCGCCACGGCGGCGAGCGCCAGGGCCGCCGCCGCGCCCAGCGCGGTCCAGAGCTCGGTGGACGGCGCGGTGCCGGTGGAGCGGACCGTGAGGATGACGGCCGCGGCTCCGGTGAGCATGACGGCGACGGCCGGCAGCACGGCGGTCCGCAGGAGTTGGGGGCGTATACGCGCCTCGGGGGACGGCTGGGCAGCGCGCGGTCTGGCCGCGGCCGAGTGGGAACGGGCACCCGGTCGGCCGTGCCGCCCGCCCTCTCGGCGTTCCGGTCGCGCGTCGGGTGCGCGAAGTTGAGACATCAGCGTCCTCGGTACGTGGGGCCCCAGGAATCGGTATCCATGTGGTGGCACCTACGGTGGTCGGTCATTCTCGGATCATCGGCCGGGCGGGCACGGGAATATGAGCCCACCGTTGATCACCGGACACACACGGTAGTCGCCCGGAGCGAGGCCGCGGCGGGCAGTTGCGGAACTTGCCCGCTATCCGTCCCGCTCTGGTATGACCTCTCGCACGAGCGACCGAATAGGCAGGTCCGGTCAGTGCGTCATGCGAGGGGGCGGGCGCTGGCCGTCGTCCCCGGCGGCACGCGAGAAGCCCCCTCGAACACTGCCGAGGGGGCTTGCCGGGTGTGCGGGGGGCCGGTGTCCCGCTCCCCGCACGGCCTGTCCGCCGGACCGGGCCGGGCGGGGAGCGATCCTACGGGCGCCGCTTCCGTGGGGCCCTCAGGCCTTACGGAGCCGGGCGACGATGCCGTCGAGGTCGCGGCGGACCAGGTAGTCGCGGATCATGTGCCCGCCCGGCTCCTCGTACCACTCGTGCGGGATGCCGGCGGCGCCGAGGAGGGCCCGGAACTCCCGCTGGCCGGCCAGCACCTGGGTCTCGTTGACCGTGTCGAACCAGTTGACCGGGTCGGGGCTGGTGCCCGCCACCAGGAACACCCGTTTGTTCCGGTAGCTCTCGACCCGCTCGACCGGGTTGTCGGCGCTCACCCTGGCCTCGTCCCACAGCGGTACGCCGTAGACCGTGCCGCCTCCCAGGTCCAGGGCGGCGGAGGAGGCGTTGGCCCAGTGGGTGACCAGTCCCGCGTCGCGACGCAGACTGGCCGGGCCCGAGTGGGCGCTCACCGAGGCGAAGTGGCCGTAGTACTTCGCCGCGTACTTCAGTGCGCCGAAGCCTCCCATCGAGAACCCGGCGACGGCCCGGCCGTCGTACTCGGCGTAGGTGCGGAAGTTGGCGTCGACCCAGGGAATCAGCTGGCCGATGTGGAACGTCTCCCAGTTCCGGGGGCCGGAGTTGGTGCTGACCGGGTTGGAGTACCAGCCCGCGTGCCCGCCGTCGGGCATCACGACGATGACGGGCTTCCCGGCCGTCCAGTCCCGGATGCCCGCGCGGTCGAAGGTGATGAAGTCCTGGTCGGTGCCGCCGCCGTGGAGGAGGTAGAGGACCGGGTAGGTGCGTGCACCGGTGTGGTAGTTGTCGGGGAGCAGGACGTTGACGCCCGGATTCCAGCCGATCGCGTCGGTCGCGAACCGGTAGAACCACATCCGCGGATCGCTCTCGTCGTGCTCCACGACGCGCAGCCCGAAGCCGTCTCCCGCCGCACCGGCCGGGGACGCGGCCGCGAGGATGCCCCCGGCGCCCAGGGCCATCGCGGCGGAGAGTCCGCCGGCGGCCCTGATGATGTTCCTGCGGGTGGGACCGTGGCTGGGGTGGCTGCGGTAGCTGGGGTGGCTGCTCAACACGGCCTCCTGGTGGGAAGGGAGCGGGTCACGCCGAGTAGCCCTTCGGCGGGATCAGCGTGGCGAGCTGATCGAAGGAGATCCAGTAGATCTGGTTGCCGCTGAAGGAGGCGGGATCGGCTATGAGGACCGTGCGGTCCACGTCGTCGTAGCCGAACACGGTGAAGTAGTGGTAGATCGTCTGGTCCGAGGGGTAGCCGGGCGGTTGGTTGCCGGGCGGGGCCACGATGTTGGCCACCAGCGGGTAGTTGCGGTCGATGTCGAAGACGATGTCGTTCCACAGCAGGTCGCGCTGACCCTGGGTGGGCGGGTCGTTCGGCATCTCCTTGGTCTCGTACCAGCCGCCGCCCAGGTTCGAGTTGAGTACGCCGGTGACCTGGCCGATGTGGTCGGTACCGGCCTCGGTCGTGCCGAGCTGGCCGGCCAGGGCGGCCTGGCTGGGCGGGGCGGTCCTCGCCGAGAGCGCGATGCGGGTGGCGGCCGGTCCGCACCAGTAGCCGGTCTCCTGCACCTGGTAGTCGATCGCCAGCCAGTGCCCGCTGCTGGTACGGCCGGAGGCGACCTTCAGCCGGGTGCCGGGCGCGTTGTGCCCGCTGACGACGGCCGTGCCGGCCTCCGTGCCGTGGGCGAGCACGGATACCGACGGGGTGTGCGGTGCGGGCGAGGCCTGGGCCGTGCCGGGGTGGAGGAGAACGCCGACGGCGGCTGCGGCGATCGCTGAGGACACGAGTCTCCTGCGCATATAAGGCTCCTGAGGGTGGGGGGACGGGCCTTGCGGGAAGAACGTCCGCCGGGGAACGCTCCCGGCCGGCGCACACGAAGGATCCGCGCGGCACGGCCGGTTCCGGCGGCGGGAACCAGCGTCCTTCCCGGCTCAAGAACGGCGCAAGGAAAGAAAGTTCAGGCTTACGGGCCAGGCCGCTCCCGCTACCGCTTCGCCCGCTCAGCGGCGGCCAGCAGCGCCCGGCCCTCCGCCGTCGCGACGTGGATGGACCGGCCGGCCTTGCGCACGGTGGCGACCAGCCCGACCGCGCGCAGCACGTTCAGGTGCTGGCTGACGGCGGGGTGGGTCACGCCCAGGAGCCGCGCGGCCTCGACCGTGGAGCATCCGGTGCGGGTCGCGCGCAGGAGACCGGCCCGGGTGTGACCGAGCAACGGGCCCAGCGGTCCCGCGCCGGTCGTGCGGTCGGGGGCGGGTCCGGCCCAGTCCTCGGCGTGGTGGATGGGGTAGACGAGAACGGGTGGCAGGTCCCCGTCGGCCAGCGTGATCGGCGTGGGCCAGCAGAAGAACGACGGCTGCAGCACAAGCCCCCGCCCCTGTAAGCGGAGTTGCTGGTCGACGGGGTACGTCACCTCCAGTACGGGCGGGCGCCAGCGGAACTGCGGCCCGAGCCCGGCCAGCAGCCCCTCGGTGCCGCCGTCGAGGAGGCTGCGCAGGCGCAGGGCCCGGTCGGCGTCTATGTGCGCGTGGACGCGCTGCCAGTACGGTGCGAGCGCCTCCAGCTGGTAGGTGCGCAGCGCCTGGCCGAGCTGCCGGAGGGTGTCGGCGTCACCGCCGGCCAAGGAGCTCACCCAGCCGGGGAGTTGGAGCGTGGCCGCCAGTTGTGTCAGATCGGTCCGCAGCCGTGGTCGCGGAGTGCTCATCAGGGTGTCGACGGCCGCGTGCAGGGTGGCCCGGTCGCCGGTGGTGGGGGTGAGGAAGTCCGGCGAGTAACCGCGTGGCGGCAGCAGTGCGGACAGCAGTCGGGGGCTCGCGGAGAGGCGCGGCCGGACCCAGCGGCGCCAGACGCCGAACTCCCTTTCACCGTCGCGGCGTTGCAGGGTCTGCACACTGTTGCTGATCTCCCAGAGGAAGTCCGGCCCGGGGGCCACCCGGACCCGCCCCAGATCCTCGGCGGTGAAGTGCACCCGCAGCATGGCCGCTCCTTGGAAGGTGGAGGCACACCGATGCCGTCCTCGGCCGGTCAGCGAGCCCGGCGGATCAGCGGGCAGGTGGACGGGGGTGCACCGGGAAGCCGCCGCACCGTACCCGCTTCCCGACGGCAGCGTACCGCCGTTCGACGCCCGCCCGGCCGTGCGAACGCCGCCGCTCTCCGGGCGGTCAGGGGCGGCGGCCCACCCAGGTGGTCCTGGTCGTCCGGACCGTGAGGTCGTCGCGCCGCAGGACGCTGTGCGGGCCCTCGTCGTCGGTGACGGCGTCGAGGGCGGCCAGGTCCTCGGCGGCGAGCTGCCCGTCGAGGTGGGAACGCAGCTTGCGCAGACAGAGCTGGGCATAGCGGGCGGTGGCGGGCGGCAGCGGGGCGGGCAGGTCGATCACGAAGGGGCGCTCGGCCTCCGGCACGAAGCCCGCGCGGACCAGGTGGCCCGTCCAGCCGGCGGCGGGTTCCGCGTTCAGGGCGGCGTGGAGGCGGGCCTCCAGGCCCGGCCGGCCCACTTTGATGTCGTCGGGCAGGAAACGGGGGAAGAAGTCCATCTCGGTGACGGCGAGGAGGCCGCCCGGCCGCAGTGCGCCGAAGACCTGGGACAGCACCCGGCCGGGATCGACCATGTGGTGGAGAGCGGCGGCCGCCCAGACCAGGTCGCCGGTGTCGAGGGCCGGCCACTCCCGGTCCAGGTCCGCCTGTACGCCGCGGACCCGGTCCGCGAGTCCCAGCTCGGCCGCCTTCACCGACAGCCGGTGCAGCATCCGCGGGGAGCGGTCCACCGCCGAGACTCCGGCCCGGGGGAAGCGCCGCGCGAGGGCGATGGCACCGGTGCCGGTTCCGCTGCCCAGGTCGATGATGCGGCCCGGTTCCCGGTCGGACAGTTCACCCAGCCAGGTGGTGAGCTCCGACAGGTACGTGCTCAGGACCTCGGCGTCGAGCTCCAGGATCTCGGCCATGGCGGCGGTTCCGTCGTCGGCGTGGGTATCGGCGTGGGCCGGTCGGGAGGTGTTCGGGCGTGAGGTATTCGGGTCTGCGGCGTTCATGTACCGACCGTAACGTCGCCTTGCGTACCTCGCGTAAACTCTTGCGCATGACGCAAGAAAGCGATCTGGACAGCACGGTGCGCATGCGGATCAGGAGGCTGCGGAAGGCCCGCGGCTGGTCGCTCGACAGCCTCGCCGAGCGCGCCTTCCTGAGCCCCTCCACCCTGAGCCGCATCGAGACCGGTCACCGGCGCATCGGGCTCGACCAGCTCACGGCGCTGGCCCGCGCCCTGGGAGTCTCGCTCGACCAGCTGGTGGAGAGCGTCAGCGACGATGATGCCGCGATCAGGCCGCGGCGCGACGAGCAGCGCGGACTGACCACCTGGATGCTGAACCGCGGCTCCGGCCCGGCCGGCGCCACCGTCGCCAAGATGCGCATCACCGACGAGGCCGGGGGCCCGGGGGCCGACCGGCTGGGGGTGCACCCCGGCAGGGACTGGTTCACGGTGCTGTCGGGAACCGTCACGCTGCTCCTCGGTGAGCGCGCCGTGCGGGTCGGGACGGGCCGGGCCGCCGGGTTCTCCACCATGATCCCGCACGCCATCAAGGCGCACGGCGGGCCGGCCGAGATCCTGTGCATCCTCGATCACGACGGGCAGCGCGGGCACCTCCGCCCCCGGGCCTGAGCCCCGGAGCCCGACCCCCGCCGGGCACGGGACGCGGTGCGGTGTCCGCGGAACGGCTGTACCGCCCCGCGGACACCACGCCGTCAGGCCTGGGCGGCCCGGTCGCGGTCCCGGTCGGGAGCGGGCGTCACGGCTCCGCCGGGCAGCGGCACGTGGACCGGGGGCCAGTTGCCCCAGCCCGCCACCGGTTCCGCGGCCACGGCGCGCCACCACGGTTCGACCGCCGGGGGGTCGGCCGGCTCGAACGGCCGGCCGGGGTGCGGAGCCACCAGCGTCACCCCTGCGACCTGGGTGGCGCGCATCGACCATTCGGCGGGCTCGGCCCACGGATGCAGTGCGAGGTTGAACGTCCCCCAGTGGATCGGCAGCATGATCCCCGCCGCCGGATCGTTGCCCTGGAGGTCCAGATGGGCCTGGACCCCCTCGTCGGGGCTCATGTGGATGTCCGGCCAGGCGCCGGGCTCGGGCCGGCCGTCCGTGTGGTCCTTGGGCCAGTACTGACTGTAGGCGCCGATCTGGATCATGGTGGCGTCGAACGGGCCGTGTTCGGCGCCGATCTCCTTGAAGCCGGGGAAATAGCCGGTGTCGCCGCTGTGGTAGATCCGGTGCTCCGGTCCCGCCACGACCCACGAGGCCCAGAGGGTGTGCTGCTGGTTGCGCAGGCCCCGGCCGCAGAAGTGCCTGGCCGGGGTGGCCGTCAGGCTGATCCCGGCGACCTCCGTGCTCTCGTTCCAGTCGAGCTCACGGATCCGGTCCGGGGCCACGCCCCAGCGCTCCAGGTGCGCTCCGACGCCGAGCGGCACGGCGAAGGCCGTGTCCGTGCCGGCCAGCGCCCGGATGGTCGGAAGATCGAGGTGGTCGTAGTGGTCGTGGGAGATCACCACCACATCGACCGGCCCCAGTACGCCCAGCGGCAGCGGTGCGGGGTGCAGCCGCTTGGGGCCCGCGAACGCGAACGGCGAACAGCGGTCGCCCCAGACCGGGTCGAACAGCACCCGTCGGCCGTCGATCTCCGCGAGCACACTGGAATGCCCCATCCAGGTGAGCCGCAGCCCCGAGGCGGGCGGGGTGGCGAGATCGGCCAGCGTGGTGGCATGGACCGGAATGTCACCGGTCGGCGATCTCAGTACCCGCTCCTCCTTGCGGAAGTACGTCTTCGCGAACTCCAGGGCGGACCCCGACGGCCTGATCCGTGCCCCCACCGGGTTCTGGAACACCCCGTCGACGAAATTCGGGGAACGCCGGATGCGCTCCATACGGGGGCCGTCCGGGTCGGCCCCGAAGTCTGCGGGCCGCAGCGCGCGCAGCCTGGTACGGAGCGAGAACGTGGAGTCAGCGCCGGTCACAAGATCTCCTGAGGGAGTCGGTGTCATCTCATTATGGACGGGGGGTACGACAGTGCGAGAGCAGAACACCCAACAGGATGGTGGCCCGCAGGGCCCGCCTCAGCCACGCGGCTGCCCGTACGCGTGCTCGACGTGCAGCCGCACCACGACCCGGCGGTCCCTGACCATGGCCCGGCGGTAGTCGTCCCAGTCCGGGTGCTCGCCCTGGACGTCGCGGTAGAGCGCGACCAGCTCCGCGACGGTGGCGTCGTCGGGGTCCGCCGCCGGCGGGGTGAGGTCGGCGGTGCCGTCGGCGACCGTCCAGGCCCAGCGGTCCTCGCTGGTCACGTGGTAGCCGGCCCTCGGGTCGCGGCGCAGGTTCCGGGTCTTCGCCCGGTCCTCGGTGACCGAGACCCGGACGATGCGCTCGTCGGGGTAGTAGAAGTGGTTCACATTGGACAGCTGGGGCCTGCCGTCGCGCTTGAGCGTGACCAGTACACCGCTGTTGCCTTCGGAGAACAGCCGAAGGAGCGCATCCTGCTGTGCGTCGATTCCCGTCATGACGGATCCAACGTCCGGACCCCGCGCAGGATTCCGCGTCCGGCGTCCGGCATCCGCTCCGAGGCGCCGTGCGACCGCATCCGGCCACCGGGCCACGATTCGGGGCGAGCGGCGTTGACAGCGGCACCGAATCGTCCCAATACTGAATGGTCGTTCAGTAAAAGACCATGGGGCCGACAGGCCCCGGCCCGCACGGCCCGGGGTGCAGCCCCCGGGCCCGCCCCGACCGCAGTGACCGAGGAGAACCCCGATGACGACGCCCGCGGTGTCCCCGCCCGCCCCGCTGATCTCCCTGACCTGGACGGACCACGTCACCGGCCACCAGGGGCACCTGGTCGTCGACCGGCTGGTGCGCGGGGTGTCCAGCGGCGGACTGCGGATGCGGGCGGGCTGCACGCTCGACGAGGTGACGGGACTGGCCCGCGGCATGACGATGAAGGAAGCGCTCCACTTCGACGCGGACCGCACCGGGGCCCGCTACGTGCCCCTCGGCGGCGCCAAGGGCGGCATCGACTGCGATCCCCGCGACCCGGCCGCCTACGGCGTCCTGGTGCGCTACCTGCGCGCCGTGCGTCCGTACGTCGAGAACATCTGGACGACCGGCGAGGACCTGGGGCTCAGCCAGGACCTGGTCGACCGGGCGGCCGCGGAGGCCGGGCTCGTCTCCTCCATCGAGGCCGTCTATCCGCTGCTCGACGACGAGGCGGCCGCCCGGCAGCGGCTGGCCGACGCCTTCGCCGTCGAGGTGGACGGCATCGGGCTCGACGAGCTGGTCGGCGGCTGCGGGGTCGCCGAGTCGGTGCTGGCCGCACTGGACCGGGACGGGGTCGGCCACGCGCGGGCGCGGGTCGCCGTGCAGGGTCTCGGCACCATGGGCGGCGCGACGGCCCGGTTCCTGTCGCGGGCCGGGCTCCGGGTGGTCGCCGTGGCCGACGTCAAGGGGACCATCGCCAACCCGGCCGGCCTCGACATCGAGGCCCTGCTCTCCGCCCGGGACCGTCACGGGACGGTGGACCGCGGCGCACTGCGCGACGCCGACCGCGAGCTGCCCGCAGGGGCCTGGCTGGACCAGGACGTGGACGTACTCGTGCCCGCCGCGGTCTCCTACGCCATCGACACCGGGAACCAGGCCCGGATCAGGGCCCGCTGGGTGGTCGAGGCAGCCAATATGCCGGTGCTGCCGGAGGCCGAGGCCCTGCTCGCGGAGCGCGGGATCACGGTGCTGCCCGATGTCGTCGTCAACTCCGGGACCAACGCCTGGTGGTGGTGGACCCTGTTCGGTGACATACGCGCCGACGCCGACGAGGCCTTCGCCCACACCCGCAGCTCGATGCGCGCGCTCGTCGAACTGGTGATGAACCGGGCCGCGGTGGAGAACTGCACCCCCCGGGCGGCGGCCCACGCGGTGGTCGCGGACCGGTTGCCGGTCATGGCGGAACGCTTCGGCTGGTACCGCTGACCGGGCATGTGACGGCGGCATGGACGTACGCCACCGGACCCGGCGGCCGACGGCCGGGCCGTGGTCCCACCCCGCCGCGGCAGGGCCGTTGTTAGGGTGACGCCGTGGGCAGAGTCCGGTTGAGTGTGGCGGAGCGACGCGAGGAGCTGCTGCGCGCTGCCGTGGAGCAGATCGAGGTACGGGGTGTCGCGGCGGTACGGATCGCCGATGTGGCCTCCGTCCTCGGCGTCAGCAACGCACTCGTGCTCTACCACTTCTCCACCAAGGAGAAGCTGGTCGCCGCCGCGTTCGCGCACGCGGCCGAGGCCGATCTCGCCCATCTGCGCAAGCTGTTGACCCGCCGGACCACGGCGGTGCGCAGGCTGCGCGCCGCCGTCCGCTGGTACGCGCCGACGGGCCAGGCCAAGGGCTGGCGGCTGTGGATCGAGGGCTGGGCCGCCTCGCTCCGGGATCCCGCGCTGCGTACCGTGGCGGGCGATCTCGACCAGCAGTGGAAGGCGGAGCTGGCCGAGGTCATCGAGGAGGGCGCGGCCGGGGGCGAGTTCCACTGCGACGACCCGATGTCCGTGGCCTGGCGGCTGACCGCGCTGCTGGACGGCCTGGCGGTGCAGATGACCTCGTACGCGGGCCCGCTCTCCCGGGCCACGATGCTGGAGTGGACCGAACAGGCACTGGCCCGTGAACTCGGCATCGACCACGAGACGCTGACGGCCTGACCGTCCGGCCATCCGCCCGGCGGCCGCCCCCGCGGCCCCTTCCGTCAGGTCTGGCGCAGAGGCGTGTAGGCCTCGCCCCGCAGGCCGAACGTCCAGGCGACGCCCTCCTTCGCGGTCCGGATCGCGGGCGGTACCCGCAGCCAGTAGGTGCGGTGCGTCCCGTCCGGCTCCGGGGTGGCGTTGACCACCTCGACCATGACCACATCCTCGTCGCCGTCCAGCGCGATCCGCCACAGGATGCCCGTCTCGTCCCGGTGGACCGGTTCGGCGCGCGACTCCGTGAGGTAGCGGTCGTATCCGTAGAACTCCAGCATCACGCGACGCAGTTCCGCGTTCTCCTCGGCCCGGATCCGCTCGGGGGTGAGCGCGGTCAGCTCCGCCAGGAATTCGGCGGGCACCGGCATGCCGCGCCAGGCGTACAGCCCGAACCCGTCCCGGTACGAGAGCGCCGGGCCGTCGCCCCGGTCGAGCCGGCCCGCCTCGTCGCGGTACAGCTCCCCCGGGCGGTCGCTGATCACCACGGTGCGCTCGTAGGGCCACCACCAGCCCGCGTTCCTGGCCACCGCCGCCAGTCCGTCGAGCCGGTCGCCCCGGCCGTCGAACGCGGCGAGCCAGGCCGCGTCGTGCTGGCCGAGGACCGCGTCGAGGAGGAGCAGCCGCACATCCGGCTCGTCCTCGGGCCGATCGGCCGCCTCGGCGACGACGGCGGCCCGTATCCGGTCGGCGAGCGCCGCCGTGGTCTCCCACAGCTGGGCACCGGTGGCGGACCAGAGCGCGGACCAGCCGGCCGGGCCCAACTCGTCGTACATCCGGCGCCGTTCGTCCGCCCAGGGCCGGGTCCTGACCTCCTCACGGACCGAACGGCCGGCGTCGGTCAGCTTCTTCAGGATGCCGACGGCCTCCCTGGGCGAATCGGCCCAGACGAACTCCTCCGGCTCGGCCAGCCCCGCGCTGCGGTAGGCGAGCCGCACGCCGTCCTCGGCCGCCGGCCGGTCCGCCGCACCGGTCGCCGCCGCCACGGCCCGCCATGAGTCCACGTACTGCATTTTCTTCCCCGTCCCCTGTTTCCTGTGCCGTTCCCCGTTTTGGGCGTTCTCGGATCGCGCATCGCCGCCGGCCCTCGCGGCCCGGCCGGCGAAGGCGGCTCAGTCCGCGACGATGCGGATCGTCCCCGGTGCGTACTCCCGCTGGCGCACGACGCGGAACCAGCCCTTCGGCAGCGGGATGACCGCGTGTTCCTCGTGCACCACCCGTCCGCCGTCGGGGAGGTGGAGGAGCATCGGGCCGAACACCCCGGCCTCCCGGATCAGCCGTCCCGGTCCGGGCACCGCGTGCGCGTGTCCGGTGACCTCGCCGAGCGCGAGCACCAGCCGGCCCCGCCCGTCGCGCAGTTCGCCCGGCGCGTCCAGGAGGTTCGACGGCACCTCGGACTCCTTCAGCGCCATGATCAGCACATCGCCCTGCCGGTACACAGACGTCTCCCCTCCGGACCGGCACCCGCTGTGCCGGCCACGAGGAAAACGCTACGGCGGGGGTCTGACAATCGGCCCCGGAACACAGGGCGGTGGGCCCGGTGCTCCCGTTGTCAGTGGCTGTTGATAGACCTTGCGGACATCAATCCGTCACCGTCATCAGGAGCCCAGGGCCATGTCCGATGTGGACCACCTGCACGAGCTGCTCGGCCTTCCGGCCGTCGACTTCCAGCACGACGCGAGCGACGGGGCCCGGCCGCCCGCCGGTGCGGCGGCCTGGCGCGTCTTCGTCGAGCCCTACGAGGACGACCGCACCTGGGAGCAGGAGTTCGACTCGTTCCTGGCGGCCGTCGATCCGGCCGGGGTGCGCGCGCTGGTCATCGGGCAGTGGGGGGAGGCGTACGAGGAGAACTCGTCGTACCCGATCGGTCTCGTGGTGGCCGCCGCCGACCGGCTGACGTCGCTCGAGGCGGTGTTCGTCGGGGATCTGACGATGGAGGAGGCGGAGATCTCCTGGATCCAGCAGAGCGATGTCACCGCTCTGCTGGCCGCCTACCCCGCGCTGGTGGAGCTCGGGGTGCGCGGTGGAAGCGATCTCGTCTTCCCGCCCACCCGGCACGAGCGCCTTCGTTCGCTCACCGTCGAGACGGGCGGGCTGCCGGTCGAGGTGGTCCGCGGGGTGCTGGACAGCGAGCTGCCCGCGCTGGAGAAGCTCGATCTCTGGCTGGGTGTCTCCGCCTACGGCGGCGACGCCGATGTGGCGGACCTCGCGCCGCTGCTGTCCGGCACCCGGTTCCCGGCCCTGCACCATCTCGGCCTGCGCAACAGTGAGGTGGAGAACGAGATCGCGGCGGCCATCGCCTCGGCGCCGCTCGTGGCCCGGCTGCGTACGCTCGACCTGTCGTGCGGCACGCTCGGGGACGAGGGCGCGGCCGCGCTCCTCGAGGGCCAGCCGCTGACCCATCTCGACGTGCTGGACCTCCACCACCACTTCCTCAGCGAGCAGGTGGAGCGCCGGATCTCCGACGCCCTGGTACCGCACGGGGTGCGGGTCGACCTGTCGGACCGCTGCGAGCCGTGGGACGACGGCGGGCCCGAGGGCCGTTACACCACGGTCTCGGAGTGAGGGGACGTTGAACAGCATCGAACACCCAGAGGTGTTTTACGGCCTGCCCGTGCTGACCCTGCCGGCCGGGGACGACGCGGGCGCGCCGGCTCTGCCCCCGGCCGGGTCGGTGGCCTGGCGGCTGGACTGCGGACAGGACGGGGTGCCGTTCCCGGAGCTCTGGCAGCACTTCCTCGACACCGTCGACCCGGCGGGGGTCCGGGCCCTGCTGATCGGCCCCTGGTGGGAGGACGACTACTCGGTTCTCGCCCCGGTCGTCGAGCGGCTCGTCGCCGAGGCCGGCCGGTTCCCGGATCTGCGCGCGCTGTTCCTCGCCGATGTTGCCGGTGAGGAGTGCGAGGTCTCGTGGCTCGCCATGTGCGACATCACTCCGGTCCTCGAAGCGTTTTTGCTCCTGGAGGAGCTGACCGTGCGCGGCGGCGGGGACAGCGTCCTCGATGAGGCGAAGCTGGAGCTGCGCCCGGTGCGGCACGAGGCGCTGAAGTCGCTGAGGTTCGAGTCCGGCGGTCTGCCGGGGCATGTCGTGCGGGCGGTCGGGTCCTGCGAACTGCCCGCGCTGGAAAGTCTGGAGCTCTGGCTCGGCGTCGGCTGGTACGGCGGTGACGCCACGGTCGAGGATCTGCGGCCGGTCCTGGCGGGCGGTGGCCTTCCGCGCCTTCGCCATCTCGGCCTGCGGAACAGCGAGTTCCAGGACGAGATCGCCGCGGCGGTGGCCGGCGCACCGGTGGTCGCCCGGCTGGAGTCGCTCGCCCTCTCCATGGGCACCCTCGGCGACGCGGGGGCCGCCGCCCTGCTCAACGGTCAGCCTCTCACCCACCTCACCTCGCTGGACCTGTCTCACCACTACCTCACCGATCCGCTGACGGACCGCCTCCGGGAGCTGTTCGCCAGGTCGGGCACCCGGATCGATCTCGACGGGGCGGACTACTGGGATCCCGAGGGCGACGAGCCCCGCTATGTCGCGGTCAGTGAATAGCGCGCCGCCGCGCTTCGCGGTCGTGGGCAATCCCGGCAACCGCCGCGTCGGCCTCTTCCAGAAGGCCGTGCGGGCCGCCGGGCTGCCCGCGGCCCGCCCCGTCTCCTGGCTCGACGTGCTGGACGGGGCGGCGGTCTTCCTGCCCGGGGAGACCGTGCGCATCGACTCCCCCGGTGAGGACGCCGAGGTCGAGCGGCTGCTGCGGGACGTCGAGGACCCGACCAGGGTGGAGGGGTCGTCGCGCTGGTACGCGCGGTTCACCTCCGCCGTACGGGAGGTGGCGCGGGCCGCGGCCGAGGCCGGTGCGGTCCTGCTGGACGGCCCCGGTGACCTCGCGGTGCTGTTCGACAAGCGGCTGTGCCACGGCGTGCTGGACGCGGCGGGCGTGCCCGTGCCCGCCTCGCCCACGTCCGGCCCCGCCGCGCCACCCGTACGCGGCTGGGCGGATGTGCGCGGCCTGATGGCCGACCGCCGGATGCCGAGGGTGTTCGTGAAACCCGCGCACGGGTCCTCCGCCTCGGGGGTGCTCGCCGTGGAGACGGCCGGTCCCGGCCGCGTGCGGGCGACCACCTCGGTCGAGCGGGACGGGGCCGGCCGGCTCCACAACTCGCTCCGGGTGCGCCGGCTCACGACGGAGGGCGAGGTCGCGGCGATCGTCGACGCGCTGGCGCCGGACGGTCTGCACGTCGAACGCTGGCTGCCGAAGGCCTCGCAGCGCGGCCGGGCAGCGGATCTGCGGGTCGTGGTGGTGGACGGCCGCGCCACCCACGCCGTCGTCCGCACCAGCCGCTCCCCCATGACCAATCTGCACCTCGGGGGTGTTCGCGGCGATCTGGACGAGGCGCGGGCCGCCACCGAGGCGGCGGGCGGCAGCTGGCGCGAGGCCCTGGCGGTGTGCGAGCGGGCGGGCGCCGCCTTCCCGGACACGCTGTGCGTGGGCGTCGACCTGCTGCCCGCGACCGGCTGGCGGCGGTTCGCCGTCGGCGAGGTCAACGCCTTCGGTGACCTGCTGCCACGTCTGACAGGTCTGCCGGGCAGCGGCGCCGAGGGCCTGGACACCTATGCCGCGCAGGTCGCCGCCGTACTGGACAGAGCACAGAACAGAGCAGGGAACCACCGTGTCGACGCAGCATCCTGAACCCCCGTCCGGCGTCCTGGACGCCCCGAACCCGGATATGAGCGAGGTCGTCGGCCGCGATGACCTGCTGCTCGTCACCCTGGACACCCTGCGGTACGACGTGGCGGCGGAGCTCGCCGCCGCCGGCCGTATCCCGAACCTGGCCCGGCACCTGCCGGCCGGCGGCTGGGAGCGGCGGCACGCCCCGGGTAGCTTCACGTACGCCTCGCACCAGGCGATCTTCGCGGGGTTCCTGCCCACACCGGCCGCTCCGGGGCCCCATCCGCGACTGTTCGCCGCCCGGTTCGCGGGCAGTGAGACCACCGCGGAGCCCACCTTCGTCTTCGACGCCCCCGACCTGGTCTCGGGTCTGGCGTCGGCCGGGTACCGCACGGTGTGCATCGGAGGCGTCGGGTTCTTCAACCGGCAGGGTGCCCTGGGCTCGGTACTGCCCGGGATGTTCCAGGAGGCGCACTGGGAAACCGAGTTCGGTGTCGCGTCCGAGAGGTCCTTCGAGGCGCAGGTGGCCCGTGCCGAGCGTGTAGTCGAGCGGCTCCCCGCCGAACAGCGGCTGTTCCTGTTCGTCAACGTCTCCGCGCTGCACCAGCCGAACTGGTTCCACCTGCCGGGGGCCACCCGGGACGCCGGCGACAGCCGCGCGACCCACGCCGCCGCGCTGGAGTACGTCGACGCCCATATCGGCCGGCTCTTCGCCGCCGCGAGCAGCCGCCGCCGCGCCTTCGCCATCGTCTGCTCCGACCACGGCACGGCGTACGGCGACGACGGATACACCGGTCACCGGCTCGGGCACGAGTCCGTCTGGACCGTTCCTTACGCCCATTTCTTCCTGGAACCGGGGGCCACCGCCCGATGAACAGCCCGTACTCGCCCCGCCCCTACCAGAGTTACGTCTACGCCTACCCGCACAAGACGGCGTACGGCAGGCTGTCCGATGACCCCGGCGGGCGGCCCGCGCTGAGCGAGCTGTGGGCCGGGGAACGCAAGGACGCGCTCTCGCTCTACCTCCACATACCGTTCTGCGAGGTCCGCTGCGGCTTCTGCAACCTCTTCACCCGGGTCGGCGCCCCCGACGAGCTCACCACCCGCTACCTCGACGCGCTGGACCGGCAGGCGACGGCCGTGCGGGACGCGCTGGGCGACGCCGAGCCGGTGCGTTTCGCCGCGGCGGCCTTCGGGGGCGGTACCCCGACCTTCCTGACGGCAGGTGAGCTGGAGCGCCTGTGCGACATAGCGGAGAAGCGGATGGGCGCCGATCTCCGGTCGGTGCCCCTGTCGGTCGAGACGTCACCGTCGACCGCGACCGCCGACCGGCTGGCCGTGCTGGCCGAGCGGGGGGCGACCAGGATCAGCATCGGTGTGCAGAGCTTCGTCGAGGACGAGGCACGCGCGGCGGTCCGTCCGCAGCGCCGGGCGGACGTCGAAGCCGCCCTGGGGCTGATCCGGGACGCCCGCATCCCGGTCCTCAACATCGACCTGATCTACGGCATCGACGGGCAGGACGAGGCGAGCTGGCAGACCTCCCTGGACGCGGCGCTCCAGTGGCGTCCGGAGGAGCTGTACCTCTACCCGCTGTACGTGCGTCCGCTGACCGGCCTCGGCCGCACCGGCGCGTCGGCGGCGGAAGCGGAATCCGCCTGGGACGAACAGCGGCTGCGGCTGTACCGGTCCGGGCGCGATCATCTCCTGGCGCACGGCTACGAGCAGGTGTCGATGCGGATGTTCCGGCGAGCCGGTGCCCCGGCCGCCGGGGGTCCCGACGACTACGCCTGCCAGACCGACGGGATGATCGGGCTGGGCTGCGGCGCCCGCTCGTACACCTCGCGGCTGCACTACTCCTTCGACTACGCGGTCCAGATGCGGGAGGTGCGGTCCATCATCGACGGCTACACGGCGACCGAGGACTTCACCCGCGCGGAGGTGGGCCGGTACACCGACGGCGACGAGGCGCGCCGCCGTCACCTCCTGCAGTCGGTCCTCCAGGCCGGCGGGCTGCGGCTGTCGGAGTACCGCGAGCGGTTCGGCAGCGGCCCCGAGGAGGACTTCCCCGCTGAGCTGGCTCTGTTCGAGGAGCGGGGCTGGCTCGATCCGGACGCTCCGGCCGCCGGGCTGCTGCGCCTGTCCCCCGAGGGGCTGGCGCACTCCGACGCGCTGGGTCCCGACCTCTTCTCCCCTGCCGTGCGGGCCGCGATGGCCTCGTACGAGCTGAAGTGAGCCCCGGATGGACCTGACGATTCTCTACCGGGGCCCACTCGCCTCGTGCGACTACGACTGCCCGTACTGCCCGTTCGCCAAGCGGCGCGACAGCCGGGAGCAGCTGCGGGCCGACCGGGCAGCGCTGGAGCGGTTCACGGCGTGGGCGGCGGCGCAGCGGGGTGACCGGATCTCGGTGCTGTTCACGCCGTGGGGCGAGGGGCTGGTGCGCTCCTGGTACCGCCGGGCGATGGTCGAGCTGGCCGGGCTGCCGCACATCCGCCGGGTGGCGATCCAGACGAACCTGAGCGGGCGCACGCAGTGGCTCGCCGAGGCGGGAACCGCGGGCCGGGACAAGGTCGCGCTCTGGTGCACCTACCACCCGGGCCAGACGCCGTACGAGCGTTTCCTGGCCAGGTGCGGGGAGTTGAGGTCCCTGGGGATCCGGCACAGCGTCGGTGTGGTCGGTCTGGAGGACCATCTCGACGAGGCCCGGCGGCTGCGGGCGGCGCTCCCCGGGGAGGTGTACCTCTGGGTCAACGCCGCGGAGGGGCACACCTATACGGACGAGGAGGCCGGCCGGTGGACGGAGATCGACCCGCTGTTCCCGTACAGCCGCCATCCGCACCGTTCGGCCGGGCTGCCCTGCCGCACCGGTGAGTCCGTGATCTCGGTGGACGGGGAAGGCACGGTGCGCCGCTGCCACTTCGTCCGGGCCGAGCTCGGCAATCTGTACGACGGCAGTTACCGTGACGCGCTGGGCCCTCGGGCGTGCCCGCTGGCGGTGTGCGACTGCCATATCGGCTACGTCCATCTGGAGACGCTGCCGCTGTACGACGTCTTCGCCGGCGGAGTGCTGGAGCGCGTACCGGCCCGGCCGTTGCTCGGCATCGGGCGGGCGCGGGCGTAGCCCCCCGGGCGCGGATCACCGGCCCCTGGCTGCCGTGGGCGCCACTGCCGGTCCCGGGCAGCGGCCTGTAATCTGCACCCGTTCGATGATCGGACGATCACGGGTACGGGGATGCGGGCACGGGGCGGGCGTCCAGGGGGAGCGCGGGAATTTCGATGAGTGACGGATATCCGATACGAAGCCGCAGACCGGGTCTCTCGGCCGGCGCGTACATCGTCGCCGGGATCCTCCTCGTCGCGGTGGGGTTCGTCGGTGCCTGGCTCCAGCGCGACGCTCCCGCAAAGAAGGCGGAGCCGCGTACGGAGTTGACCGCGGACAACCCGCCCGCCGGTCTGCCCGCGGCGTTCACCACCGGCCAGCGCCTCCACTGGTCCCGCTGCACCTCGCCCGCCACCGCGCGCACGGGCTATGACTGCGCCACCATGAAGGCCCCCCTGGACTACCGGAAGCCGGACGGCAGGACGATCGACGTCGCCCTGATCCGCCACAAGGCCACCGGCCCGAACGCCCGGCGCATCGGCTCGCTCGTCCTCAACTTCGGCGGCCCCGGGGAGCCCGGTGTGAGCGGGCTGCCCGCATTCCTCAGCCAGTACCAGCCGTTGCTCGACCGCTACGACCTGGTCTCCTTCGATCCGCGCGGCACCGGCGTGACCATCCCCGTGCGCTGCGGGAAGACCGAGGACGACACCGGCTACGGCGGGGCCGGTGCCTGCGCCAAGCACTCAGGGGCGCTCCTGCCGTACATCGGCACCTCGCACACCGCGCGCGACCTCGACCTGATGCGGTACCTCCTCGGCGACAAGCGGCTGCACTACTTCGGCGTCTCGTACGGAACGGCGCTCGGCGCGGTCTACGCCCACCTGTACCCGTCGC
This sequence comes from Streptomyces sp. NPDC048462, assembly GCF_043200175.1. Lineage (NCBI taxonomy): Bacteria > Bacillati > Actinomycetota > Actinomycetes > Kitasatosporales > Streptomycetaceae > Streptomyces > Streptomyces sp. NPDC048462. The sequence goes on from NZ_JBICXG010000024.1 coordinate 102,468, forward strand.
ACGTCGGACGGCTGGTCCTCGAAGCGTCCGTCGATCCGACCGAGGACCACACCGAGAAGAACTTGTCGCAGGTGAAGGCGGTCCAGGCGGCGTTCGACCGGTTCGCCGTGCACTGCGCGGCCCGTATCCGCCACTGCCCGACCGGTGACGGGCCCGAGGAGGCCGCGCGGCGCATGGCGCACCTGGCCGACCGTCTGGAGAAGAAGCCCGCCCCGGCCGGCTCCGGAAACAAGATCGACGCCGCCGAGCTCGCGTACGCCGTCAGCGACCATCTCGACCGCGGCACCGACGGCTGGTCGCCGCTCGCCAAAGCCCTCACCGCGCTGATCGACCACAACGACGGCCGTCTGCTGAGCAAGGGCGCGGACACCATCGGATCCGCCGACCGCACGGCGACCCCGCCCGGCAACACCCGCGCGGCCAGGACCGCGATCACCTGCGCGGACTCCAGCCTGCGCCCCGGCGTCGAGCGCCTCAGCAAGGACGAGGCCCGCGTCAAAGCGGCCTCACCCGTCTTCGGCGCTGCCTGGTCCACCGGCGTCTACCTCTGCTACGGCTGGCCGTTCGACGGCGAGAGCGCCACGCTCCAGGTGAACGCCGACGGCGCGGCCCCCGTCCTGGTGGTCGGCGGCACCGGCGACCCGACCACCCCCTACCCCGGCGCCCGCCGCATGGTCCGCGCCCTGGGCGACGGTGTCGGCGTCCTCCTGACGGCCGAGGAAGAGGGCCACGGCACATACCCGAACAACCGCTGTGTCACGGAGAAGATCGACCACTACCTCCGCACGGGCCGCACCCCGGCCCCGGGGACGGTATGCCGGGGCAGCATGTCCTGAGCTCTGCCGACGCGCACTGCTGCCAAGATGCACGGCTCTGTGGGGACGGCCGTCCCGGGGTCCGGGCGGCCGGGCCCCTCAGAGCGGCAGCAGGTCCGGCCGCTTCGCCGCCACGTGGTCGCCGGAGGACTCGCCGCGCAGGCGCCGCCCGATCCACGGCACCAGGTACTCGCGGGCCCAGTGGATGTCGTCGCGCCGGACCTCGAAAGTTCCCCGGATCGGCTGCGGCGGCCACTCCTGGTCCGGGTCGGCCGGCACGTCGAGACCGAGGACCTGGGCGGCGCGCAGCGCGACGCGGGTGTGCCCCTCCGGTGACAGGTGCAGCCGGTCGCCGTCCCAGGCGCGCCGGTCCTGCACGGAGCGCAGCGACCACAGGTCGAGCACCGGGCAGTCGTAGCGGTCCGCGATGGACCGCACATGGGCGGTGTAGGTGGCGATCTTGCCGCGCAGATGGCGCAGCACCGGAACGCCGCGGGTGTCGAAGCCGGTGGTGACCATGACGGTGCCGACCGACCGGGTCAGCTCGGCGACCGCGCGCTCGAAGCGCTCGGCGACGTCGTCGGGGTCGGTGCCCGGCCGGATGATGTCGTTGCCGCCCGCGCAGAAGCTCACCAGGTCGGGGGCGAGTTCCTTGGCGCGCGGTACCTGCTCCTCGACTATCTGGTCGAGGAGGCGTCCTCGTACGGCGAGATTGGCGTACCGGAAGTTTCCGTGCGCGGCACCCGTGGTGTCCTGCGCCGTTTCGAGGTCCGGGAGCTGGTCGGCGAGGATTACCGCCAACCGGTCGGCCCAGCCGACGAATGTCCCGTCCGGGCCCAGGTCGCCGACTCCCTCGGTGAAACTGTCGCCAATCGCCGCGTACGACTCGATGGCGCCCTGTCGGTTGATGACGCCCTGTCGGATGTTTCTCGAATCGTCTGCCACAAGGGCATATCCTGCACCGTCGATTGTGACCTACGCGACCGTAATACGGGGTTGACGGGTGGTGAGATAGACCACCCAGTCAGATTTCGGTAAAGGGGGAATAAGTGCGACCGTCCTCCGAACACCGGCCGCACATAAGCGGAGGGACGGTGCGCCGCCGCGCACCGCCCCTCCGCTGTATTGCTCAGGTCCGGGTCACCGGACCGGTACCGCCTGGATCAGACGTTGATCCCGTGCGACGCCAGGTAGGCGATCGGGTCGATGTCCGAGCCGTACGCCGGACCCGTGCGGACCTCGAAGTGGAGGTGCGGGCCGGTGGCGTTGCCGGTGGCGCCGGAGAGGCCGACCTGCTGGCCCGCGGTCACGGTCTGGCCCGCCGAGACGGAGAGCGAGGACATGTGGCCGTACTGCGAGTAGTGGCCGTCGGCGTGCTTGATGACGACCTCGTTGCCGTACGCGCCGCCCCAGCCCGCGGTGACGACGGTGCCGGAGGTGATCGCCTTCACGCTGGTGCCGGTGGAGACGGGGAAGTCGATGCCGGTGTGGCTGCCGCTGGACCAGCTGGCGCCGGAGGCACGGTAGGCGGTGGTGTGGTTGCCGGGGACCGGGTGGACGTAGCCGGAGGACGAGCCCTGGTCGGCGGAGGCGGTGTTGGACGCCTGGGTGTCGGTGGAGGCCGCGGGGGCCTTCGACTCGGTCTTGGCCGGAGCCTTCGACGGGGCCTTCGACGGGGTGGTGTCACCCGTGGAGGTGTGCGAGCCGGTGGCCGGGGCGTGGCCCCAGGCCTTGCCGCCGAGGGTCAGCTTCATGCCCGGGAAGATCAGGCTCGGGTCGTCGCCGACGACCTTGCGGTTGTCCTGGTACAGCTTCTCCCAGCCGCCCTTGAGCTTGTGCTCGGCAGCGATCTTCGACAGGTAGTCGCCGGAGACCACGGAGTAGGTCTTGGTGCCGGACTGCTTGTCCGCGACCGGCTTGGCCGGGGTGGCGTGCGCGGCGGCCGACTGCGCGGTGGCGGGAGCGGCCTGCTCCGCGGCGTTGGCACCGGTGGCGCCGAGCAGCGGAAGCGCGATGACGGCTCCGCCGGCGCTCGCGACGACGACGCCGCGGGCGATGGTGGCGGACTTGGGACGGCGGTGCTTACCCGGGATGGGCATGAAGAATTTCCTCTCCGGCGCCTACGAGGTGAGCTGTCGGGTTCGGGCTGGAGATGCCCGGTCGCGCCTGGCGCGACTTCACCCCGAGCCGGCCGGATCTCTCCGGTCGGCGGCTTACCTGGTTCCCCCGCTCCTGCCACACGGTGAGTGGGTGCGAATTCCGGACGGCGGCAGGATTAGGCGTTCCATCCGGATTGACATGGAACGTAAGCGAGCCGGGACGGCGGAAACAAGCCACGGGTTCCGCTCCGGATTCCGCCCCGGGAAATCGGCACGGAATTACGGTGACACTCCGTGGATTATGGATCTTGGCATTCCGCGCGGCGTACGGATTACCCAACGGGCCCGCCGCCACACACCGTCACGGATATGATCCCGCTCACGAGCGGGTGACCATCTCCCGCATAAGCACGGCATGTTCGACTAAAAGCCTCAATACGGACATGTCATGCCCATCGTCCCCGCCGGCGCTCCACGAAGAGGCGGCGCACGGTGGCGGCATCAGAGCCGCCGCCGGGATGATCGGCTGAATATCCGATGTCGTATCGTCACGGGAGTGGACCCGTCGGCGACACGCGTCGGCGGCAGAGCCTCCAGGAGTGACCGTGACGCAGCAGCTGCCGCAGACCCCGTCGACGGAACCCGAGCTGGCGGGGGTCCGTAACTTCCGCGACGTGGGCGGACTGCCCACCACGGACGGCCGCCGGGTTCGCTACGGACGGCTCTTCCGCAGCGGTCACCTGGCGGGCGCCACCCCCGAGGACGCGGCGTTCCTCGGCGGCCTCGGGCTGCACACGGTCTTCGACTTCCGCAACGCGGCGGACCTCAAGCTGGACGGGGCGGACGTGGAGCTGCCCGGCGTGCGCAATGTGAACATCCCGCTCACCGACCCGGCGGACGGCAGCGAGTTCTGGCGGATGGTGCGCGACGGCGAGATGGACGAGCTGCGCGGGATCCTCGGCGACGGCCAGGGCACGGCGCGGATGGTCTCCTCGTACCGCTCGATCATCCTGGACCGCACCGCCGAGCACAGCCGGGTGCTGCACGCCCTGGCCGAGGACAGCGTCCCGGCCCTGATGCACTGTGCGGCGGGCAAGGACAGGGCGGGGCTCTCGATCGCGGTCTCGCTGCTCGCGGTGGGCGTCGGCCGCGAGGCCGTCGAGGCGGACTACCTCAAGTCCAACGACGCCCACCGCCGCTACCGGGTCCGCCGCAGCGACACCTCGGCGGCCGGCATGTCGCCCGAGGTGATGGAGCTCCTCAGCCCCCTCTTCGGCGCCCACAGCGAATACCTCGCCGCGGCCTTCGCCACGATCGACGAGACCTGGGGCGGCACCGAGCGCTACCTCTCCGAGGGGCTGAGGATCACCCCCGCGACGCGGGAGCGGCTGCGCGAGCGGCTCCTCGAAGAGGCGTGAGCGTCCGCCGGGCCAGGGGCCACGGGGTTGGCGGCTACTGGTTGTGCATCCCCACCGCGAACAGCAGGTAGAGGAAGCCCGCGATGACGTGCCCGGCCACCAGGTAGGCGAACAGCCTGATGACGAGCCCGCGCGGCATCTTGCGTTCCTGGGTGTCGGCGTCCTTGCGCCCGGCCGGGGTGAGCGGGTCGTAGTTCTCGGAATCGGACATGACAGTCCTCTCTGGCGACCGGCCGGGCCGGTGGCGGGGACGGCGTCTCAGCGACGGTGGATTCCGCTGCCGAGGCACAGCTCGGCGGCGGGGCTCTGCAGCAGGGTGTGGACGAAGAGCAGCTCGGCGCCCTCGCGCTCCGGTGCCGCGATCCGGTGCGGGGTGAGCGAGTCGAAGTGCGCGCTGTCGCCGGGGCCGAGGTCGTGCACCGTCTCGCCGAGGGTCACCCGGAGGTTCCCGGCCAGGACGTACAGCCATTCCTCACCGGGGTGGACGCGCACCAGGTCGCCCTGCGCGCCGTACGGGACCCTGACGCGCAGCGCCTGCATCGCCCGGCCCGGACCACCCGCCTGCTGGTACATCCAGCCGTCGGCCTCGGCCCCCTCGAACTTCCGGGCGCGGACGATCGCGTCACGTTCCGGGGGGATCTCGCCGAGCAGTTCGGAGACCGTCGTACCGTAGATCCTGGCGAGTCCGAGCAGCATCGGCAGCGAGGGCTGGCGCCGGCCCGTTTCGAGCCGGGACAGATGGGCGGGCGAGAGCCCGGCGCGCTGGGCGGCGGTCTCCAGGGTGAGCCCTCGGCCGCGGCGCAGATCACGCAGGCGCGGTGCGACACCGGGCAGCTCGTCGGCCACCCCTCCTTCTGGAGGATTCATGTGTCCATTGGGCCAGGGTCTTTCCTGGGAGGCAAATTTATTGCCTCCCAGGCAAAACCCCCGCTGATCAGCGGTTGGCGACGGCCTGCTTCACCAGGGTCCGGCCGAAGTCCCACATCAGCCCGCCGTTGTGCGCGTCGTCCATCACCGCTGTGAACGCGGTCACAAACCGGTCCACGTCCGCCTCGTCGATGACGAGCGGCGGAATCAGCTTGATCACTTCGAGGTGGTCGCCGGAGACCTGGGTGAGGATGCGGTGCTTCTGGAGCAGCGGTACGACGACCATCTGCGCGAAGAGGCCTTTGCGGGCCGCCTGCAGCATGGTCCAGCGGCTGCGCAGCTTCAGCGAGGACGGCCGGCCGAACTCGATGCCGATCATCAGTCCGCGTCCCCGCACCTCGTGCAGCAGCTCGTAGCGGCCGACCAGCGCGGCCAGCCTCTCGCGCAGCAGATCACCGGTGCGGCGGGCGTTCGCCACGGTCTCCTCGTCCTCCATCACGGCGAGGACCGCCAGCCCGGCGGCCATCGCCTGGGCGTTGGAGCCGAAGCTGGCCGAGTGGACCAGCACCCGGTCCATCGAGGAGTAGACCCGCTTGAAGATCCAGTCCTTGCCGAGCGTCGCCCCGACCGGCACATAGCCGCCGGAGAGCGCCTTGGCGACGCAGACCAGATCGGGTTCGACGCCCTCCTCGTGCTGGTAGGCGTAGAAGTCACCGCTGCGGCCCAGCCCGGTCTGCACCTCGTCGGCGATGAGCAGCGCCTTGTGCTTGTGCAGCAGCTCCTGGGCGGCGCGCAGGAAGCCGGGCGGCGAGGCGTGCACGCCCTTGCCCTGGATCGGCTCGACGACCAGAGCGGCCACATCGCCGCGCTTCAGCTCGCGCCGCAGCGCGTCGAGGTCGCCGAGCTCGATGGCGGTGTCGGGCAGCAGGGGCGCGAAGCCGTCCCGGAAGCCGTCCTCGCCGTTGACCGAGAGCGAGCCGGTGGTCAGTCCGTGGAAGGCGTGCGTGCAGTACAGGATCCTCGGCTTCCCGGTCGCGTAGCGGGCGAACTTGAGCGCCGTCTCGACGGCCTCCGTACCGCTGTTGCCGAAGAACACCCGGTCCAGGTGAGGGCTGTGCGTGAGCAGCTTCTCGGCCAGGAGCCCCGGCAGGGGCTGGCAGTCGAAGCGGGTGAGGTCGGCGAGCGAGGCGTCCAGGACGTCGTGCAGCGCCTTGCGTACGACGGGGTGGTGCCGGCCGAGCCCCATCACGCCGAAACCGGCCAGCATGTCCAGGTAGTCGTTGCCCTCCGCGTCCCAGAAGTGCGCGCCCTCGGCCCGTTCGTAGACCTTGTCGAAGCCGATGGTGTGCAGCATGCGCGGGAGCTGGTGGTTGAGGTGCTTGGTGTGCAGCTCGTAGCGCTCGGCGCCGCGCTCCGCGAGGAGCTGCGCCAGGTCGAAGCCCCCCGGCCCGTCGTCCTTCATGCCCCGCTCTCCTTGTGCCCGTTGTCCAGGGCGTGGCGCTCGTGGTGTCCGTCGCCCGGCGGGAGTCCGTGCCCGGCGGCCCCGGCCGGGCCGCGGGTGGCCAGGGTGGCGCTGATCCGGCCCGCGATCTCGACCGGGGTGAGCCCGATGTCGGCCAGCACCTCGGCGCGCTTGCCGTGGGCGAGGAACTGCTCGGGGATCCCGAAGGTGCGCAGTGGTACGTCGGTCCCCGCGTCCCGCAGCGCCTGCCCGACCGCCGATCCGACGCCGCCGGCCCGGCTGTTGTCCTCGACGACGGCGACGAGCCGGTGCCGCGCGGCGAGCGGGGCCAGCTGCTCGTCGACCGGCTTGACCCAGCGGGGGTCGACGACGGTGCAGCGGAGGCCGGCGCCCGCGAGCAGATCGGCGGCTCGCAGGCAGACCGGGGCCATGACGCCGACCGCGACCAGCAGCACATCGGCGTCCTCGTCGCGGTGCAGTACGTCCATGGCGCCGATCCGGCCGATGGCGGGGACCGGCTCCCCCACCGACTCCTTGGGGAACCGGATCATGGTCGGGGCGTCGTCGACGGCGACGGCCTCGCGCAGCTGGGCCCGCAGCTGGCCGGCGTCGCGCGGTGCCGCGATCCGCAGTCCCGGTACGACCTGGAGCAGGGACAGGTCCCACATGCCGTTGTGGGACGCGCCGTCCGGCCCGGTGACGCCCGCCCGGTCCAGGACGAAGGTCACGCCGCACCTGTGCAGCGCGACGTCCATCAGGAGCTGGTCGAAGGCCCGGTTGAGGAAGGTGGCGTAGACGGCGACGACGGGGTGCAGTCCGCCGGTGGCCAGTCCCGCCGCCGAGACCGCCGCGTGCTGTTCCGCGATGCCCACGTCCCAGACCCGGTCCGGGAACGCCTCGGCGAACTTCGTCAGCCCCACCGGGTGCAGCATCGCGGCCGTTATGGCGACGACGTCGGGCCGCTCCGCCCCGATCGCGGCGAGCTCGTCCCCGAAGACCGAGGTCCAGGACGGACCGGCCGCCGGGGCGAGCGGGGCGCAGGTCAGCGGGTCCATCGCGCCGACGGTGTGGAAGCGGTCGGCCTCGTCCTGGAGGGCTGGCTGATAGCCGCGGCCCTTCTCGGTGATGCAGTGCACGAGTACCGGGCCGTGGAAGCGCTTCGCCCGCTGCAGCGCGGACTCGACGGCGGCGGTGTCGTGGCCGTCGATGGGGCCGACGTACTTCAGGCCGAGGTCCTCGAACATGCCCTGCGGGGCGAAGGCGTCCTTGAACCCCTTCTTCGCGCCGTGCAGCGATTCGTAGAGCGGCTGTCCGATGACGGGGGTCTGCTGGAGGACGCCCTTGCCCCAGGAGAGGAAGCGTTCGTAGCCGTCGGTGGTGCGCAGGGTGGCCAGGTGGTTGGCGAGGCCGCCGATGGTCGGCGCGTAGGAGCGCTCGTTGTCATTGACGACGATGATCAGTGGCCGGTCCCTGGCGGCGGCGATGTTGTTCAGCGCCTCCCAGGCCATGCCGCCGGTCAGGGCTCCGTCGCCGATGACCGCGACGACGTGGTCGGGGCGGCCGAGTACCTGGTTGGCCTTGGCGAGGCCGTCGGCCCAGCCGAGCACCGTGGAGGCGTGCGAGTTCTCGATGACGTCGTGCTCGGACTCCTCGCGGGAGGGATAGCCGGAGAGGCCGCCCTTGCCGCGCAGCTTGGAGAAGTCCTGCCGCCCGGTGAGGAGTTTGTGTACGTAGCTCTGGTGGCCGGTGTCCCACAGGATGCGGTCCACGGGCGAGTCGAAGACCCGGTGCAGGGCGATGGAGAGCTCCACGACGCCGAGGTTGGGTCCCAGGTGGCCGCCGGTCCTGGCCACCGCCTCGATCAGGAACTTCCTGATGTCCTCGGCCAGTTCGCCGAGCTGTGGTTCGTTGAGCGTCTTGAGATCGTGCGGCCCCCGGATGCTCCGCAGAAGCGTCATACCGGGCCCCCTCTCTAATCCTGTCTCAGCTCACGTTGACGGCGGGGACCCCCGGTGGTGACGCCTGGGTCCTCGTCGTCGGCTGCACCGGAACCGCTGCGTCCCGGCCGGCCGCCGCCGGCCCGGCCAGGACGCGCCGCGCACGGCGACGCGTCGCGAGCGGCCGGGCCGACGGCTCACGGAGAGCCAGTACCACTGGTTCTCCGGCGGTCATCAGCTCACCGGTTCCCGCCGATGGTCTCCCGCGCGGCACGCAGGGATTCCTTCAGCGACCCCATGGTGGCCAGTACGGCGGTGGGCTCGTAGCCGCAGTGCGCCATGCAGTTGGCGCAGCGCGGGTCCTTGCCCCGGCCGTACTTGTCCCAGTCGGTCTCCTCGATGAGTTCCCGGTACGTCGGCACGTAGCCGTCGCTCATCAGATAGCAGGGCCGCTGCCAGCCGAAGAGCGAGTAGTTGGGAATGGCCCACGCCGTGCACGAGAAATCGGCCTTGCCCTCCAGGAAGTCCAGGAAGAGCGGCGAGTGGTTCAGCCGCCACCTGGCCCGGTTGCCGCCCGCGAAGGACTTCTTGAACAGCTCGCGGGTCTGCTCGACTCCCAGGAAGTGCTCCTGGTCGGGCGCCTTCTCGTATGCGTAGGCGGGCGAGATCATCATCTCGTCGACCTTCAGCTCGTCATTGAGGTAGTTCAGGACCTCGATGATCGTCTGCGGGGTGTCGGTGTTGAAGAAGGTGGAATTGGTGGTGACCCGGAAACCTCGGCGCTTGGCCTCCTTGATCGCGGCCACCGCCTCGTCGAATACTCCTTCCTTGGCGACCGATTCGTCGTGCCGCTCCCGCAGCCCGTCGATGTGCACGGCGAACGCGAAGTAGGGCGACGGCGTGAACTTCTCCATCTTCTTGCGCATCAACATCGCGTTGGTGCAGAGGAAGACGTACTTTTTCTTCGCCACCAGCTGCCGAACGATTTCGTCGATCTGCGGATGCATCAGCGGCTCACCGCCCGCGATGGAAACCATCGGGGCGCCGGATTCGAGCACCGCGCCGACGGCCTGGGCCACCGGCATCCGCTGCTTGAGAACTCCGGCCGGATGCTGAATCTTCCCGCAGCCTTCGCAGGCGAGATTGCAGGCGAACAGCGGCTCCAGCTCGACAATCAGCGGGAACTTCTCCCGCTTGCGGAGCTTCTGTTCAGCAAGGTACGTCGCAATCTTGATGGTCTGACGGAGTGGCATGGCCATCTAGCTCACCTCCTGGGGAGCAGCAGAGATCGGTGCCATTCATAGAAAGCCGGTAGGACGGCACGGAGAACGCGGAATGCCGATATTCCACCGCGGACCGTGCCGATGCGGACGAGCTCATGCTGTGGAGCGTCCACGACCACCCGTACGGCCGCAACCGGGCGGGGCCCGGCGCGCAGGGCGGTGCGCAGAGTGGCGGCGGACTCCATGTCCACCGCGATCGCTCCGGTGGTCCGCAGCCCGGCCCGCTCATGCCCGTGTACGACATGGTCGGAGCCGGTCAGCGGACCGGTGTGGACGGTGCGTCCCGGTACTGCTCTGGCCAGTGCGTCGGCAAGCAGTTCGGTGCCGGTGCAGGCGGCCGACTCCCCGGCGAACCGGGTCTCGTCGGCCACCACCAGATCTCCGGGGTGCATGCCGGGCGTCAGCCCGGCACAGAACCCCGAGGCGATGACCGCGGCGCCGAGTGCCCGGCTCTCGCCGAGCGCCCGTGCCACGGCGGCTTCGGCCGCCTTCGGCCCCATGCCCGTACGGAGTACGGTCACCGGCCCCGGCGCCTTGTCCGCCCTGCTCCTGCCGGTGCGCAGGGCGAGCTGTTCGATGCCGAGCGCGCAGGCGATCAGCAGCGGGGCGGCGGGGCCGGGCGGCCCCGCTGGTTCGCCCATCAGACCCCCTCACGGATGGCCGTGCGGCCGGCGAAGGGGTCGCCGTGCACGTACCGCCCGAGAGCGGTCAGCGGGAAGACCTGCCGGTAGAGGTGGTAGTTGATCGAGAAGTCCCAGGGGAAGCCGGTCCCGGTGAAGTACGGCTCGTCCCAGGAGCCGTCGGGCTGCTGGGTCTCGGTGAGCCAGGCGACGCCTCGGGCCACGGCGGGGGTGTCCCGCCGGTCCGCGGCGAGGAGTGCGAGCAGCGCCCAGGCCGTCTGGGACGCGGTCGAGGCCCCGTGGCCGATCCACTTGTCCTCTTTGTAGGAGCGCAGGTCCTCGCCCCAGCCACCGTCGTCGTTCTGGACGGACTCCAGCCAGTCGGCCGCGCGCCGGATCGAGGGATGCGCGGCGGGCAGTCCGGCGGCGACGAGTGCGGGCACCACCGACCCTGTCCCGTATACGTAGTTGACGCCCCATCGGCCGAACCAGCCACCCGCCGCGTCCTGATCGGCGAGCAGCCACTCGATGCCGCGCCGGGTGACGGGGTTGGCGGAGTGGCCCTCGATGGCGAGCATCTCCACCACGTGCCCGGTGACGTCCGCGGACGGCGGGTCGATGACCTCACCGAAGTCGCAGAAGGGCAGCCGGTTGGGGAACGGGCTGGTGTTGTCGGCATCGAACGCCCCCCAGGCGCCGTTGCGGGACTGCATGCCGACGTTCCAGCGCACCCCGCGCGCGATGGCGGCCTCGACGCGTGCCGGATCCGGGTGGCGGACCCGGCGCAGCGCGAGGACCACTTCCGCGGTGTCGTCGATGTCGGGGTAGTTGTCGTTGTGGAACTCGAACGCCCAGCCGCCCGGCGGGAGTTGAGGCCTTCGCACCGACCAGTCGCCCGGTCGGGCGATCTCCTCGTCCAGCATCCAGTCCGCCGCCTTCACCAGCGCCGGGTGGTCGGGGCGCAGGCCGGCGTCGGCGAGCGCGATGGTGGCGAGGCAGGTGTCCCAGACCGGGGACTGGCACGCCTCGATCATGCGGGCGCCGTCCTCGCGCCAGACCGCGAACCGGTCCAGCGAGGCGAGCCCGGCCCGCATCACCGGGTGGTCGAGGTCGTAGCCCAGCAGGTGCAGCGCGATGACCGAGTAGACGGCGGGCGGCTGGATGCCGCCCCAGCAGCCGTCGTTCTCCTGGCGTTCGATGATCCAGCGGGCGGCCGCGTTCATCGCGAGGCGGCGCACCCGGCGCGGGGCGATCCGGTGATAGAGGTGCAGCGCTTTGTCGAGGCGCTGGAAGACACCGTCCCAACTGGCCGCCGGTGCGGGGCGCCTGGGTGGGTTGGGCTCACCGGGGTCGGTGTGCAGCTCGTCCAGCGCGAAGGGGGCCGGCCGGACCGGCCGCTTCGCCGATACGACCGTGAGCGGCACGATGGTCTGGCGGGCCCAGCAGCCGAAGTCGTAGATGTTGAGCGGGACCCACTTCGGGAAGAACATCAGCTCGGGCGGGAGTTCCGGCAGGTCGTCCCATTTCCACCAGCCGAACAGGGCCAGCCAGATCCGGGTGAACACCCGGCTCGCCGCGATCCCGCCCTGTTCCCTGACCCACCCCGAGGCGCGGAGCATGTGCGGGTCGTCCGGCCGGTCGCCGGCCAGCCGCAGTGCCACGTAGGCCTCGATGGTGGCGGAGAGGTCTCCCGGTCCGCCGTGGAACGTGGCCCAGGTGCCGTCACCGAGCTGCTCGCCCCGGATGAAGCGGCCGGCCGCCCGGACCGTGGCGGAGTCCTGGATTCCGAGGAACTGGCGGAGCAGCAGGTCCTCGGCGTCCATGGTGACGTTGGTGGCGAGGTCGCCCTTCCACCAGCCCTGTTCGTCCTGCTTGCCGAGGAGGTGCTCCACCGAGCGTTCCGCGGCCCGTCGCGCGGCGGCCAGTACGTCGTCCGCGGCGGTGGTCGATTCGGATGTCGGTCTACTGGCCGAGGCTGCGCGGGGATCCACAGCCCCGGTGCTTCCGTCGGTCGTCGCTGTCATGGCTTCCCCTTCGTGCAGTTGGTCCTCTGCTGTGCTGGGGTCTCCGTCGGGGGGGGGGGGGGGGGGGGCCCCCCCCGCCCCCCCCGGTGCATTTTGTCACTTTTTGGGGATGAAATTGATTAGAAGACACAATAAACCCGCGCCGGGGGGTGCCCCCCCCCCCGGGG
>NZ_JBICXG010000025.1:0-105701 GCF_043200175.1 Streptomyces sp. NPDC048462
AACGCCCGGTTACATTCCGAACCCGGAAGCTAAGCCTTTCAGCGCCGATGGTACTGCAGGGGGGACCCTGTGGGAGAGTAGGACGCCGCCGAACTTCTTTTAATAGTTAAGCCCCGTGCCCTTGTGGCACGGGGCTTTTCTGCGTTCCCGAACGGGCCGTCAGGACGGGCTGACCAGGTGTGTGTCGTACGCCAGGATGACTGCCTGCACACGATCCCGGGCCTCGGTCTTCGCGAGGATGCGGGAGACGTGCGTCTTCACGGTCGATTCGGCGAGATGGAAGCGCTCGGAGATCTCGGAGTTGCTCCAGCCCTGGCCGATGACGGTGAGGATCTCCCGTTCCCGGTCCGTGAGGCGCGCGATACGGGGGTCCGGCGAGGCAGGCCCCCCGGGGGCCGCCGGCAGGTGCTGGGCGTACGCGTCCAGGAGACGGCGGGTCAGACTCGGAGCGACCACCGCGTCGCCGCCGGCGACCACCCGTACACCGGAGAGAAGCTCCTCCGGCAACGCGTCCTTGATCAGGAAGCCGCTCGCGCCGGCGCGCAGACCGTCGTACGCGTACCGGTCCAGGTCGAAGGTGGTGACGATGAGGACGCGGGTGCGGGAGCCGGTCCTGATGATGCGGCGCGTGGCCTCGATGCCGTCCAGCAGAGGCATGCGGATGTCCATCAGCGCGACGTCCGGCTGGTGTTGGGAGACGAGTTGGACGGCCTCGTGGCCATTGGCGGCCTCGCCGACGACCGTCATGTCGTCCTGGCTCTCCAACAGCATGCGGAATCCGAAGCGTTGCATCGGCTGGTCGTCCGCGATCAGCACGGTCGTCACGTGAGGGAGTCCTTCAGGGGGAGTCGGAGCCGTACCTGCCAGCCGGAGGAGGCAGGGGGGCCCGCTTCGAGTGTGCCGTTGTAGAGCGATGCCCGTTCGCGCATTCCCGTGATGCCCTGCCCGGTCGACTCGGGTCTGCCGGCTTCGGTGCCGGGGCGTGGGAGGCCGTTGTCGGTGATCAGGGCCTCCAGCTCTGTCGGACGATAGGTCAGGGTGACCTCGGCTGCCAGGGCGGGGGCCGGGCCGGCGTGCTTCAGCGTGTTGGTCAGCGCCTCCTGCACCACCCGGTAGACCGTCAACTGCCTCCCTGCGTTGGGCTCGACGGCCGGAGGCGTACCGCGTAGCCGTAGCCGCACCGGGAGCCCCGCCCGCCGCACACCGGACAGCAGGGCCTCCATGTCGTCCAGCGTGGGCTGCGGGGCGCGGTCGGCGGGGTCGGGCTGGTCGCGCAGGACGCCCAGCAGGCGGCGGAGTTCGGTGAGTGCCTGGCGGCTGGTCGTGCCGATCGCGTCCAGCGCCTGGACGGCCCGTTCCGGGCTCTTGACCGCCGCGTAGGCGCCGCCGTCCGCCAGGCCGGTGATGACGGAGAGGTTGTGGCCGATGATGTCGTGCATCTCCCGGGCGATCCGGGTCCGTTCGGCTGCTGCGGCGAGCCGGGCCTGCTGGTCGCGTTCGCGCTCCAGCCGGTCGGCGCGGTCCACGAGGGCCTCGGTGTACTCCTGGCGGGTACGGACGAGGATGCCCAGCAGGGCGGCGAACGCGAACACCCAGAGGTGGGGGACGAAGAGCCGGTCCCACTGGTCCGGGAAGCGGAAGGAGCCGATCACCAGCGGAGCGATCACGATCGCGCCGGACCGTGCCAGGGCGCGCATCGGCAGCCGCAGAGCGATGTTGAAGACGACGACGTCCTGGAAGTAGGCCGCCTGGACGACCGCTCCCGTCCAGACGTTCAGCAGGGCGAACGGGGCCATGGCGGCGAGGACGGCCTGTGGATGACTCCGGCGCCACAGGAGTGGCACGGAGAGCGCCACGCTGATGACGAACACGGCCGTTCCCGGTGCGTGCGGGTTGCCGGCGACGGTGCGCCAGCCGCCCGACGTGAAGTCGAGCACGGCGAACCCGACCCAGAACGCCGTCAGCAGCCCGTTCCAGCAGGCGGGCCGTCGCCGGTCGAACGCGCGGACGCGCTGGACCGTGCGCTGGATGTGACCGGACAGCGGGCTGGGTCCCGGCGGCCGGTGCGTGTCGTGGTGGGTCATCCGTTCGTCATCCGTTCCCTCACCAGTCCAGCGCCCTGTCCGTCCTCGCCCCCGGATTCCTTCGCGTCTCTCGCGTCCCTCGCATGCCTCGCGTCACACACGTCATGCGTCGCGCCGTCGCAGGAGCGCGGCCGCAGCCCCCAGGGACGCCGCGGCCCACAGTACGAGGGCGAGGAGGGCGCCACCGTTGGAGGCGGCGTCGGGGAGCGGGGCCGCGGAGCCCAGAACGCCGGCGGCCTGGGTGGGGAAATAGCGGACGGCGGTCTCCACCGCGTCGTAGGGAAGCATGGAGAGCACCTCCGGAAGGACCATCACGCCCCCGATGAACGCGCCGATCGCGCCGGGAACCGAGCGGAGCAGGGCACCGAGGCCCAGGGCGATCAGGCTGAGGAGCGTGGTCCCGACGGCGTTCCCCGCCACGGCGCGCAGGACGCCGGGGTCGGTGAGGGAGGCCGCCTGGTCGGTGTCGTCGAGGAAGAACTGTGCGACGACGAAGGTCATCAGCGACGTGAGCAGCATGGTGGTGAACACGGTGAGGGTGAAGACGGCCGCCTTCGCCCACAGGACCGGGAGCCGGCGGGGGACGGCGGTGAGCGAGGCGCGGATCATGCCCGTCGAGTACTCGCCCGCCGTGAACAGGATGCCCAGCACCACCGTGCAGAGCGTGCCGAGGGCGGTGCCGTAGAGAACCATGATGACCGTGTCGACGTCGGAGTCGCCGCCGCCGGAGGTGTAGGTCGTGCCCATGACGATGCCGACGGCGAGTACCAGCGCGGCTGCCGATCCCAGGGTGATCCAGCTCGAACGCAGGGACCTGAGCTTGTGCCATTCGGAGCGCAGTACCCGGGCCGGGGTGATGCGGTAGGGGTGCGGGGTGACTGCCACGGTGGTCATGCGGGGACTCCGGTCGGTTCGGGGGCGGTGATCCGGTACTCGGCCGACTCCTGGGTGAGGTCCATGAACGCCTGCTCCAGCGAGGCGGTGCGCGGGGTGAGCTCGTACAGCGGGATGGCGTGTGCGGCCGCGACGCGGCCGATGTGGGCGGCGTCCGCGCCGCGGACCTCCAGGGCACCGGGCTCGGTACCGGTGGGGCTGGTGATGTCGATGCCTGGGCCTCCAAGGAGGTCGCGCAGGGCGGGGGCCTGCGGGGTGAGGACCCGGACCGAGGCGCCGCCCGCCGTGGCGACGAAGTCGTCGACCGTGGTGTCCGCGAGGAGGCGGCCGCGCCCGATGATGACGAGGTGGTCGGCGGTGAGCGCCGTCTCGCTCATCAGGTGCGAGGAGACGAGGACCGTGCGGCCTTGCGCGGCAAGGGATCTGAGCAGGTTGCGGATCCACAGCACGCCCTCGGGGTCGAGGCCGTTGACCGGTTCGTCGAGGATGAGGACGGCCGGGTCGCCGAGCAGCGCGGCGGCGATTCCGAGCCGTTGGCCCATGCCGAGCGAGAAGCCCTTGACCCGCTTCCCGGCCACGGCGGTCAGCCCGGTCAGGTCGAGGACGTGTTCGACGCGGCTGCGGGGGATGCCGTGGGTGTGCGCGAGGGACATCAGGTGGTGGAAGGCGGTGCGGCCGGGGTGTACGGAGCGGGCTTCCAGCAGGGCGCCGACTTCGGTGAGCGGTGCGCTGTGGGCGGCGTACGCGCGTCCGCCGATGGTCGAGCGGCCGCGGGTGGGGGCGTCCAGGCCGAGCAGCATGCGCATGGTGGTTGATTTCCCGGCGCCGTTCGGGCCGAGGAAGCCGGTCACGGTGCCGGGGCGGACCGTGAAGTCGAGGTCTTGGACGACGGCGGTGTCCCCGTACCGTTTGGTGAGTTCGTATGCCCTGATCATGCGGTCGACGCTACGGAGCGGGCGGGCGCGGGGCGTCGGCCCGGGGGCGGGAGGTGGCGGCGCGCGTAGTACCGGGGGACGACGCCGGGGCCGCGACGGGAACTCGTTTGCACGGGCTGTCGGCGTCGGGCGAGGATCGGCGCATGGACTACGTGATACGGCCGTTGCGTGCCGATGAGTGGCAGTCGGCGAAGGGAATCAGGCTGGCCGCGCTGCGGGATCCGGTGGCGCCGGTGGCGTTCCTGGAGACGTACGAGCAGGCCGTGGAGCGGCCCGACGCGTTCTGGCAGGAGCGGGCGGCCGGTGCTTCGGAGACCGGCGGCGGTGAGGCGCGGCAGTTCGTCGCCGAGGCGCCGGACGGGAGCTGGGCGGGTTCGCTGACCGTGCTGGTCGAACGGCCCGGCGCGGAGGTGCGGTTCGGTGCGGTGGCCGACATCCACCAGGCGCATGTGGTGGGGGTGTTCGTGCGTCCCGAGGCCCGGGGCGGGGGAGTCGCCGAGGAACTGTTCCGGGCCGGCATGGACTGGGCGTGGTCGCTGGGCGAGCCGCTGATCGAACGCGTACGGCTGTACGTGCACGAGAACAACCCGAGGGCCTCGGCGTTCTACCGCCGGAACGGGTTCGTGCCGACCGGGGAGACGGTGCCGTTGCAGGGCGACCCGACGACACTTGAGCTGGAGCACGCGGTGCCCCGGCCATAACGGGTCGCGGTGGAGTGGGCCGGGGTGGAGCTGGCCGGGGTGGGGCGCTGGGCCCGGGGTTCTTGGCCCGGGGTGTGGTGGCGTGCTCGGTCAGGGGGCGCTCGGCGTCTGGAGTTGCTGGGTCCAGCGGGCGCGGGCCTGTTCGGGGGAGCGGAGCAGGGCGACGGTGGGCAGGCCCAGCTTCTTGCCCGTCGCCAGCAGCTCGGGCAGCCGGGGCAGCGGTGCGACGGCTGCGACGTCGTCGAGGACGAGCGTCATTGGTGGGTCGAGCCGACCGTCGGATGACCGTGTGGCCATGCGGCGGCCGTGCTCGACCACGTCTGAGGCGAGCGCCGTGAGCAGGGGCATGGCTCCGGGGCCCGATCGGGGATTCTCGATGGATTCACCCACCACATAAAGAGTGCCCCCCTCGTCCGCAAAAGAATCCAGCGCGAGCGCATCGGCCCGGTTCGGGGTGCAGGCGTCGCGGATGTGGACCGAGGAGAGCGCGCCGAGGGCCCGGACGGTCAGTTCCTGGGCCATCTCGCGGCGTTCGGGGTGAGCGGTGAGCGCGGACTCCAGGAGTCCGGCGAGTCCGGACGCGGCCTTGGGGTGGGTACGGAGCAGCCGCACCGGTTCGTGGGCGGTGCTGCCCAGGGCCCAGCGGTGGACCTGGCGGAAGGGGCGGCCGTCGATGGCCGCGGCGTGCAGCCAGCACTGGAGGAGCGTCTCGGCGGTGTCGGCCGTCGCCGCGTCGATGCGGGCCTGCGGGCGGACCGGGGCGAGGAGGGCGGCGGCGCGGGCGGCGGCCAGGTCGGGCTGTTCGCAGCCGGTGGCGGGGGCCCAGTGGAGCCTGGCCGGGGTGTCGCAGAGGTGGCCGGGGTCGTAGATGAGGACGGGGCCCAGCTTGGCGCGGGCGTCCTTGGTCTCCGCCCAGACGGTGGGGTCGGAGGTGACGACCAGCACGGGGCCGGCGGCCTCGCTGATGGCCTGGACGACGGTGGGCCGGCGGGTGGCGGCGGGGCCGTAGACGACGAGAGGGGCGCGGGGCGAGGGAACGGTGAGCGGGGCGGCGGTCGCCAGGAGCTCGGTGGTGATGGCGGTTGAAGCGGCAGTGGGGGCGGTGGTGGTTGTGGTGGCCGGGGGTGTGGTCCGGGGGTGTGGCTGTGGTTCGGGGAGGTGTTCTGTGGGTGCGAGTGCGGGGCCGCGTCCGGGTGCGGGTTCGGCTGTGGGGGGCGGGGACTGGTGTCCGTACTCCTGCTGCTTCTCCAGGTCGGGGCGCTGTCGGGGGGCTGTCCGTTCCGACTGACCTTCCCTCAGCTGGTGCAGCATTTCCCGCCGTTGGTCGCGCTGCCTGGACCGTACGCCGCGCCAGCGTGCGACCACACCCATCACGAAGATGCTCAGCACCACCAGCACCATCAGTTCGCCGATGAACAGGCCCCAGAACAGCCCGTATCCGGAGAGCGCACCGGCCGGTGTGGTCGGCCAGGCGGCCGGCAGGTCGTGCGGGGCTTCCACCAGGCGCCGCATGGCCAGCGGGGTCTCGGGGAGGGTGACGCCGTGCGGCCAGGCGCCGTGCGCGAGGAGTCCGGACAGACCGGTGGCCGTCCAGGCCAGCAGCGTCAGCCCGAGCAGGAAGGCCAGCAGGCCGATCAGCAGCCCGTCGGGGATGCCGCCGCTGCCGCCCCCGCTGCCGCCGGAACGTGCCTCGCCGCGCCCTGCCATGTCATGCCACCGTTGACTCGGACGACTCGTTGAGCCGTTGTTGGTTCTCGATCCGGGCCGCGCGCTGCTCCGCCTCCAGTTCGGCGGCGCGTACGTCTTCCGGGAGCAGATCGATCGCGGAGGACTCGGTCATCGCGCGGTCGGTGAAGACGAGGGGGCGTTCGGCCTCGGTGATCAGGTGTTTGACGACCTGTACGTTTCCGTTGACGTCCCAGACGGCGATGCCCGGGGTGAGGGTGGGGATGATCTCGACCGCCCATCGGGGCAGCCCGAGCACCCGGCCGGTCGCTCTGGCCTCGTCGGCCTTCTGGGCGTAGATCGTGCGGGTCGACGCCATCTTGAGGATGGCCGCCGCCTCCCGCGCCGCGGCTCCGTCGACGACGTCGCTGAGGTGGTGGACGACGGCGACGAAGGACAGGCCGAGTCGTCGGCCGAACTTCAGCAGGCGCTGGAAGAGCTGTGCCACGAAGGGGGAGTTGATGATGTGCCAGGCCTCCTCCACCAGGAAGATGCGTTTCTTCCGGTCCGGCCTGATCCAGGTGTGCTCCAGCCACACACCGACGATCGCCATCAGGATCGGCATGGCGATCGAGTTGCGGTCGATGTGGGAGAGGTCGAAGACGATCAGCGGGGCGTCCAGGTCGATGTCGGCCGAGGTCGGCCCGTCGAACATGCCGCGCAGGTCGCCGTCGACGAGCCGGTCCAGGACGAGGGCGACGTCCAGGCCCCAGGCCCGTACGTCGTCTATGTCGACGTTCATCGCCTCGGCCGACTCGGGTTCCGGGTGGCGCAGCTGGTCGACGATGTCCATCAGGACGGGCTGACGGTCGGTCGCCGTCTCGTTCACGAAGGCGTGCGCGACCTTGAGCGCGAAGCCGGAGCGCTCGTCGAGGCCGTGGCCCATGGCGACTTCGATGATCGTGCGGAGCAGGGCGAGCTGCCCGGTCGTGGTGATCGCGGGGTCGAGCGGGTTGAGCCGGATGCCGCCGTTGAGCGCGGAGGTGGGGTCGAGGCGGATGGGGGTCAGGCCCAGTTCCTGGGCGATGAGGTTCCATTCACCGACGCCGTCCTCGCCCTGGGCGTCCAGGACGACGACCTGGCGGTCGCGGAAGCGGAGCTGGCGGAGCACGTACGTCTTCTCCAGCGCGGACTTGCCGTTGCCGGACTCGCCGAGCACCAGCCAGTGCGGGGCGGGGAGCTGCTGCCCGTACAGCTGGAAGGGGTCGTAGATGTAGCCCTTGCCGGAGTACACCTCGCGGCCGATGATCACGCCGGAGTCACCGAGGCCGGGGGCGGCGGTGGGCAGGTAGACCGCCTGTGCCTGTCCGGTGGAGGTGCGGACGGGCAGTCGGGTCGTCTCCACCTTCCCGAAGAGGAAGGCGGTAAAGGCGTCCGACAACGCGGACAGCGGATCTCGCATGGCGTGACCGACCTCCCTTTCGTCTCTCTCGGTGCTCTCTCGGTGTTCTCGGGTGCGCTCTCGGTTGCCCTCGGGTGTTCTCGGGCGGGTGGGGCTATCGGGCGGGTGGGGCTATCGGCGGATGCCGGTGGCGAACGGCAGGGTGTTCACGAACGCGCGGTGGTGCTCGCGGTCGCACCACTCCAGCTTCAGGTACGACTTGCCGGCCGAGGCCCGAATCGTCCGCTTGTCGCGGGCGAGGGACTCGGGCGAACGGGACGACACGGTGATGTACCCCACCAGGTTCACCCCGGCCGCGCCGCTCGCGAGATCTTCACCCCGCTGGTCGAGCCGTCCGTGAGCGGCGATGTCGCGGGGGTCGACGGTGCGGTTCATCTTGGCCTGGCGGCTTGCCTCGGCCTCGTCGTTGGTCTTCTCGGTGAGCATCCGCTCGATGGCGATCTCGGTGGGTTCGAGGTCCATGCAGACCGCGACCGTACGGATCACATCGGGCGTGTGGACGAGGAGCGGGGCCAGGAAGTTGACGCCGACGGGTGTCATCGGCCACTCCTTCACCCAGGCCGTCGAGTGACACCAGGGCGCGCGGGTCGACGACTCGCGGGTCTTGGCCTGGAGGAACGTCGGCTCGACCGCGTCCAGCTCGGCGGGCCAGGCATTGCGCTTCGTCATGGCCTGGATGTGGTCGATGGGGTGGTCGGGGTCGTACATCGAGTGGACGAGCGAGGCGAGGCGGCTCTGGCCGAGCGGCTGCCGTACCCGGATGTCGGCCTCGGCGAGGCGGGCGCAGATGTCGGTGAGCTCGCGGGCCATGACGACGGCGAGACCGGCGTCCCGGTCGAGCTTGCGGCCGCCGTGCGGGCGGGCGGCGCGGGCCATGGCGTTGGCCTCGGCGGCGAGCTCGCGGTCGAACTCCATGCAGGCGACGAGGTAGGCGCGGTGCTGCTCGCTGGAGGTGGAGACCATGGACTGGAGCTGGTCGTAGGACTCCTGCAGCCAGCCCGGGGAGGCCTTGTCGCCGCGCTGGGCGACGTCCTTGGCGTGCGCGTCGGGGTCGGCGGGCAGGGTGCGGGCCAGCATCTGGATGCGGGTCACGAAGCCGTCGCCGTTGGCCACGTGCTTGAGCAGGGTGCCGAACCGGTCGACGAGTGCTTCCTGGTCCTCGCTGTCGCGCAGCCCGACGCCGGGCCCCTCGATCTCGATCGCGGCGGTGACGGTGCGGCGGTCGGCGTGCAGCAGGACGGCGATCTCGTCGGGCCCGAAGGGTGCGGCCAGCCAGTTGATCCGGCCGATGCCTGGGGGTGGCCCGATCTCGACCTCCCGCCCGTCGGCGCTCACACCCGCTTCCATGGCCCCGGACGCGTATGTGGTGCCGCGGCGCAGGGAGCGCTTGTAGCTGCGGTTGATCTCGAACCACTTGTAGAAGGTGCGGTGCTTGTACGGGACGTAGACGATCGCCAGGGCGAGCAGCGGGAAGCCGGTGAGCAGCACGATCCGCATGGAGAGGACCGGCACGAGCAGCCCGCTCATCATGCCGAGGAAGGCCCCGCCGATGATCAGGGCGATCTCGCCGGTCTCGCGGTTCTTGCCGACCATGGCGTTTGGCCTGGCCCGGCCGATGAGATACGTGCGGCGGAGCGCGATCGGATGGGACTGGGTGCTCAACGCCCGCCACCTCCTGTGCTGTTACCTGAACTGCCTGATCCGCGGCGTGGGCTGCGGCTGCTGTGCGGGGTACCGGAGGTGGGACCCGACCCGCTGCGGGGCGGAGGTGCGGCGGAGGGGACAGATCCGCCGCCGACCCCGCTCCCGGAGTTGCGGGAGCTGTGGGCGGCGACTCCGCCGCTGACCGGATTGGCGGGGCGTCCGCCGCCGCTGTTGCTGCCGCCGCCGCCGCCGTCCTGGCCGCCGCCACCGCGGCTGCTGTGGGTCTTGATGCCCTGGGAGACGAGCGCGGCGGGCGAGCTGATCATCGCGGCGGCCTGGGAGCCGTCGGTGGCCTGCTTGCGGTTGGTGCGGGCGCCCTGGATCTCGTCGCCGAAGCCGGGTACGAAGCGGTAGATCATGCCGGAGGCGAAGATCGCGAGGAGGATGATGGCCAGCCCGGACACGACGGCGGAGAACGCGTTCGGCCCGTCGTCCGACGACAGCGCACCGGCCAGGCCGAGCACGATGACGATGACCGGTTTCACCATGATCACCGCGATCATGATGCCTGCCCAGCGGCGTACGTGCCCCCACATGTTCTTGTCGACGAGACCCGCGTACACGGCGGTTCCGAGGAGGGCGCCGACGTAGAGCAGGGCGGCCCGGATCACGAGTTCCAGCCAGAGGATGCCGGCGGCGAGGATCGACACCAGCGAGACGACGATCAGCATGATCGGTCCGCCGCCGATGTCGGAGTCCTTCTTGAGCGCGTCCGCGAACGACCCGAAGAAGACGTCCGTCTGCCCGCCGGAGGACGAGGCGATGACCTCGGTGACCGCGTCGGTGGCGGAGACGATCGTGTACAGGATAAGCGGCGTGAACGCGGACGCGAGGACCGTCAGCCACAGGAACCCGATGGCCTCGGAAATGGCTGTGGTGAGCGGCACCCCGCGGATGGCGCGCTTGGCGACGGCCAGCAGCCACAGGACGAGCGTGAGCACGGTGGAGGCCGCGAAAACGATCGCGTACTGCTGGAGGAACCGGGTGTTCGTGAAGTCGACGTTGGCGGTGCTCTTGACGGCGTCGCTGAGCTTCCCGACGATCCAGGCGGCGGCGTCGGCGCAGCCGCGTCCCAGGGAGGTGAGGGGGTCCAGGGCGGGGTCGGTGCTCTTGGGGGCGTTGGATTTGGAGGTGCCTGCGCCGCCTTCGCAGTAGTCCTTGGCGGGTCCACGGATCAGATCACAGGCATTGCTGCCCTTGCTGGGTGCTGGGCTTGGTGAGGGCGCTGCGAATGCACGAGTGGCCAGCAGGACTAGAGAGACCTGCACAGTGCCCACAAGGGCTGACAACGAGAGGACCCGACTCTGTCGTTTACCGGGCATACGTGAACCCTCCGAACTGTTCCACAGCATCGGCCATCTCTCCGGCAGGGGAGGCAGCCTGGTCACGGCCGACCGGGGCGGGGCCGTCCTTCTGGGTGAAGTCGGCTACCTTCCAGTCTCCGTTGATCCAGGTGAGGGCGAAGGTGTTGGTGAACCAGCTCTCGGAGACCGGGTTCTTCGACCCTTCACCGGCCAGGCCGAACAACGCTGAGTACCAGACGGAGACGCTCGCCGTGTCTCCGTTAAACTTCTCCACCTTGGTTCCGACTGGATTGGAACGTGAGATGAAGGTCTGGCCGGCAGGGGCGGTGCCGTCGGTGTTCAGGCCGATGTTCGCCAGGAAAGCCTCACCGGAGTAGACCTTGTCGAGGGCATCCTGGCGGGCGGAAGCCACAGTTGGTGCGTATACAGCCGTGGCGATCGCGCGTCGACGGTTTTTGTCGAACATGTCCGCAGAACCAAGCGCCACGGAATAGTTCGCCGCCGCGCTCTGCGCCCCCTGCTCGTCATGTGCGAACCCCGAGGGAATCGAGCCGTTCTTCCCCGCCACCGGCTTCGTCCCCGTGGCTGCGGTCGGTGCCGAGCCGGCCTTCTTGCCGCCGCTTCCCGGCGCGCCGTCGCCGCCGTCGTCACCGTTGCCGCCGCCCAAGTTCGCGAAGGCGATAGCGGCCAGCAGCAGGACCACCACGCCGAGGACCGTGAAGAGCGAGCGGGAGTTGCGGGCCGGGCGGCGGGGGCCGTAGCCGTCGCCGCCTTGGCCGTCGGGAAGGCGGGTGCGGGTCTGGCGCGTGCCGCCGAGGGTGCTGTAGCCGTCGTGCGAACGGCCGGAGTCGTTGCCGTAACCGTCTTCGTCGCCGGGACTCATGCCGCGTACGCCCCCTCAACCGTTGCCTGAACCGCGTCGTAGTACGACGGTAGCCGTGCTGGTTTCCGCGCGGGCGCGGTGTGGTGACTCGACATCAGGGAGACGCAACCTCTGCCGGTGGGCACGACGGACGGATGGTGGGGACGGGGCTGGAGTGCCCCCGGACGCGGGCTGACGGCTGGTTAGACGGCCATCCCGTAGACGATGGTGAACAAGGTTCCCAGCGATCCGATGATGAACACACCGGTGAGGCCGGCGACGATCAGCCCCTTGCCCTGCTCCGCGCTGAACGTGTCACGCAGAGCCGTCGCGCCGATCCGCTGTTTCGCCGCTCCCCAGATCGCGATGCCGAGGCAGAGCAGGATGGCGATCGCCATCACCACTTCGATCATGACGCGGGCCTCGTTGCCCAAGGTCCCGAACGGCCCCCAGTTCGGGGCGATTCCGCCGATGATGGTGGTGATGTCGCCCTTTTCAGCTGCCAGGATCATTTAAGTCACCGCCCTTGCTGGGTAGTTCGGTGCCCGCACCGCTCGGCACGAGTCACCCTCTATCTTCGCTGATGAAACTGCGTTCGCACGACGACCTGGCGGCTC
Organism: Streptomyces sp. NPDC048462; assembly: GCF_043200175.1. Taxonomy (NCBI): domain Bacteria; kingdom Bacillati; phylum Actinomycetota; class Actinomycetes; order Kitasatosporales; family Streptomycetaceae; genus Streptomyces; species Streptomyces sp. NPDC048462. Next base: position 12,229 of record NZ_JBICXG010000025.1, read on the forward strand.
TCTTTACCCGGATCTCGCACATTTGACCGGTCTGACCGCCCTGACCTGCGGATCGAATCGGTGTGTGAGCGAATTACATATCGTTACTCTGTGTATCACGGAGGGTGGCGCCGGGCAATGATCGCCATCGCGCCACCCTGGCCGAGACGGGCATCCGCACGCGAACCGCACCCATCGGCGCATGAGTGGCGAGGTGGAGGCGTGCGTCGTTCAGAGGAGCGAGCGGCGGGGGTTGGGCGGGCGGGGTGGTGTCGTCCAGGCCGATGGTGGCCTGAAATCGCACCAGGAGCCGTCGAAGGGAAACGTTCCGGCCTCGGCGAGCCGTGCGACCGCATCTCCCTCGGACCGGATGGCGATCGCTTCCGCGGCGGTCCAGTACGCGGGATGGCCGGTCTTGTCGGCGAAGGACTGCTCGTCCTTCCACCGCCAGGTGCGGTCCGGCGCCACGTTGAGGTCCAGTTCGTGGTCCGCGATGTCGATGTCCTCGCCGTGGTGGACCCGGCGTTCCAGATTGACGTACCAGCCGCGGAACTTCTGTCTGCGCCCGAAGAGCCACAGGACGGAGTGGGCCGCACCGGCCGGCTGGTAGAAGAGGGCGTCGCCCATCGGCCAGCGGTCGGGGACCACGGGGTAGCCCTCGGCGGGGCGTTCGTGCGGGGCGATGTCCCGTAGGTGCGTGGCGCCACGCGGCAGGACGGTGCGCCACATCGGCGTGCCGGTCTCCATCCACACCAGTTGACCGGCGGTCGTGCGTTCGACGAGGCGCACGGGTACGGAGGCGCTCAGGTGGCCGCCTATGAAGAAGTTCCAGCGCAGGATCTGTCCTGGTCTACTGCTTGCTCCGGTGCCGACAGGGGCACTCGTGCTCGTGCCGAGCCTCGTGCCGTTGGTTGCGACGTCCCTCTTGCCCGCTTTCATGCGATTGATCATGCCCGCCGTGAGGTCTTCGGACACGTGCCCGGACCCGTCAGGCGCTCGCACTCGCGTCACCTGCTGAGGTGCCTGCGGACGAACGGTGTCGTTCCCAGTACGAGCACGGTGAAAGCAGTGAGCCGTTGCAGACCGGGCTGCAACGCGAAGTGGCTGTGCTGGATGCCGTGGACCGCGTACCAGTTGGCCACGAGGTCGGTCGCCATGATGGCGCAGGCGAGGTCCAACCCCGCGCGCCTCCCCTGGAGCAGGAGGAGCGCCGCGAGCGTGTCCAGGAGAGCCAGCGAGGTCCAGTACAGGTTCAGCCAGCCGGGAGCCCAGTCGTAGGGGCGAAGGCCGTGCTGAAGGAGGCCGGTGATGTGGGCGACGGACCCCACGAGGAGGAGACCGGTCGCGTACGCGCAGACCAGCACTATCGCGTGGCGTGGCGTGGGGTCCGGGGACATCCATCCGGTCATGCGGTGGATCGTCGCACCCGACGGCGGTGTACGGGTGGCCCGGCCGGGATTCGGCCCCGGCCGGGCGGAATCCCGGCGCAGGTCCTATCCGTCGGCGGGTTCGGCGAAGTGGTCGAACTCGCCGGCCCGGACGCCCTTGGCGAAGGCCTCCCACTTGGTGCGGGTGGTTGTGACCACGTTCTCGGGGTCGCTGGTCTCGCGCAGGTGGACGAGGTCGCCCTCGGCGAACGCGATCTCGATCCAGGGGCCGGGTCCGGGCTCGTCCTCGGGAGCGGCGCGGATCCAGGCGAGGCCGGCGGGGTGGTCAGTCATGGAGCCGGCCCTCCTTGAGCGTGCGGAGGAGGGCGTCGATGGCGGCGGGGGTGGTCCGGAGTATCACGCCGCTGGGGTCGCCCGATTCGGTGAGTCTCACCGTGCCGTTGTGGGTGGCCACGTGGACGCACGCTTCTCCCTGCGCGCAGTAGGACGACCTCTGCCAGGTGTGTGCGGGCATCGGGGTTCCTTTCACAGGCTTTGAGTGATCTTGTGGATGAGTTCCTGGGACTGTTGGACGTCCAGTGAAGCGGCGTCGAGACGCTCCAGCAGCAACCGGTACTGGTCCAGTTGGGATTCCGCGTCGATGAACACGGGCCCGTGCGATTGGTCGAGCTGCGCGGTGTCGAGTACGGGGACGGGGCCGCGTACGTAGTAGAGGGACTGCCCCGAACCCGGGTAGCAAGTGGCCTCGAAGGGGATCACGCGGATGGCTGTGTGGGGGAGCTCGCTCATCTTGAGCAAGTGCCGGAGCTGACTCCGGGCGATGTCCGGGCCGCCGAACCGCATGCGCAGAGCCGCCTCGTGAATAACGGCCCGGTAGGGCGCGGGGTTCGTGCGGTAGAGGACTTCCTGCCGCTTGATGCGGTAGGAGACGCGGTGTTCGATCTCCGGCGGTGGCAAGTCGGGGACGGCCTGCCGATAGATCTCCCGGGCGTGATCGACGGTCTGGAGCAGGCCGGGGATGTGGATGCTGTGTGCCGCGTGCAGGGCGGTGCCATGGTGCTCGATCTCGGCCAGGTCGAGCAGCCTGGGCGGAAGGATCTCCCGATACTCCTCCCACCAGCCGCGCTTGCGATCGGTCGTCATGGATACGAGTGCCTCGATCAGGGCTTGATCCGTGCAGGAGTACGTCTGGGCCGCGACCCGTACTCGTTCGGCGCTCACCCCGAAACGTGCCACCTCTATGTTGCTGAGCTGCCCCGAGCTGGTGCCGAGAAGGTCGGCTGCTTGTGTGGTGGTCATTCCGGCGCGTTCCCGCAATTTGCGCAGCTCGGCGCCAAGTCGTGTGCGACGTGCGGAGGGGGCGGCCCTGCGTGCCATCTCGAACTCCCGTTGCCATGCAGCTGGGTTGGACTGTCACTCACACGAGTGGTTCGGGCCAAGGATTCCGGTCCATGGGTGCAAGGAATCCTTGCACCCATCTAATCTCGGTTCCAGGCCCCCGCCCGGAAGTACCCCGCTCGACGGAGCGGTCTCGTCACCGGGCACCCACCGCAGGACACCTCATCCACACCTTCCGCCCTCGCGACCGGAGACTTCCATGCCCACGGCCACCGTAGCGCCGCCCTGGACGTACACCCTCCAACTCCCGCAGGATCCCCGGGCCCCCGGGGTGGCCCGGCACATGCTCCGTCACGTACTCCGCGTTCACGGTGTGCCCGAACTCATCGAAACCGCCGAACTGCTGGCGAGCGAGCTCGTCACCAACGCGTACCGGCACTCTTCGGGGCCGTACTCCCTGCGTATGCGTGACGCGGGGCGCAGCCGGGTCCGGCTGGGTGTGTGGGACACCGATCCGCGCATCCCGGCACCGTTCCGGTGGGGTGAGCGGGTGCCCGCGGAGCTCGCCGAGAGGGGGCGGGGGCTGTATCTCGTCACGCTCTACGCGGAGTGCTGGGGCGCGTACCCGATGCGCGGCGGGCTCCCGGGGCAGGGCGGCAAGCTGCTCTGGGTGGAATGCGTGGCGAAGCCGGACTGCCGGTCAGGCGATCTGCCGTAGGCGAGTGGGGTGGGATGCCGGATTGCCGGTGTCCCGGCCGGGCGTGTACTTCCGGACACCTTCGGCCCCGCCGTTACGCCCTTTGAGGTGGTCGGGCCCCTGATGTGGGGGCCGCGTCGGCCGCCACGCGCGGCGATCCCGCGCGGAGTCTTGCGTGTTGAGTGATTCCGTCTGATGGTGGTGGTTCTTGTTGCCTTCCGTTCGGAGTCGCTTCATGAGCGCATACCGTCCGAGCCGTCGTTCCGTCCTTTCCACCGGAGCAGCCCTCGCGGGCTGGGCCGTCTTCTCCGCGCAGAGACAGGCCTTCGCCGCGGACGGCCCCGAGTGGGACGCGGAGCCGAGGGTGTTCCAGGTCGGCAGGGAGGCGGCGCGGGCCCGGCTCGTGCCGTACGCGAGCGGCTCCGACGCCCTGCGCGGAGACATGGAGAAGTCGCCGTACTTCCGTTCCCTGAACGGAACCTGGCGCTTCAAATGGTCCAAGAACCCCGACGCCCGGCCCGCCGGTTTCGAGGCGCCCGGCTACGACGACGGCGGCTGGGACCGGATCCCCGTACCGTCGAACTGGGAGATCGAGGGCTACCCGGAGCCGATCTACCTCAACATCCGCTACCCGTGGATCGGCTACGAGACGCCCGACCCCCCGGCCGTCCCGCACGACTTCAACCCGGTCGGCTCCTACCGCCGCACCTTCACCGTGCCGCGCGACTGGTCGGGCCGGCGCACGCTGATCTCGTTCCAGGGCGTGAAGTCGGCGTTCTTCCTCTGGGTCAACGGCAAGCGGGTCGGCTACAGCGAGGACAGCTACACCCCCGCCGAGTTCGACATCACCGACCATGTGCGGCCGGGTGACAACACCCTGGCCGTCGAGGTCTACCGCTGGTCCGACGGCAGTTGGCTGGAGGACCAGGACATGATCGACCTGTCCGGGATCTTCCGTGACGTCTACCTCTACGCTGTCGCGCCGGTCCATGTGCAGGACCTGTTCGTGCGGACCGCCCTGGACGACGTGTACCGCGACGCGGTCCTCACCGTCACCGCCACGGTGCGCGACCGGAGCGGCGTCGCCGCCGCCGGCCGCCATCGGATCGAGGCGGTGCTGTACGACGGCCGGGGGCGCCGGGTCGGCCGGCCGCTCACCGGCGACGTGGTCCCACAGGGCTCGGGGGGCACGGAGGTCACGCTGAAGGCGGACGTCTCCGCGCCCGCCCTGTGGTCGGCCGAGGACCCGAACCTGTACACCGTGGTCGTCACGCTCACCGACGGCTCGGGGCGCGCGGTCGACGTCCAGCGGACCCGTACCGGCTTCCGCGAGGTCGAGTACGGGCCGGGCAGGTTCACCGTGAACGGCAAGCCCGTCATGTTCCGAGGCACCAACCGCCACGAGTCCGACCCCGACCATGGCCAGGCGGTCCGCGAACCGCGGATGCTCCAGGACATCCGGCTGATGAAACAGCACAACATCAACGCCGTGCGCACCTCGCACTACCCCAACAGCCCGCGCTGGCTGGAACTGTGCGACGAGTACGGCCTGTACGTCATCGACGAGACGAACCTGGAGACGCACGGCGTCCGCGACACCGTGCCGGCCTCCCTGCCGGAGTGGACCGAGGCGTGCGTCGACCGGATCCGCTCCATGGTCGAGCGCGACAAGAACCACCCGAGTGTTGTGGTCTGGTCGCTGGGGAACGAGGCCGGCGGGGGCTCCAACTTCCAGGCCATGGCCGACTGGGTGCACGCCCGGGACGCGTCCCGGCCCGTGCACTACGAGGGCATGAACGAGGTCGCCGACCTGCACAGCGAGATGTACACCAAGCCGGCTGACGTGGAGGCGTACGGCAAGTCGGGCAAGCAGACCCCCTTCATGCTCTGCGAGTACGCGCACGCCATGGGCAACAGCAGCGGCAACCTCAAGGAGTACTGGGACATCTTCGAGCGCTACCCGAATCTGCACGGCGCGTTCGTGTGGGACTGGGTGGACCAGGCGATCCGGCTCCCCGTGCCGGGCGACGCGAAGCGCACCTACCTGTCGTACGGCGGCGACTGGCACGACGGCTATCCGACCGACGCCAACTTCTGCTGCAACGGTCTGGTCGCGGCCGACCGCACCCCGCACCCCGGTCTGCTGGAGCTCAAGAAGGTCTACCAGCCGGTCGCCGTCGCCGCGGCGGACCTCGCGGCCGGGACGGTCACGGTGCGCAACAAGCACCTGTTCAGCGGCCTGGACGCGTACGAGCTGCGCTGGGACGTGACCTGCGACGGGCGCAGCGTGCAGCACGGCGCGCTCGCGGCGCCGGAGGTGGCGCCGGGCGGTGAGGGGACCGTGCGCATCCCCTGGCGGAAGCCGCAGAAGCCCGAGCCGGGCGCCGAGTACTGGCTGAACGTCGCCTTCGTACTGAGGAAGGCGGCCAGCTGGGCCGATGCCGGGCACACCGTGGCCGCCGAACAGCTCGGCCTCGACTGGCACACCCCGGCCCCCGCCGGCCCCGCCCCGGAAACCCTGCCGGCCCTCGACCTCGACGAGACCGGCGCCCGGGTCCGGATCAGCGGGCGCGACATGGAGGTGGTCCTGGACAAGTCCACCGGAACGCTGGAGTCGTACCGGGTGAAGGGCCGGCTGCTGCTGGCCGGTGGCCCGGTGCCGAACTTCTGGCGCGGGCCCACCGACAACGACATCGGCCGCGGTGCCCACAACTCCCTTCGGACCTGGCGGAACGCCGGCACCGACCGCGAGGTCACCTCCGTCAGGACCGCCCGGCCGTCGCCCGGAGTCGTCACCGTCGAGGTGGCGTGCACCCTGCCCACCGCCCCCACGGCCTCCTCCTGGACCACCGTGTTCACCGTCCGCGGGGACGGCGAGATCAGGGTCCGGCACACCCTGGAGGCCGCCGCCGGGCTGCCCGATCTCCCCATGGTGGGTGCGCTGTTGACGCTCCCGAAGGGCTTCGAGCGGATCGACTGGTACGGGCGCGGCCCGCAGGAGAACTACTGGGACCGGCACACCGGCGCGTTCGTGGGCCGTTACCGCTCCACCGTCGACGAGCAGGTCGCGCCGTACGTCCGTCCCGAGCAGACCGGCAACATGACCGACGTACGCCATCTGTCGGTGACGGACCGGACGGGCACCGGACTTCTCGTGCGGGCCGATCCCGACGAGGGCGGGCCGATGCTGGAGACGAGCGTCCTGCACCACTCGCCGTTCGACCTGGACGGGCCGAAGCACCCGTACGAGGTGAAGCGGCGCGACGAGACGATCCTGGGCGTCAACCACCGGCAGATGGGGGTCGGCGGCAACGACTCCTGGGGCGCCCCGCCGCTCGCGGAGTACCTGCTGCACGCCGGGCGCACGTACACCTACGCGTACCGGCTGCGGTCCGCGTAACCGCACCGGGTACCGACCCGGCGTCGGGGGCGCTTGCCCCCGGCTCCGGGTCGGGGCCAGGTTCCTCGGCGGCCGGCCCCACGTCCGCGCGCGCCGCAGTACCGGGACCGGATCGGTGTGCGGATCGGCTACTACGGGACAGTCCTCAGGCTATTGCTCTGGAACTCGGCCTTTCCGATGAACCAGCCGCCGGCGGACCGCTCCATCTTGACGGCGAACCCTCCGGGGTCGCGCTGGACGTACGTACCGTCGAAAGGGTCACTGAGCGTGCCGCCACTGCACGGGCAGCTTCCCGTGTCGCGGTAGTACGTCTTGACCGTCGGGTTCGGGCTGTAGGCCTGGGCCGGTGATGCCGTGCCGGCCAACGACCCCGCCAGCAGCGCCGTTCCGGTGGCCGGTCCCGCAATGCGTTGTCTGTTCCTCATCCCGCTTCATCCCCCCGTTCGGACACGTGCCGTTCGGCACGCGGCGTCCAACCATTGGGCGAGCTGGAGGGAGTTGGCGAGGGGCGGCCCGGTGGCGTGATTCGGCGGGCGGACCGGTCCATGGGGCACCATGCAACCAGCCCTCGCCGGCCCGGCCGGTGACAGTGTTGCCCGTGACCTCGACGGCCGACCCGCGTTAGGAGAGATGTGCCCAAGACTGTCATCTCGCAAGAGACCACCGCCTCGCCGCCGCCCGTCGACCCCGCTCTGCCGCCGTTTCTGCTGACCACACGTCAGGGTGAGGGGGCGCGTGCCCTCCTCTCGTACGTTGCCGGGCTGCCGCTCGCTTCCCCCGATGCGCAGCTCCTTGCCGTCATCGTGGCCATCCGGGCCGCGCGGGGCGGTGTCGGCAACGTCACCGGAACCGACGTGCGCTCGCTCAAGCTGGAGGACCCGAGCCGGGCCGTGGCCGATCTGGAGGCCGTCGGATGGCAGGTGCCGGGACCGTTGGTCGACGGGGACCAGGACGTCCCGGTGGGCATCAGGGTGCCCGACCTGAGCCGTGAGGCGGACCACCCGCTGCCGCTGGGCAAGGGCACCCGGTCGCGGGTGTCCGGATGGGCCATGCGCGCCCGGATCGCGAAGCCGGTCAGGAAGGCATCGCCGGCCACCCGGCTGGCCGCCCTGTTCCTCGCGGCCCACAGCACGTCCGAGCTCGACGGGCGGCTTCCCGGGGAACTGCCGGAGGCATGCCGTGCCGCCGTGCCCGAACTCGCCGTGAAGGGGTTCCTCGCGGACCTCTCCGGTGACGCGTACCGGCTGGCCCCGGTGGTGCGCCACCTCGCGGGCCTGCTCCGTACGCCGGAAGAGATCGCGGCGGAGGCGCGCGCAGAGGCGAGCCGCCCGCCCGCCGTCCCCGAGCCGGAGCAGATCACCCCGGCCGCGTGGGACGGGTGGAAGTCCGGCACCACTCCGGCTCTGCGGCGGCACGTGGAGGCGGTCGAGCACTGCCCGCTGTGCCGGTTCTCCACGGGGCGGGTGGCCAAGGCGTTCATGTATCCCCCGGCCGACATCCCGGCCCCCCGGTCCGTGCTCACCGCCTACGACGCCTGGGAGGACGGGCATCCCGACCGCGGACCGCAGGCCGCCGGTTTCGCCGCCTCCTTTCGCGCGGAACACGGTCACGGCCCCAGCTACGGCCAGCTGTGCAAGGGCCTGGGCTGGAAGCTGTCGCGGTCGCTGCGGGGCTTCGTCGTGCACCGGATCGTCGCCGAGGACTGGCTGACCGACACCTCACCGGTGCCGTGGACCCTGCGTCCGGGGCGGGTCGCCCAGGCCCACGGCATCGCCCTGCCGGGGCAGGCCGCGCGCAGCACTCGCTGATCAGTCATCGAGCGGGGCGGGTGCCGCCGTCCTGGCGCCGCGCGCGGAGAGGACCAGCTTCGCCGCGATGAGGAGTGCGGTGAGGATGCCCGTGACGAGGACGGGCGAGGGCGCGAACGTCGCGGCGAGAACGGCGACGACCGCGACGGGATGCACGGCGTCGGCGGCGTCGAGCCGTACCGGAGTGGGGTGGTGCAGCAGCCATACGAGGGTGATGAACACCGCGACGGGAACGGTGTAGACCGCGGCCGCCGCGTGGTCGGAGAGGTGTCCGTGGCCCGTGGCGTGGGCGACGTTGAGCGCCAGGCCGGCGCCGACGGCGGCTGCGGAGGCGAAGACGAAGTAGTGCCCGTAGCCCCAGAGCAGTGCGACGCGGAGGGTGGTGAGCCGCTTGGGCGCGCTCTGCGCGAAGTACAGCCACCACAGGGCGAAGACGGTCAGGAGCCCCCCGACGACGAGGGCGGCGAGGTCGCCGAGAGGCGCGTGGGTGTCGAGGGCGACGCGTACGGCACCGGTGGCGGCGGTGATCGACTCACCGAGCACGATCAGCGTGAACAGGCCGTACCGCTCCGCGATGTGGTGCGGGTGCCAGGTGGTGACGGCCGCCCGCTCGGCCCAGACGGGCACGGCGATCTCCCCGACCACGAGGACCGCGAACGTCACGAGCCCGCTTCCCTCGGGCAGGGAGAGACGTACGACCCAGCCGATCTGCACCACGAGGATCCCCACGACGTAACGCAGACAGCTGCGACGCCGCTCGGGATCGGCATGGGCGGCGCGCAGCCACTGGGCGACCATGGCGAGCCGCATGATGACGTAGCCCCAGGTGATGACCGTGAAGTCCTCGTGCTGCACCGCTTCGGTCGCACCGGCGGCCAGGACGAGTGCGCCGGTGATCTGTACGAGGGTGAGCAGCCGGTAGGGCACGTCGTCGGTGTCGTACGCGGAGGCGAACCACGTGAAGTTCATCCATGCCCACCAGATCGCGAAGAACACCATCGAGTAGCCGAGCACGCCGTGGCCGATGCGCCCCTCGGCCAGTTCGTGCTCGAACGCCTCCGCCGCCTGGGCGACCGCGGTGACGAAGCAGAGGTCGAAGAAGAGTTCCAGCATGGTCGTGGTGCGGTGCTGCTCGTCGGCCAGGCGGGCGACCATCGGCCGGTGCCACGCGGACTCGTTGCGGACGGGCTGCGAATGGCTCATGGGCCCGCATTCTTCCTCCCGGGCGAGCCGGCGTGCGGTGCCCCGGTCCACCGTTCGGGTGATCCATGGGGGATTGGACTCCGTTGGGGGGCCCGGGGAACGGGCTGCCCGTGCGCTTCCTGCCGCCGCGCGTGCGGCGTGTCGCGGCCACCCTGTTTGGCACAGTGCCGCTCCACGATCAAGGAACGGGATGAGCGGGGTGAGCGGTGTGGCCGTTGTGGGGCAGCCCAGGGGGCAGCAGAGGCTGAGGGACCTGGTGGGTGGATCCGGCGGGTCCGGTGGGCCGGGTGCGGCTGGTGGGCCTGCCGGGGATCAGCTTCGGCACAGCGACGAGGTGTGGGTACGGGCCGCCGGGGGCGCGGAAGGGATGGCCGTGCACCTCGGGCCGGTGAAGGCGGAGCTCGCGGCTGCGCATGAGGGCCTGTTGGCCGGTACGGCGGGGCTGAGCGCGCTCGCGGAACTGGGCAGCGTACGGGAGTCGTGGGAGCGGCGCTTCGAGTGCGCGCGCCGCGAGTGCGGTTCCCTGGCCGGGAGCCTGCGGGGCGTCGCACGGGCCCATGGCGAGACGAACGAGACCGTGAGGTCGTCCTTCATGCCGGTGGCGAGGCCGGAGCGGGGAGTCCTGCGTTGACCCCGCCGGCCGCCTCGCTGACCTGGGCCCAGTTACGGGACCTGAAGTGCGCCGAGCTGGAGGGCGCGGCCGACGGATGGGGGAAGGCCAGCAACCGTGCCGACGCCGGACGGGACCGGATCGAGAAGCAACTGCTGAACGGCCTGCGCGAGACCCAGCGGGGTGCGGCGGCTGACGCGGCGGTGGGCAGGCTCCGGCAACTGGGCAAGAACCTGCAGTACGTGTACACGGAGTGCGGCCTGGTCCGTACGGCCCTGAACAGCCTCGCCCACGAGATGCGGGCCCAGCAACGGGCCTTGCGGGACGCGCTGGACGACGCGGATGCGCTGAGGTTCACCGTGCACGCCGACGGCTCGGTGACGTACCCGGAGGCCGGGGAGAGCCTGGTCGACGGCAAACCGCTGGCGGGCGGCACGGCGTCGGTGACGTCGGCCCCGGGGCTCCTGCCGCCCTCCGGGCTGGTGGCCCCGAACCCGAACACGGCCAAGGCGCAGGACATCGCGGACCGGGTGACGAAAGCCGTACGGACGGCTGCCGAGATCGACTGGCGGTTCGCCGGAATCCTGCGGGAGCTGAAGGCCGAGGAGGGCCTGAAGGTCCCGGACCGGACGTGGACGGACGCGGCGGGCGACGCCGCGGACGTACGCGACGCGGCGCGCGGCTACCTGAAGTCGGGCATCCCCCTCGACGCGAGCCCGGCCGCGCGCAAGGCGTGGTGGGCGGGCCTGACGGACGAACAGCGCGAGGAGTACCTCGCGGTGTACCCGGACCAGATCGGCAACCTGGACGGCATCCCGGCCCTCGTCCGCGACACGGCCAACCGCGACAACCTTCAGCTGCTGATCGGCAAGCTGGACGGGTTGGAGGGCGAGGAGGCGGAGACGAAGCTGGCGGGGCTCCGGGAGATCGACCGGCAGCTGAGTGCGGGCCGGCAGCCGCCCATGTACCTGCTCGGTATCGGTGACGAGGGGAACGGCCGCGCGATTGTCTCGTTCGGGAACCCGGATACGGCGCGAAATGTTTCTGCCTATGTGCCGGGGTTGAATACGTCGTTGGATGAGGACTTTGCGCGGAATGACCTCAAGCGCGCCCGGGATACCGCTATTGGTACACAGCAGCATGATCCCTCGAGTGCCGGAATTGTTTGGCTCGGGTACGATGCGCCGCAATCGGTGGATGGATTTGACAGTCTCGACGTGATGGGGGACGAAAGGGCGGAGAGGGGCGGGGGTGCCTTCAATCGATTCATGGACGGCATTTCCGTTACGAATGAGGGGGAGGATCCGCATGTGACAGCGATTGGTCATTCGTATGGATCGCGCACTGTGGGGGCTGCCACCCAAGAGGGGGGCGGAATTCCAGGAGTCGACGATATCGTTCTGGTCGGAAGTCCTGGAGTTGGCGTAGACCGAGCGGAAGATCTCGGTGTTGGGAAGGATCACGTTTTCGTGGGTGCGGCAGAGAACGATGTCGTAACCAAGCTTCCATCCAAACAGCAGAGTGCTGTTGGTGCCGCTGTTTGGATGACAGGGCCGGTTGGTTCGTATCTCGTCGGTGATCTCGCAGATCAGGGTGATGACGATCTCTGGTTCGGCAAAGATCCGGCGAGCGAGGCGTTTGGAGCAAGGCGTTTTCCTGTAGGGGATGGGCCAAAGCTAGTTAGCGGTAACGGCCTTTCAATTGATGCGCATTCTCAATACTTCGATCCCGACAGAGATGCCTCGTCGGCTAACAGTATCGCGCTAGTCGCTGCTGGGCAATCAAATAGGCTTAGAGCGGAGGAGTACCGATGAGGGTTCGTGTATTGGTGTGTGGGGTGACGCTCCTTTTAGGACTGTCGATTTCCAGTTGCATGAGTGGTGGTGGGAGGGATGATATGGATATGCAGGAAGCTGCGGGGCGCGCCGACGAGATTATGGATGCAACGCTAGCGAGCATTAACCCGGTCGTGCAATGGGCTCATGGCCCCACGACCACGGGTTCCTGTTCTGTAACGCGACGCAGAGCTGTGATGACTGTTGTGTCCGATGAACGGCGAGGGAGCTTCTTGGGGTTGGTCGAGAGGGATTGGAGGAAGCGTAATTACAGGATCAAAGGGGTTAATAATGATAGGGACTCGCCTGCCATCTATGCCCAATCAGGCGGCGGTTTTGGAGTGACCCTGCTCTTTGGGGGAGGCCAAGCCTTCTTCGAGGTGGACAGCCCCTGCGTGGACGAGTCAGAGGTGGCCGAGTCGACAACGTCGCCCAATGGCCCGTCCTACGACGGCGTCTACCCGCTGCCCCGCCCCAACGTCCGCTCCGACTTCTGGTCCGCCGGAGCACCCTGATGCTCCATCAGTGACCCCGATGACTCGCACACACCGTCGAAAACACCCATGAACCCGTCCCCGATGGGGGAAGGTTGAGGGGTGCGGAAATTCTGGATGGTGGGTGGGATCGGCGTCGGGGCCGCCATGTGCTTCGTGGCGTTGCTCGTTGTCGGCACGTACTCCGCCGCCGCCGGCCTCGGGGGCGGCGGCGGTGGGGCCGTCGGGCTGGCCAAGGGGGCTGTGCCGGCCAAGTATCAGCCGTTCGTCGAGAAGTGGGGCAACCTCTGTCCCGCCATCAACCCCGCTCTCCTGGCTGCTCAGCTGTACCAGGAGAGTGGCTGGGATCCGGGGGCCGAGAGCCCGGCGGCCGCGCAGGGCATCGCGCAGTTCATCCCCGGGACCTGGGCCGGACACGGTATCGACGGGGACAACGACGGGGACCGGGACGTCTGGGATCCCGCCGACGCGATTCCGTCCGCCGCGTCGTACGACTGCGAACTGGCCGGGTACGTGAAGAAGGTTCCCGGCGACGCGACGGACAACATGCTGGCCGCCTACAACGCGGGCGCTTACCGGGTCATCAAGGCCGGCGGGGTCCCCGGGATCTCGGAGACCGAGAACTACGTCAAGATCATCCGGTCCCTGGAGAAGAGCTTCGCCAAACCGGTTGGCCGGGTTCAGCCCTCGCAGCAGGCCGCCGGCGCCATCTACTTCGCGCAGAAGAAGCTCGGCACGAAGTACCTGTGGGGCGGCAACGGGACGGTGGAGCAGGGCGGGCGGTTCGACTGTTCGGGGCTCACGCAGGCCGCGTACCGTACCGTGGACATCGAGCTGCCGCGGGTGGCGAACGATCAGTACAACGCCGGACCGCACCCGTCGCGTGACGAATTGCTCCCCGGTGACCTGGTGTTCTTCTCCGACGACCTGGCCAACTCGCGGGCCATCCACCACGTCGGCCTGTACGTTGGTGGCGGGTACATGATCAACGCTCCGTACACCGGCGCCGTGATCCGGTTCGACAAGATCGACTCGCCCGACTACTTCGGTGCGACACGCGTCACCAAGGACGGTGCCGCAGCCCTTCCGACCGCGCGGCCCGCCGCCTGACCGATGGGCGGCGGTGGCCGGAACTCTCTGTGAAGCCTGGGCCCTGAGCTGCGACGATGAGTCACTCTTCGGTAACGTCATGGTGATCATTCGGTGGAGAGTGGAACGTACGCGCGGAACGCGTCGTTCTCTGGTTGGACCGGGGCCGCAGCCACTGACCTAGCGTCGTCCCACGTACGTGATCGAACCGAACACGGGGGTTCGTCAGAGCGGTGCACATGGGCGTGTGCCGCAGTAACAGCAGACAAGGCAAGGGGCCGCGGCAGATGGCTGGACTCGCACTGGATGGGTCGAACCCCGACGTCAGCCTGCTCTACGACATCAACGGGCTCGCCAAGTCCGCTCCCACCTGGTTCGACCGGGTCATGGAGTTCATCGGCGAGTACGGGATCATGCTCGGCATGGTCCTGGTGGTCCTGTGGTGCTGGTGGAGTGCTCGCCGGCGCGGCACACCCGAGGATTCGGTGACGGCTGTCTCCGGGATCGTCTGGGCGCCGCTCGCAGCGGGCATCGCATTGCTGATCAACATCCCGATCCGCGGCTTCGTCGAACGGCCGCGGCCGTTCAAGGACCACCAGGGGCTGGACGTCCTGGTGGACGGGAAGAACGACTTCTCCTTCGTGAGCGACCACGCCACGATGGCGATGGCCCTCGGCGTCGGGCTCTTCGTGGCGAACCGCAAGTTCGGTATCGCGGCCATCGGGCTCGCGTTGCTGGAGGGTTTCTGCCGGATCTACATGGGCGTTCACTACCCGACCGACGTCATCGGCGGATTCGCCCTCGGCACGGCCGCGGCACTGCTGCTCGCCCCGCTCGCGATGATGCTGCTGACGCCTCTGGTGGGTGCCGTCTCACGGTCTCCCCGGCTGGGCCGGCTCGTACGGTCACGGCGGGCGCTGTCGGCGGCAGGGTCCGGGAGTCGGGGCGAGGCGCTCGGGATTCCCGAGCCGAGGCCCGGTTCGGGCGGCGGCGGTGACGGCGAGAAAGGGCTCGCGGCGTAGCGGCGCGGAGGCCTGAGGGGGCACGGGCAGTGCCCAGGTACGGCAAGTGCCCGGGTGCGGCAAGTGCCCGGGTACGGCAGCGCATAGGCACTGCCGTACCTGCTGTACCGGCACACCTGCCGCACCCGCACACCTGCCGCACCTGGCGCACCCGCACACCTGGCGTACCTGCCGCCTCGGGCGGGCCGGTCCCTCGTTGTGGCGGCCCGCCCCGCCGGGCGATCGCCGCTCAGAGCGACTGCGGGAACGTGAACAGGCCGTCCGGGTCGTACTGCTTCTTCACGTCGCCCAGACGGTCGGCGGCCGTGCCGTAGTAGGCGTCCCGCCAGTCCGTCAGTGCCGGGTCCGCGTAGTTCTGGTACGCCGCTCCGGATGCGTAACGGCGCAGCGTGGAATGGGTGTTTTTCAGCCAGTTCTGTTGTGACGTGCCCGATGTGCCGGGGCGCCAGGCGCCGATGTACTGGGCGAGTATCCGTGAGCGCCGGTGGACGAACGCCGTGGCCTGCGGGTCCACCCGGTTGATGGCTCCGCCCAGCGCGGTGAGCGCGATCGATCCGCCGCCGCCCCCGGCCGCGTCGAGCCGGGTGAAGGCCTCCGTGCGGTCGAGGAGGGACTGGACGCCGGCCGGGGGCAGCGAGTGGTCGTAGAAGTCGGACGCGGCCGCGTACGTCTCGCGCCCGAGCGTGCCCTGCGAGGTGCGACCCGGCGTGGTGCCCGGCAGGTGGCACTGCGCGTCGGTGATGCCCGAGCAGCCCGCGTACACGAGCATCGCCTCCTGGTAGCTGCGGCGGCGCAGCGAGACGGAGGAGGCCGGGGCGCCGATCCGGTCGGCGAGGCGGTCGACGGCGTTCTGCAGATCGCCGTACGTGCCGAGGCTGAAGGCCGAGACCGACACGGTCGGGTTTCCGCCGCCGGGGCCCGCCGCGAGGTGCGCGGAGGACCAGATCTCGTCCGGCTGGTCCGGTCCCCACTCCTGCCACGCCGTGACGACCGACCGGGCGCGCGACCAGGGCCAGGACATGAACGCGGTGACGGTCTGCGGGGCCGGGCGGGTACGGAAGCGGAGTTCGGTGACGACGCCGAAGTTGCCGTTGCCCGCGCCGCGCAACGCCCAGAAGAGGTCCGAGTGGTGCTTGGCGTCGGCGGTGAGGGTCTTGCCGTCGGCGGTGACGATCGTCGCGGCCGTGAGGCTGTCGCAGGTCAGGCCGTAGGCACGGGCCGCGACCCCGTGGCCGCCGCCGAGGGTCAGGCCGGAGATGGCGACCGTCGGG
This sequence comes from Streptomyces sp. NPDC048462, assembly GCF_043200175.1. Classification (NCBI taxonomy): domain Bacteria; kingdom Bacillati; phylum Actinomycetota; class Actinomycetes; order Kitasatosporales; family Streptomycetaceae; genus Streptomyces; species Streptomyces sp. NPDC048462. The sequence goes on from NZ_JBICXG010000025.1 coordinate 28,363, forward strand.
CAGGAGCCGCCGGGGATGGTCACGCCGTGCGCGGCGAGTCCCTGGTAGACGTCGAGGAGCCGGGCACCCGCGCCGATCGTGCCGTCCCCGGCGACGCGCGAGAGTGACGAGACGTCAATGACGAGCCGGTCGTCGCCGCTCGACCAGCCGCCGTAGGAGTGGCCGCCGCTGCGGATGGCGACGGGTGTGGAGCTGCGCCGGGCGAAGGCCAGGCACTCGCGGATGTCCGCCTCGTGCCGGACGTAGGCGACCGCGGCCGGTTTCTGGTTGTCGTAGCGGGTGTTGTAGAGCTGACGGGCCGTCGCGTAGGCGGCGTCGTCGGGGCGTACGAGGGAGCCGTCGAGGCTCTTGGCCAGCGCGGGCCAGTCCGCCGGGCCGGACGGCGAGGCCGTGGAGGGGGACGCGGACGCACCGGTCGGCGTCGGTCCGCCCGTCGTGGCCGGGGTCGAGCCGCCGGTTGGCGTGCCGGAGCCGGTGTCGTCGCAGGCGGTGGCGGTGACCGCGGTGAGTACGGCTGCGGTGCCCGCGGTCAGGACGGTGCGCCGGTTCGGCAGGGTCATCGGACCTCCGGGGTGGGGGGGAACGGGTCCTCGTGGGGTGTGGCCGGCGGTCCGGTCAGGGGGCCCTGCGGTGTGCGTCGGCGTCCGAGCGGGCCAGGTCGCGGGATCTGCGGGCCGGTCCGGACCAGCCGCAGCCGCAGCGGGCGGTGCAGAACGAGCCGCGTTCGACGGTGGTGGGTTCGTGGGCGGACCCGGCCGGTGGGACGGCCGGCGGAACCTCTGCGGTGTGTTGGTCATACACGCGTCCACGGTACTGGGCGGGGCCGTCCGGCGGTGAGGGGTGGGCGGGCGGCGTTACGGGGGACAGGGGCCGTCGTTATCCGGAACGGGTGGGGGGCTCGGGCAAGCGGCACGGCGTTGGGGGTTGGCAGGCGATGGTGGTGCAGCAGCACAGATCCGGAGGCGGGGCGCGCGCTGTGTGCGCCCTCGCCGCGATGGGCGTGATGGCGGCGGCCGCCGGTTGCTCGGGTGGTGGCGGCGACCGGGCCGCAGCCGACGACCGGGCCGGCCCCGGAGCCGTCGAGGCGGTGCGGCGGGCGGCCTCGGTGCTCACCGGGACGGACCCCGGCAACGCGTCCCCCCGCGCCCCCCGTACCTCTGGCCCCGGTACCACCGCCAAGGTGAGCACGTCGATGGAGACGGCGGCGGGCGGCACCCGGGTGACGATCAGGGGCCGGGGGACGTACGACTTCCGCAGCCGGTCCGGCCGGCTCCGCGTGGTGCTGCCGCAGGACGCCGTGGGCAAGGAGGAGCACCTGCCCATCACGGAACTGCTCACCCCCGGCGCGCTCTACATGATGAACCGGGGCGCCGGGGTGCCCAAGGACAAGTGGGTCCGGATCGACACGACGTCCCTGGCGGACGGCAACCTGGTGACCGGCGGGGCGACCGACCCGATGGCCGCGGCCGAACTGCTGCTCGGGGCGCGTGACGTGACGTACCTGGGCGAGAGCGATCTGGCCGGGGTGACGGTGCGGCACTACCGGGGGACCACCGACATCGGGCGGGCCGCGCGGCAGGCCCCGGCTCCCTCGCGGGGTGCGCTGGCGGCGGCGGCCAAGGGGTTCCGTACGGACACCGTGCCGTTCGACGCGTATCTGGACGAGCAGGGCCGGCTGCGCAAGGTGCGGCACCGGTTCAGCTTCGCCAACGAGGGGCCCGCGGTGGAGGTGGTGTCCACGACGCTGCTGTACGGGTTCGGGTCGCCGGTCTCCGTACCGCTCCCGGCCGGGCGCGACATCTACACCGGTGAGATCCGGCAGGGGCAGCAGCCGTGACCGCCGCGGGAGGAACCGCCACGGCAGGGAGCTCCGTGGACCGGTCCTGCGGGCGGGACCGTCGTGGACGGCCCGGCTGCGGGCTGTTGCGTAGGCATCTGGCCGAGGCGAAATGGTCCGTCCGTGCCATGCGCGGTGTGTGGTGCGCTCCCTACCCTAGGAAGTCGGCGACGGCAGTGAGAGGTGAGTGACGTGGTGACGCTCAGCGCACGGACCGTATCGGACCATGTGGCACTCGCCGAGATCGAGCTGTGCGGCGAGCTGATGATCGCGGCGTCGGCGGCGATCGGGGAACGGCTCAGTGCGGACCGTATCGACGAGGTGCTCGATGTGAAGGTGATCACTGAACGCACCACCGTCCCCCGGCAGGGAGAACACCGGGGCTGACGGCGGCGGGCAGACGGGAACGGGTCCACGGGTACGGGCCGGCGGGTACGGGCCGACCGGGACGGAGCGGCGGCTTCCCGGCGGGGCCCGGCGGCGCGCGGGAGCAGCGCGCGGGTGGCGGTGGCTCAGGTGCGCAGCAGCCGGGCGATGGCCTTGGTGGCCTCCTCGACCTTCGCGTCGATCTCCTCGCCGCCCTTGACCGCCGCGTCCGCGACGCAGTGGCGCAGGTGCTCCTCCAGCAGCTGGAGCGCGAAGGACTGCAGCGCCTTGGTGGACGCGGACACCTGGGTGAGTATGTCGATGCAGTAGACGTCCTCGTCGACCATGCGCTGCAGGCCTCGGATCTGGCCCTCGATGCGCCGCAGGCGCTTGAGGTGCTCCGCCTTCTGGTGGTGGTAGCCGTGTATGCCACGGTCGTGATCGGTGACGATCTCGACCGGGGGAACGGCGGTGTCCGCCGGGGTCGTGACGTCCGCGGTGTCCGGCGACCGGTCCGCCCCGGTGGCCTCGGTGGTGGTCATTGCTGCCTCCCGTTTTCCCTTTACCCTGCCGTTTACATACCCCTGGCGGGTATATCTTAACGAATTCAGCTGAAACGTGACCGGGGTCCCGTGCTGATCACTGTGCCTGATGCGCGACACTGAAGAATGCCGGTTAGCCGTGGCCGGATGATGCGCCTAGCATCAGCCTGACCGAATCCAAAGCACCCCGAGGACCCCACGTGCGCTTTCGTCTGACCCCCAGGGAGACGAGCTTCTACGACATGTTCTCCGCGTCTGCGGACAACATCGTCACGGGCTCGAAACTCCTGATGGAACTGCTCGGGGCGGATTCTGCCTCCCGAGTCGAGATCGCGGAGCGTATGCGGGCAGCGGAGCATGCGGGGGATGACGCCACCCACGCGATCTTCCACCAGCTGAACTCCTCCTTCATTACGCCGTTCGACCGCGAGGACATTTACAATCTCGCGTCGTCGCTCGACGACATCATGGACTTCATGGAGGAGGCGGTCGACCTGGTCGTTCTGTACCAGGTCGATGAGCTCCCCAAGGGTGTCGAGCAGCAGGTCGAGGTACTGGCACGGGCGGCGGAACTGACCGCGGCCGCCATGCCGAACCTGCGGACCATGGACAACCTCACCGAGTACTGGATCGAGGTCAACCGCCTGGAGAACCAGGCCGACCAGATCCACCGCAAGCTCCTCGCGCAGCTCTTCAACGGCAAGTACGACGCCATGGAGGTGCTGAAGCTGAAGCAGATCGTGGACGTGCTGGAAGAGGCCGCCGACGCATTCGAGCACGTCGCGAACACGGTGGAGACCATCGCGGTCAAGGAGTCCTGAACCACGTGGACACCTTTGTACTGATAGTGACGATCGGCGTCGCGCTCGGCTTCACGTATACGAACGGCTTCCACGACTCCGCGAACGCCATCGCGACGTCGGTCTCCACCCGGGCACTCACGCCGCGTGCGGCACTGGCCATGGCGGCGGTGATGAACCTCGCCGGCGCGTTCCTCGGCAGCGGGGTCGCCAAGACCGTCAGCGAGGGCCTGATCGCGACGCCCGAGGGCGACAAGGGGATGGGAATCCTCTTCGCCGCGCTGGTGGGCGCGATCATCTGGAACCTGGTCACCTGGTACTTCGGCCTGCCGTCCTCGTCCTCCCACGCGCTGTTCGGCGGCATGGTCGGCGCGGCGCTCGCGGGCGGGACGCTGGTGCACTGGATGGGGGTGCTCGACAAGGTCGTCATCCCGATGTTCATCTCGCCGGTGATCGGCCTGGTGGTCGGCTACCTGGTGATGGTCGCCATCATGTGGATGTTCCGGAAGTCCAACCCGCACAAGGCCAAGCGCGGTTTCCGGATCGCGCAGACGGTCTCGGCCGCGGGCATGGCGCTCGGTCACGGTCTGCAGGACGCGCAGAAGACGATGGGCATCGTGGTGATGGCCCTGGTCATCTCCGGCCACGAGACGTACAGCGACCCGATCCCGGTCTGGGTCAAGCTCGTGTGCGCGCTGATGCTGTCGCTGGGTACGTACGCGGGTGGCTGGCGCATCATGCGCACGCTCGGCCGCAAGATCATCGAGCTGGACCCGCCGCAGGGCTTCGCCGCGGAGACGACGGGCGCGTCGATCATGTTCGGCTCGGCGTTCCTGTTCCACGCGCCGATCTCGACGACGCACGTCATCACCTCGGCGATCATGGGTGTGGGCGCCACGAAGCGGGTGAACGCGGTCCGCTGGGGTGTCGCCAAGAACATCATCCTGGGCTGGTTCATCACGATGCCGGCCGCGGCGCTGGTCGCCGGCGCTAGCTACGGGGTCGTCGTGCTGTTGTTCGGCTGACGGTGGTGAGGCCCCCACGGGTTCGGGTGCCGGGTGCGCCCGGCGTGCGCTCTGTCCTCAATCGCCGGACGGGCTTGATGGTGCCGGACGGGCTCAGAGGTGTCGGACGGGCTCAGAGGTGCCCTCGATCGCCGGGCAGGCCCGGGTTTGCTTGATGTGGGTCCGCCCCGCTCTCTTGTGGAGAGCGGGGCGGACCCTTCGCCTTGTGGTGGCACCGCCATGCAGCACCCCAAGGCCGTCTGTGGGAGTGGAGTCGTTGTCCGGGCTCAGCCGAAGCGGCCGGAGATGTAGTCCTCCGTGGCCTGGACCGACGGGTTGGAGAAGATGCGTTCCGTCTCGTCTATCTCGATGAGCTTGCCGGGCATGCCGACCGCCGCCAGGTTGAAGAACGCGGTGCGGTCCGAGACCCGGGCCGCCTGCTGCATGTTGTGCGTCACGATGACGATCGTGAAGCGCTCCTTCAGCTCGCCGATCAGGTCCTCGATCGCGAGGGTGGAGATCGGGTCGAGGGCGGAGCACGGCTCGTCCATCAGCAGCACGTCCGGCTCGACCGCGATCGCGCGGGCGATGCACAGCCGCTGCTGCTGACCGCCGGAGAGACCGGAGCCGGGCTTGTTCAGCCGGTCCTTGACCTCGTTCCAGAGGTTCGCGCCGCGCAGCGACTTCTCCACGATGTCGTTCAGGGCGCTCTTGCGGTAGCTGCCGTTCAGCCGCAGGCCCGCCGCGACGTTGTCGAAGATCGACATGGTGGGGAACGGGTTCGGGCGCTGGAAGACCATGCCGACCGTGCGGCGCACGGTGACCGGGTCGACGTTCGCCCCGTACAGGTTCTCGTCGTCCAGCAGCACCTTGCCCTCGACGCGGCCGCCGGGGGTGACCTCGTGCATCCGGTTCAGGGTGCGCAGGAAGGTGGACTTGCCGCAGCCGGACGGGCCGATGAAGGCGGTCACCGAGCGGGGTTCCACGGTCATCGAGATGTCGTCGATCGCCTTGTGGCTGCCGTAGTAGGCCGAGAGGCCGCTGATGTCGATGCGCTTGGCCATCTGAATCACTGCTTTCCTTTGGCCGCCTCAGCGGCCGGCCACGCGGCGGAGCCGCATATTCAGTGCTGGGGGGCCTTCCAGCGGGCGATGCCGCGGGCCACCAGATTGAGGATCATGACGAAGGCGATCAGGACCAGGGCGGCGGCCCAGGCGCGGTCGTACGACGCGGTCTCACCGATCTTGTACTGCTCGTAGATGTAGAACGGCAGCGAGGACTGGGCGCCTTCGAAGGGGTTCGGGTTGATCAGCTGGCTGCCGAAGACCAGCAGGATGATCGGGGCGGTCTCGCCGGCGATGCGCGCGATGGCGAGCATGACGCCGGTGGCGATGCCGCCGATCGCGGTCGGCAGGACCACCTTCAGAATGGTGCGCCACTTCGGGATACCGAGGGCGAGGGAGGCCTCGCGGAGCTCGTTCGGTACGAGCTTCAGCATCTCCTCGGTGGAGCGGACCACGACCGGGATCATCAGGATCGTCAGGGCGAGCGCGCCCATCAGGCCGGAGGGCTCGAGCCCCGCGATCAGCATGATCGAGAGGATGAACAGGCCGGCCACGATGGACGGGATGCCCGTCATCACGTCGACGAAGAAGGTGACGGCCCTGGCGAGCGAGCCCCGGCCGTACTCCACCAGGTAGACCGCGGTGAGCAGGCCGAGCGGGGCGGAGATCACCGTGGCGATGCCGACCTGCTCCAGCGTGCCGATCAGCGCGTGGTAGACACCGCCGCTGTCCTCGGAGCCGAGCACACCGGCCATCGAGTGGGTCAGGAAGTAGATGTCCAGGCGCCCCGAGCCGCGGCTGACGGTCGTCCAGAGCAGCGAGGCCAGCGGGACGACGGCGATCAGGAAGCAGACCCACACCAGGCTGGTGGCGAGACGGTCCTTGGCCTGTCGCCGGTTCTCCACGACGCTGGTCGCGACGTACGAGATCACCAGGAAGAGCAGCGCGGAGACCAGGCCCCACTGCACGCGGCTGTGCCAGCCGGCGGCCGCGCCGATGCCGACGCCGAGGGCGATCGAGAGGGCGGCGAAGCCGAGGGGCGCCAGGCGGGGCAGCGTGCGGCTGCTGAGGCTGTTGTCCGGCGCGGGCGGGATCGGCGTCGGCCGGTCCTGGACGCTGGTGGATGCGTGGCTCATGCGTTGGCCCCCGAGTACTCCTTGCGGCGGGCGATGATGAGCCGCGCGGCGCCGTTGACCAGCAGGGTGAGGACGAAGAGGACCAGGCCGGAGGCGATCAGGGCGTCGCGCCCGAACGCGTCGGCCTCGCCGAACTTCGCGGCGATGTTCTGGGCGAAAGTCCCGCCGCCCGGGTTGAGCACGTGCAGCGAGATGAGGAAGCTCGGCGACAGGACCGTGGCGACGGCCATCGTCTCGCCGAGCGCGCGGCCCAGGCCCAGCATCGAGGCGGAGATCACGCCGGAGCGGCCGAACGGCAGCACCGAGAGGCGGATGACCTCCCAGCGGGTGGCGCCGAGGGCGAGCGCGGCCTCCTCGTTCATCTTCGGGACCTGGAGGAAGACCTCGCGGCTGACGCTGGTCACGATCGGCAGGATCATGATCGCGAGCAGGATGCCGACGGTGAGGAGCGAGCGGGCGACGCCGACCTCGGTCTTCTCGAAGATGTAGGTCCAGCCGAAGAACTGGTCGAGCCAGAGGTTCAGGCCTTCGAGGTACGGCACGAGGACGAGCGCGCCCCAGATGCCGTAGACGATGCTGGGCACCGCGGCGAGCAGATCGACGACGTAAGCGATCGGACCGGCCAGTCTGCGCGGTGCGTAGTGCGAGATGAAGAGGGCGATGCCGACAGCGATCGGAACCGCGATGACCATCGCGATGATCGAGCTGACGACGGTCCCGAAGAGCAGGACGGCGATGCCGAAGACCGGCGGGTTGCCTGCCGGGTTCCAGTCGAAGGTGGTGAAGAAGTTGCCTTCGTCCTTGGAGACGGCGATGACGGCCCGGTAGCTGAGGAACACGGCGATCGACGCCATGAGCACGAGCAGCAGGATGCCGGAGCCTCGTGACAGGCCCAGGAATATCCGGTCGCCGAGGCGCCCGGTCGGCCTGGGGCGGGCTCGCCCGCCCGGCCGGGCCGGTGGTGTCTCTGTCTGTGTGGTGGAAGCCATGGTCTTTCCGGTCTGTGTGGGGGAGCGGAGGCTCCCCTGGCGGCGGTGCACCGGATGGGGTGGTGGCCGGCCGGTCCGGAGGGGTGTACCGGACCGGCCCGCCTCTTGCGTCTGCGTGTTACGTGTCGTGCGTTGCGTGTTGCCTGTTGTGCGTGTGGTGCGGGTTACGAGAGGCCGGCGACCGTCTCGCGGACCTTGGCGTTGATCGCCTCGGGGATCGGGGCGTAGCCGGCCTCGGTGAGGAGCTGCTGGCCCTCGGCGGAGGCGGTGTAGGTCAGGAAGGACTTGACGGTGCCGAGGGTGTCGGCCTTGTTGCCGGTGTCGCAGACGACCTCGTACGTCACCAGGACCAGCGGGTAGGCGCCCTCGGCCTTGGTGGTGTAGTCGAGGTCGAGCGCCAGGTCCTTGCCGGTGCCCGCGACCTTGGCGGCGGCGATGGCCTTGGAGGCGTTCTCCGAGGAGGCCTTGACCGGGGTGGTGCCACCGGTGTTGATGTCGACCGTGGTGATCTTCTGCGAGGCGGCGTAGGAGAGCTCGAAGTAGCCGATCGAGCCGTCGACCTGCTTCACCTGTGCGGCGACGCCGGACGAGTTGGTCGCGCCCTGGCCACCGGGGGCCGGCCACTTCTTCTCGGCCTCGTACTTCCAGTCGGCCGGGGCGGCCGCGCCGAGGTACTTGCCGAGGTTCTGCGTGGTGCCGGAGTCCTCGGAGCGGTGGAAGGCCTGGATGGCCTTGTCCGGAAGCTTGGCGCCGGGGTTGAGCTTGGCGATCGCCTCGTCGTTCCACTTCTTGATCTTCGTGTCGAAGATCTTGGCGAGGGTGGGGGCGTCCAGCGTCAGGCTGTCGACACCGTCGAGGTGGAAGCCGACCGCGATCGGGCCGCCGACCATCGGGAGGTTGATGCCCTGGCCGGTCTTGCAGACCGTCTTGGAGTCGGCGACCTCTTCGGGCTTCAGCGCCGAGTCGGAGCCGGCGAAGCCGACGGTGCCCTGGTTGAAGGCGACGATGCCCTCACCGGACGAGGAGGAGTTGTAGTTGATCTCCACGCCGGAACAGGCGGCCATGTAGTCCTTGACCCACAGGTCCATGGCGTTCTTCTGGGCGCTGGAGCCGGAGGCCCGCAGCTGGCCCTTGGCGCCGTCGCACTTGACGTTCGAGGCGGCCTTCGTCTTGCCGCCGCTCCCGCCGGTGTCGCTGCCGCTGTTGTTGTCCGAACCGCACGCCGTGAGGACCAGGGCGCCGGAGACGGCGAGGGCACCGAGCGCGGTGGCACGAAGCCGGTTCTTGCGCTGAAGCTTCACTTTCGGGTGTTCCTTCCAGGAGCCGCCGCGGTTGATGACGTTCTACGACGGCGTGCGAGGTGTTGGGTGGTGCGAAGTCGTTACCGGTGCGGTCTGTGCCTCGCACCGTGTACTGCCGAAATTAGGCAGAACAGGTGACGTGGTTTGCGGGGGTGAGTGAACGGAAGGTGAACCGTGTCGGGCGGCCCGGTTCCGGTCGGCGGAGCGGGGCCGAGGCACCCGTCATCCGTGGGGGCCGCCCGGTCCGGAACGGCGGCGGGCGGGCCGGGGCGCTGCGTTACGGCGCTCAGGCCGTCGGGATCACCGGGAGGGCGGTGTCCAGCAGGGCCCGGTCGCGCGGGTGGGTCAGGCGGGCGCGGGCGGCCTCCGGGGGGAGCCACACCACGGCGTCCACCTCACGGTTCGGGACGAAGGCGCCCGCCGTGGCCTCGGCGGACCAGTACGTGACCTCCTTCGGGCGCCCGTTCGCCAGGTACCGGACCATGGGCAGCACGGCGCCCGGCACACAGTGGTGGCCCGTCTCCTCCAGGACCTCGCGCAGAGCCGCGTCCCGCAGCGACTCGCCGCGCTTCAGCTTGCCCTTGGGGAAGGACCAGTCGTCGTAACGCGGCCGGTGCACGAGACACAGTTCAACCCCGGCCCCGGCAACGGCACCGACCCCGGCCCCGACGCCGGATGCGGGCGGACGGCGCCAGAGCACGCACCCCGCCGCCCGCACCGTGCCGTTCATCGCGAGGTCACGGCCGCCGCGTACGGCCAGGTCTCCCGGAACACCGCGCGCGCCGCCGCCACCTCGTGGCGCTGGTCGGCGTGCAGCACCCCCAGGGCGTACGCGGTCGCCGGCGCGATCCTGGGCGTACGGGCGGCCGACGCCGCGGCGGCCGCCGCCTCCGCCGCGTCCCGGTGCAGGTCGAGGGCGTGCCCCGGCCCGGCCAGGACCGGATCGGGGGCGCCGCGCACCACCTCGTGGGCGTACCGGTGCAGGCGCAGCAGCAGCCGGGTCCGGTGCCAGGGCGCGTCCTGCGCCTCGTTGTACGGCTCGGCCGACTCGTCCGATGCGAGGGCCGCGACCGCGCCGAGCAGCCGCTGCTCGGCCCGGTCGGCGGGTTCGGCCAGCAGTTCGGCGGCGGGGGCGGCGGCCGAGGGGGCGAGCGGGACCTCGGAGGCGAGCAGCGCGACGGCGTCGGCCACCGCGTGGAAGCGGGAGGAGCCGAGGGCCTGGAGGGCGGCGGAGTGCGCGCGGGTCCGGGCGAGGGTCAGCTGCCGTTCCAGCAGTGCGCCGGCGCGCGCCGCACCGACGCCGAGTGCGGCGCGTTCCTTCGCGCCGCCGCCACCGGAGGAGGTGCGGGCCGCGGGCAGGGGTGTCCCCGAGAGTCCGTGCAGCGCTTCCAGGAGCCGGTTCAGCCGGTCCGCGTACGCGTGCTCGCGGGCGAGGGTGCCGGAGAGCCAGGCCAGTTCGGTGCGCAGCTGCTCGGCCCAGAGCGGGTCGAGCGCGGTGCGGAAGGTGTGCAGGGTGGCGCCGATCCGGCGGGACGAGCGGCGCAGCGCTCCGGCGGCCTGCTCGGCGGCCTGCGGACCGGCGTCCGTGGGGGCACTGTTCTCGCGGTGCAGGCGCAGACTCCGCAGGAAGTCCGCTGCCTGCGACCGGAGATACGGTGCGAGCACCGCCCCCGCGGTCACGTCCGTCTGGGTCTGGTGGTCAGGGCGTCGCACGCCGGCGCCTCCGGGCGTCAATGAGCATTTCCTGTACGTGCCGCAGTGGCCGGCCCTCCGCGTCCGTGGCGTGCCGGGTCCAGTTCCCGTCGGGGCCCAGGTGCCAGGAGGAGGTGGTGTCGGCCATGCCCGTCTCCAGGAGGCGGCTGAGCGCGGCCCGGTGGGCGGGGTCGGTGACCCGGACCAGGGCCTCGATGCGGCGGTCGAGGTTGCGGTGCATCATGTCGGCGCTGCCGAACCAGACTTCGGGTTCGCCGCCGTTACCGAAGGAGAACACCCGGGAGTGTTCGAGGAAGCGGCCCAGTATCGAGCGGACCCGGATGTTCTCGGAGAGCCCGGTGACGCCGGGGCGGATCGCGCAGATGCCGCGTACCCAGATGTCGACGGGGACGCCCGCCTGCGCGGCCCGGTAGCAGGCGTCGATGATCGCTTCGTCGACCATCGAGTTGACCTTGATGCGTACGTAGGCGGGCCGGCCGGCCCGCTGGTGCGCGATCTCCTTGTTGATCCGGGCGATCAGTCCGTCGCGCAGCGACTTGGGGGCGACCAGCAGGCGGCGGTAGGTCTCGCGGCGCGAGTAGCCGGAGAGCCGGTTGAAGAGGTCGGAGAGGTCCGCGCCGACCTGCGGGTCGGCGGTGAGCAGGCCGAGGTCCTCGTACAGCCGGGCCGTCTTGGGGTGGTAGTTGCCGGTGCCGACGTGCGAGTAGCGGCGCAGCGTGTCGCTCTCCTGGCGGACGACGAGCGAGAGCTTGCAGTGCGTCTTGAGGCCGACGAGTCCGTAGACGACGTGGCAGCCCGCCTCCTCCAGCTTGCGCGCCCACTTGATGTTGGCCTGCTCGTCGAAGCGGGCCTTGATCTCGACGAGTACGAGGACCTGCTTGCCGGACTCGGCGGCGTCGATGAGGGCGTCCACTATCGGGGAGTCGCCCGAGGTCCGGTACAGGGTCTGCTTGATCGCGAGGACGTCCGGGTCGCCCGCCGCCTGTTCCAGGAAGGCCTGGACGGAGGTGGAGAAGGAGTCGTACGGGTGGTGCAGCAGTACGTCGCGTTCGCGCAGGGCGGCGAAGATGTCGGGCGCGGAGGCGGACTCGACCTCGGCGAGGTCGCGGTGGGTGCCGGCGATGAACTTGGGGAACTTCAGTTCCGGCCGGTCCAGCGACGCTATGCCGAAGAGTCCGGTGAGGTCGAGCGGTCCGGGCAGCGGGTAGACCTCGGCGTCGGACACCTTCAGCTCGCGGACCAGCAGGTCCAGCACGTACGGGTCGATGGACTCCTCGACCTCCAGGCGGACCGGCGGGCCGAAGCGGCGCCGCATGAGCTCCTTCTCCAGGGCCTGGAGGAGGTTTTCGGCGTCGTCCTCCTCGACCTCCAGGTCCTCGTTCCTGGTGACCCGGAACATGTGGTGTGCGAGGACCTCCATGCCCGGGAAGAGCTCCTCCAGGTGCGCGGCGATGACGTCCTCGATGGGGACGTAGCGCTGCGGGGAGGCCTCCAGGAAGCGGGTCAGCAGCGGCGGGACCTTGACCCGGGCGAAGTGGCGGTGGCCGCTGACCGGGTTGCGTACGACGACGGCGAGGTTGAGCGAGAGGCCGGAGATGTACGGGAAGGGGTGCGCCGGGTCGACCGCCAGGGGGGTCAGTACGGGGAAGACGCGCTGCCGGAAGAAGGTGAACAGGCGGGCCTGCTCCTTCTCGGTCAGCTCGGGCCAGCGGATCAGCTGGATGCCCTCGTCGGACAGGGCGGGGGCGATGTCCTGCTGGTAGCAGGCGGCGTGCCGGGCCATGAGTTCGCGCGAGCGGGTCCAGATCAGGTCGAGGACCTCGCGGGGCTGGAGGCCGGAGGCGGACCGGGTGGCGACACCGGTCGCGATGCGGCGTTTCAGACCCGCGACCCGGACCATGAAGAACTCGTCCAGGTTCGAGGCGAAGATGGCGAGGAAATTAGCCCGTTCGAGGAGGGGGGTCGAGGGGTCCTCGGCCAGTTCCAGAACGCGTTCGTTGAACGCGAGCCAGCTGCGTTCGCGGTCCAGGAACCGGCCCTGCGGCAGCTCGTCCCCGTCGACATCGGGCTCGTACGCGTCGGCGTCGGCGTCGATGTCGGGGTCCAGATCGGCCGCGGTGGACAAGGCGGAGCTGGCGGATGCGGGGGCGGCGACGGCGTGCGGCCGGTGTGCGGCGAGGGAGCCGACGGACGGCTGAGCGGCGGGCTGGACCGGGACCTCGGAGCTGGGCTGCTGGCTCATGGGCCCATTCTTCCGCGCGGAGTGCTCCGGGGGCGCGTCGGAGGGGGGTGAGATCGCGGAGATCGCACGGTCGGCGCGTTCTCTGCCGGGAATTCTCCCGTTGCGGGGGGACGGCACAGCTGGCTGCATCCTGAGAGGGTCGCAAGGGCGTCTGAATGCCCGGTAACGGCGACATGACATGCAGGAAGCGGTGTGGCCGTGTCCGGGGGCGGATGCCGCCCCCGGACACGGCCACCGGTTGGCCTCGCGGCCGCTCAGCCGTGGCTGCGGCGCAGCACCCGGAAGGCGACGGCGGCCGCGGCGGCGGCGAGGACGAGGACGATGCCGGTCTCGACGAGCTGCAGGGGCCAGAAGTGGGAGGCGGGGTGGAAGTCGGTGTACGTGCCGGTGACGTGGTGGTCGGCCAGGCAGCGGTCCACCCCCTCGGGTACCGGGTTCCGGTAGCAGGTTTCGCCGGGCAGCCGCTGTTCTCCCGCCATCAGCCCGCTGCCGACGAACAGGGTGCTGCCCGGGAGACCGGTCGGGGTGGCGTTCAGCGGCGTGACCACCGTAGTGACCGCCCAGAGGCTGCTGCGTACGGCGCCGAGCGCGAGCGCCACCGCCCCGTAGGCCAGAGCTGTGATGCCCATGGCGAGCAGTGTGCGGCGCACCAGCAGCGCTACGAGTGCGCCGAGGGCGATGGCGAAGAGGGCCGACGCTGTGGGCAGGGTGCCCATCGCGGCGTACGTGCTCGTGTCGTACCAGGCGAGGCGGTCGGTGTCGGGGGAGGTCCGGCTCCAGGCGAACACCGCCGTGAGCACCGAAACCGCCACCAGCGTGATCGTCGCCGGAACGGTGAGCTTGGCAAGGAGCCAGCGTGCGGGGGAGACGGACTGGGACCAGGACAGCCGGTAGGTGCCGCTCTCCAGCTCCCGGCCGATCAGCGGACCGGCGACGAACAGGCCGATGGCCGCGGGCAGGACCATCATGGCGGTGCCCGCGTACCGCAGCACGTCCCTGAGCCACGCCTGGTGGCTGAGCATGTCGTCGAACGCTGCGAGGCACCGCGGGGAGCTATCCAGGTACGAGCACCCGCTGTCCGCGTACGTGTCCGCCGTGCCGGAGTTCCACCACACGGATGCGGTCAGCAGGACGATCCCGGCGAGCGCGAGCGCCCCCGCGATCCACAGGGCGCGGCGGTGCTGGAGGACGACGACGCGGGCGGGGCCGCGCAGGGCGAGGGTGCTCATGCGGCCACCGCCTCTCGGGCCGGCGCCGCGCTCGGCGTAAGCAGCGCGGGCGCGTCCGGCGAGCGCAGGTGCGCCAGCAGTAGCTCCTCCAGCGACGGCTCCACCGTCTCCCAGCCGGCGGACGCGTCCACCGGGCCCTCCCTCCTGACGAGTGCGGTCAGCTGCCGCCCCGTGGTGCGGGACTCGACGACGGTGTGCGGGGCGAGGTCCCGTACCGGGCCGGTGAGCAGGGTGTGCGCGGTGAGCAGGTCGTCGGTCTCGCCGCCGAGGCGGACGCGGCCGCCGTCGACGAGCAGGAGGTAGTCGCAGGCGCCCTCCAGCTCGGCGAGTATGTGCGAGGACATCACGATGGTGGTGGACCGCTCGGCGGCCTCGGCCATCAGGGCGCCCATCAGCTGGTGCCGGCCGAGCGGGTCCAGGTCGGCCATCGGCTCGTCCAAGAGCAGCAGTTCGGGCCGCTTGCCCAGGGCGAGGGCCAGCGCGAGCCGGGTGCGCTGGCCGCCGGACAGGGTGCGCACCTTGGCGTTGCCGGGGAGGGGTTCGGTGATGCGCTCGGCGACGTCCTGGTCCCAGGTGTCCGGGTTGAGCTCGGCGCCCGCCCAGAGGGTCTCGGTGACCGTCAACTGCGGGTACAGCGGCTTGTCCTGGGCCACGAAGGCCATGCGCGCACGTGCGTCCCCGGGGGTCGAGCCCAGCACGCGCACGGTGCCCTCGGCCGGTCGCAGGAAGCCTGCGGCCAGGCTCAGGAGGGTGGACTTACCCGCGCCGTTGGGGCCGACGAGGGCGCATACGCGTCCGGCGGGCAGCCGGAAGGAGCAGTCGCGCAGGGCCCAGCCCCCGCCCCTGCCCCGGTACTTCATGCCGAGGCCCTCGGCCTCGATCGCAGCGCCTGTCATCCGGCCTGTTCTCCCTCGAAGGTCTTGTTCAGTACGGCGGTGAAGAGCGCGCTCACGTCGTCCTTGTCCAGTCCGGCGGTGCGGGCGCGGCGGGCCCAGTCGGCGAGCTCGGCGCGCAGCGGGGCGTCGTCGGCGGCCGCCGCGCCGCCCAGGGTGCTGGTGACGAAGGTGCCGAGACCGCGCCGGGCCTCGACGAGCCCTTCGCGCTCCAGCTCGCGGTAGGCCTTGAGCACGGTGTTCGGGTTGATGGCGGTGGCCTCCACGACCTCGCGTGCGGTGGGCAGCCGGTCGCCGGGCCTGAGCAGATTCAGGCGCAGGGCCTGTTTGGTCTGCTGGACGATCTGGAGGTACGTGGCGACGCCGCTGCGCCGGTCGATGCGGAACTCGACCGCTGCGGACTGTGCCATGTTCACCCCTTTCACTAATTGAGTAGTGAAAGGGTGGCGTAAAAAAGAGGCGGCGTCAACCGACGCCGCCTCCCTGGTGAGTTGTGGGGGCTCAGGACTCCGTGCGGTACATCAGGTCGACCTCGTGGGTGGTGAAGCCCATCCGCTCGTAGACCGCCACGGCCGCGGTGTTGTCCGCGTCGACGTAGAGCATCGCGGTCGGCAGCCCCTCGGCGGCGAGGTGGCGCAGCCCGATCGCGGTGAGTGCCTTGCCCAGGCCGCCGCCCTGTGCGTCGGGCCGGATGCCGACGACGTACACCTCGCCGAGCTGGTCCTCGGCGTGCACCTTCGTCCAGTGGAAGCCGATCAGCTCGGCGGCACCGGAGTCGCCGGCACCGTTGGCGCGCTCGGCCAGGAAGAAGCCCTTCGGGTCGAACCAGGGCTCGGCCTTGCGGTCGTCGAGGTCGCGCTGGGTCAGCGAGCCCTGCTCGGGGTGGTGGGCGAAGGCGGCGCGGTTCACGGCCAGCCAGGCGGCGTCGTCCTGCCCGGGGACGAACGCGCGGACGGTGACGCCCGGCGGCAGCACCGGCTCCGCGATGTTCAACGGGCTCAACGGCCTCCGCAGCTGGCGCAGTTCGCGGAAGAGCGAGAGGCCGAGCACCTGCGCGAGGTGGCGCGCCGCGGACCGGCCGCCGTGCGCCCACACCCGCAGCCGCTTCCCGGTGGCGGCCAGCAGTGCCGCCCCGAGCGCCCGCCCGTGCCCGTGCCCGCGGTGCGAGGGGTGCACGACCAGCTCGGCGGCCGGCGCCTCCACGGGGTCGGTGTCCTCCAGCTGCGCGTAGCCGACGAGCACGCCCCCGGCGGTCAGCAGGAAGTGCCGCACACCTTGCCGGTGCCCGCCGCGCAGCTGCAGCCGCCCCTGTTCGGACACGGCCTGCCTGCCGTCGGACCGGGCCGCCTCGGCGAGCAGCCCGGAGACGGCTTCCGCCTGCTCGGGGGAGAGGGCGTCGAGCGTCTGGATCTCGCGTCCGGGGGCGGGGAGGGGTACGTCAGTCGTCATGTGTACGAGCGTACGGGGCGCCCGGTGCGGTGCGGGGTGAGGTGGTGCGGGGCGATGAGGCGGGCCCCCGTCATTCGGCGGGGTCCGGCGGGTTCAGCACGGCGTCCGCGATGCGGGAGAGGTCCTCGGCGGCGGGCAGCAGCTCGCGCATCCGCTCGGGCAGCCCGGCGTACGTGCTGACGGCCAGCGGCTGGCTGTGGCCGCGCAGTGCGTACTCGACCATCGCCCGGTCACGGCTCTCGGCGATCAGAATTCCGATGGTGGGGCCGTCGTGCGCCTTGTCCCGGACCAGGTCGTCGACCACCGACACGTAGAACCCAAGCTGGCCGAAGTGCTCGGGGTGGGCCTTGCGGGTCTTGAGCTCCAGTACGACGTAGCAGTGCAGCTTGCAGTGGTAGAAGAGCAGGTCGATGCGGTATTCGCTGTCACCCACGACGATCGGGTACTGGCGGCCGACGAACGCGAAGCCGACGCCCAGCTCGGTGAGGAACCGGACGAGCCGGGAGACGAGAGCATTCTCCAGATCCCGCTCCGTGTGCGTTCCCTCCAGCTCGGTGAAGTCGAGCCGGTACGGATCCTTGATGATCTCCTTCGCGGCCGCCGACCGCTCGGGGATCACCGCGTCGAAATTGTTGAGGGCGGCGGCGTGCGAGAGGTGCAGGGAGTGATGGATCGCCGAGGTCAGATCGTCCCGGGACCAGCCGTTGCTGACGGCGTGCTGGATGTAGAAGTCCAGCTCGGGACGGGTTTTGCACTTGTCCATGAGGACCTGGAGGTGAGCCCAGGGCAATTGTCCAGCAGGCTGCTGGACAATTGGCTCGGACCAGAGGCGGGCCATCTTCAGCATGTAGTGCAGGCTGCTGCGGGAGAACCCCCGCTGGTTCGGGAACTCCGTCCGCAGCTCCGTCGCGATGCGTCCGACGACCTTGGCGCCCCACTTCTCCTCCCGCTGCCGCTCCAGGATCGTCCGCACGATCTCCCAGTACATCTGGAGCATCTCGGTGTTCACCTTGAGCTGTGCGCGTACGTGTGCGCCGCGCACGAGGGACTTCAGGTCGTCGATCATCTCGTGGAAGCCCGGGGGCAGTTCGGCCGCCTGCTGAGCGGGGATGACCGTCTTGGCCGTGGTGCCGTTGTCCATGGAGCAAATATTTGTCTGTCATATGCAGGCAGTGACGTTTCTGCTCGCATATGTACGCCGGATGGGTGAATGACCCCGTTCCGATCGGGCGGCAACCAGTTCGTAACCCCGAACACCTGTCGCGCTACGCGCGTTGACTCTAGGCTGCGGCACGCAGTCTCCAGACTCGTCACCACTCTCGAATCTCGAACCTCCGCTGAACTCACAAGGGGACCGATGTCAGCGACACCGCAGAAGAACCGCGCGTCCCGGCGGGTGCTCGCCGCCGCGGCCGGGCTCGCCACCGTCGGAGCGCTCGTCGCGGCCATGCCGGCCGGCGCGCAGGACCGCGGACACGGACACGGCAAGGACCACGGCCATCACACGCCGGCCCGGACCGTCGACGTACAACTGCTGTCCTTCAACGACCTGCACGGCAACCTGGAGCCGCCGGCCGGCTCGGCCGGTACGGTCAGCGAGACGCAGGCCGACGGCACGGTGAAGTCCGTTCCGGCCGGCGGGGTTGAGTACCTCGCCTCCTCGCTGCGCACCGCGCGCAAGGGCCACCCGTACTCGATCACCGCGGCCGGCGGCGACATGGTGGGTGCGAGCCCGCTGCTGTCGGGGCTCTTCCACGACGAGCCGACCATCGAGGCGCTCAACAAGATCGACCTCGACGTGACGAGCGTCGGCAACCACGAGTTCGACGAGGGCGCCACCGAGCTGGCCCGCCTCCAGAACGGCGGCTGCCACCCGGTCGAGGGGTGTTACGAGAAGGGCAAGAAGTTCAAGGGTGCCGACTTCCCTTACCTCGCCGCCAACGTGACGAGCGAGAAGACCGGCAAGCCGATCCTCAAGCCGTACACGGTGTGGAAGAAGAACGGCGTCAAGATCGGCTTCATCGGGGTGACCCTGGAGGGCACCCCGAATATCGTGACCGCCAACGGCGTCAAGGGCCTGAAGTTCCACGACGAGATCGAGACGGTCAACAAGTACGCCAAGGAGCTGGACCGGCAGGGCGTCAAGTCCATCGTCGCCCTGATCCACGAGGGCGGCCTGCCCGTCTCGGCGTCGTACAACTACGACTGCGACAGCCCGGCCGCCGGTGACGGCATCTCCGGGCCGATCACCGACATCGCCAAGGGCATCTCGCCGAAGGTCGACGCGCTGGTGACGGGCCACACCCACCAGGCGTACGTGTGCACCATCCCGGACCCGGCGGGCAACCCGCGCCTGGTCACCTCGGCCTCGTCGTTCGGCAAGCTGTACACGGACACGACGCTCACCTATGACCGTCGCACCAAGGACATCGTGCGCACGGCGGTGAAGGGCTCCGGTGCCTCCAAGGCCTCGTCGAAGCACCACCCCGCACACCACCCCGCGCCCGCGAACCCGGTCGCCGCGAACCACATCGTCGACCGGGACCAGGCACCGGCCAACGACATGACGGCCCTCATCGCGCGCTGGAACACCCTCGCGGCGCCGATCGCGAACCGGCCGCAGGGCTACATCTCGGCCGACATCAACGGCCGCGGCTCCACGGCCCCGGAGAAGCCGCTCGGCAACCTGATCGCCGACGCGCAGCTGGAGGGCCTGGCACCGGCGGACAAGGGCGGGGCGGTCGTCGCGTTCATGAACCCGGGCGGCATCCGGGCCGACCTGGTGTACAAGGCGTCGGGCAGTGAGGGCGACGGCGTCGTGACGTACGGCGAGTCGTTCACCGTGCAGCCGTTCACCAACATGATGAACGTCCTCGACCTGACCGGTGCACAGCTCGTCAGCGCGCTCCAGCAGCAGGTGAGCGGCTCGAACGAGGCCAGCCCGAAGATCCTTCAGGTGTCGAAGGGCCTCACGTACACGCTGGACATGACGAAGTCGGGCGCGGACCGGGTGGTCGCCGACACGATTCTGCTGAACGGCGAGGCGATCGACCCCGCCAAGACGTACCGCGTCGCGATGAACGAGTTCCTGGCGGGCGGCGGCGACGGCTTCGCGGCGCTCGGTGAGGGCACCAACAAGCTGGTCGGCGCCTCCGACCTGGACCTGTTCAACGCCTACCTGGCCGCGCACTCCACGGCCGCCGCGCCGCTGGCCCCGCCGGCGACGGACCGGATCACGGTCGTTCAGTAGTTCCGACGCGAGAGGGAGTGTCCCTCTGATCGGACAGGACCCGAAGACCGGCGGCCCGCCACGGGAAGTGGCGGGCCGCCGGCTTGTTCGGCTCCTGTCCCAGAAGCAGTGAAGGGTGCTGTCCCCGGCCCGGCGGCGTTCGAGAGCGGCAAGGCGGGAGCCGGGCGGGGTGACGGGGTGGGGTCGACCGGATTCGAACCGGCGTCCCCCTACTTGTAGAGAAGGTGCGACGACCACTGCGCTACGACCCCCACCCCGCTCGTGATCGTACCCACCACCCATTCCGTGGCGCACTCGAATATGCGGCGGCGGCACCGAGCCGATCGGCGCTTTCGCGGCAGGCCGCTGGCTCAACACAGTTCTCCTCGAACCATGTTGCTCCGCAGTGCCCGCGAAGCCCTGTTCCCTGTATGACGTGCACCCGCCATAATTCGTGAGCTGCTCTCCCCCCACGGCACCCGGAGGCGTCCCCGCATGAGCCCGTACACAGCCAACCGCCGGAACTTCCTGGCCGGCGCACTGGCCGTTTCCGCCACCGCCGTCCTGGGGTCGGCGCCCGCCCGCGCCTCGGCCCGCCGGGCATTCACCACCCCGGACTGGATGAGCGGCATCGCGGACCCCACCGAGCTGCGACGCCTCACCATCCCCGGCTCGCACGACTCCGGTGCCCGCTACGGCGGGCCCTGGACCGAGTGCCAGAACACGACGATCGCGCAGCAGTTGGACAGCGGTCTGCGCTTCCTGGACGTACGGTGCCGGATCACCGGCGGATCCTTCGCGATCCATCACGGGGCCTCGTTCCAGAACCTGATGTTCGGTGATGTGCTGGGCGCCTGCTGGGACTTCCTGGCGGCACATCCGGGCGAGACCGTGCTGATGCGGGTGAAGCAGGAGTACTCGGAGGAGAGCGACGCGGCGTTCCGGGCGGTCTTCGACGACTACCTCGACAACAGGGGCTGGCGGCCGCTGTTCCACATCGATTCCGGGCTGCCGACGCTGGGCGGTGCGCGCGGCAAGGTGGTCCTGCTCGCGGACAACGGCGGTCTTCCCGGGGTGCGTTACGCCGATCCGGGCCTCTTCGACATCCAGGACGACTACATGGCGGAGCCGTTCGCCAAGTACCCCAAGATCGAGGCTCAGTTCCGCAAGGCGGCCGAGCAGCCGGGCAAGCTGTTCATGAACTACGTCTCGACCGCCGCCCTGCTCCCGGTCCGCTCCAACGCGGACCGGCTCAACCCGCAGGTCCAGTCGTTCCTCGACAGCTCGGGGACGTCCGGCTGGACCGGTCTCGGCATCGTCCCGCTGGACTTCCCGGCCACCCGGTCCGGGCTGGTGGAATCGCTGATCCGGCACAACCCGGCAGGCTGAGCCGTCATTCCCCACGCGTAGAGCCGGGCATGGCGGCGGTCGTCCTCCGTGCGCACCGGGTTCTCGCTCAGTCCGGCGCTGTTCCGGCACACTCGTCGTGACGTGAGGGGAGCGCGGCGATCCGCCCTGTGCGGGTTGGAGCCGGCCACGTACTTCCGGGTCCCGAAGCCGGACCCCCGCAAGCCGGCTGTGAATGTCCTTGCGTCGACCCGGCCGAAAGCCCTGGCCACCGCGGAATCCACCGCGGCGGCCGGGGCTCACCCGGCGAGGGGTGCGCGACCCGTCAGGCGCAAGGCGTCTCGGACGCGAGCGTCAGGAGGTCACGGTCTTGGTCTTCGTACAGTGGGACGCGACGCCGCCCTTCGTCAGGCAGGCCCAGATGACGTACTGATGGCCCTCGGGCAGGTTGCCGCTCTTCCACGCGGTGTAGGGCGAGTTGTGGCCGGAGGTGCTGACCACACGTTCGGCGATGCTGCCGTCGGGCGCGCTCAGATGGGCGACGATGCCGTATCCGTCGGCGGTGGAGTCGAAGGCGCCGAGGGTGTCCCCCGTTACGCCACAGCCGGGGTTCGCACTCCACTGGGCGGAGCCGGCCCACTTGCCGGCGCTGTTGTAGACGTCGACGGCCGGGTACCCGCAGATCTCGTCCGCCGCGGCGGAAGCCGAGCCGGATGCCGCGGTGGCGAGGCCCCCGGCCATGACGAGACTGGTCAGCGCGACGCCTGCCTTACGAGCAATACGCATGATTACCCCCCTGAACACCGCCAGAATCTCCGGCGGCGGCACTCAGTATGGAATGCGGGGGCGGAGCAGAGCAACGATCTTTCCGGCGGTGGGAACAGGGCCGGACAGACCCCCTCGGTGATCGATCCCAAAGGGTCAGTGCTCGTAGGCGGTCAGTGAGCGCAGGACGGGCCGGCAGGTGTGGCCGTGGTGCCGGCGGCCGTCAGAACCCTGCCGTCGCGCACCGATGTTGGACTCCATCCCTTCAACCCCGCAGGCGATTCTCCGGAACTGGCCGGCGTGTGGAGTCCGATGGCTCCTGCGGACTCAGGCGCCCACGGTCCCGTCGACACCTTCACGCAGAAGGTCCGCGTGCCCGTTGTGGCGGCCGTACTCCAGAAGCACGTGCACCATCACCATCCGCAGCGACACCTCCTCGCCCCAGCGTGGCTGACACCCGGCCTGGTCCAGGGACGTAGCTTCCCGCTCGATACGGCGCGAGTTCTCCACCTCGGCATCCCAGGCCGTGAACGCCTCGTCCCTGGTCGACGCGCTCGCGTCGTACGCTGCCTGGAAGTCGGTCTTGTCGGACCAGACCATGGGGGCGCGGTTGTCCTCGAACACCCGACGGAACCAAGCCCGCTCCACCTCCGCCATGTGCCGCACCAGGCCGAGCAGCGAAAGCGTGGACGGCGGCATCGACCGCTGCCGCAGTTCCTCGTCGGTGAGCCCTTCGCACTTCATGGCGAGGGTCGCGCGGTGGTAGTCGAGGAAAGCCCGCAGCATGTCGCGTTCGCTGCCAAAACTGGGCGGTCCTATGCGATTGTCGCTGGTCATCGGTCGTGCTCCTCATCCGTGCCTGCGTTGAGGGCCAGTATCCAGTCCCGTCGAGCGTCCCCGTACGAGGGCCGTCGACCGGCGAGGAGAAGGTCACCCCTGCGGCGCGTCCGGCGGCGGCTGCGGTGCTCCCGGCAGCCGGATCACCGCTTCCGTCCCGCCGCCCGTGGCCGGGAGCAGGGCGATCTCGCCGCCCGCCTGCTGGACCGTACGCGCGACGATCGAGAGGCCCAGGCCCGAGCCGGGGAGCTGGCGGGCGGACGGGGAGCGCCAGAAGCGCTCGAAGACGTGCGGGAGTTCGTCGGCGGGGATGCCGGGGCCGCGGTCCCGCACCGTCAGCTCGCCCCGGTGCAGGACGACGTCGATCGTGCCGCGCTGCGGGCTGAACTTCACCGCGTTGTCCAGGACGTTGACGACCGCCCGCTCCAGGGCCGCCGGTTCGGCCCGTACGTACCAGGGGGCGAGCTCGGCCGTGATCGTCAGCTCGGGGCCGCGCAGGCGGGCGCGTTCCAGAGCGGTGCGGGTGATGTCGTGCAGGGACACCACCTGGAGCGGTCCCGGCTGGGCGGCGTCCGGGCGGGCCAGCTCCTGGAGGTCACCGATGAGCGAGGCCAGCTCGGTCATCTGGGCCTTGACCGAGGACATCAGCGCCTTGCGGTCGTCCGGCGGGATCGCCCGGCCCGTCTCGTCGCTGCGGGCGAGCAGCTCCACGTTCGTACGCAGGGAGGTGAGCGGGGTCCGCAGCTCGTGGCCGGCGTCCGCGATCAGCTGGGCCTGGCGGTCCCGGGAGGTGGCGAGCGAGGCGGCCATCGAGTTGAAGGACTCGGAGAGGCGCGCGATCTCGTCCTCGCCCTCGACCGGGATGCGGACGGTGAGGTCCTCGGTGCGCGCCACGTGCTCCACGGCCTCGGTCAGCTCGTCGACGGGGCGCAGTCCGGAGCGGGCGACCCAGAGACCGGCGGCGCCGGCTCCGATGACGCCGATGCCGGACACGAGGAGGAGGACCCAGGCGAGGGTGGAGAGGGGGCTGTTGATCTCGCTCGTGGGACGGGCGACGGAGACGCCGAGGGTGAGGTCGGTGCCCGGCAGACCGGGCCCGCGCGACACCGTCACCGTCACCGCGTAGGTGAAGACGCGCATCTTCACCCCGTCGGTGTCGGTCTCCGTGTGAAGTGCTCCGCCGTTCTCGCCGTTGACCACCGCGAGGTCGGCCTCGGTCACCGGGAGCTTCGATGAGTCGGGCGCGATGCAGACCGTGCCCTGGGCATCGATGAGCTGGACGGTGAAGCCCGTGTAGGGCCGGGGCGGCAGCTTGGTGGCGCTGGTGCAGTACTTGTACAAATCGCCCAGATAGTCCTTGTCGACCTTGGTGGAGCGCAGCGTCGCATCCGCCTGGTGCTCCAGCTGCGCCCGCGTCACGAACCAGCAGGCCGCCGCCACCGCCGCCACCGCCACGGCCACCGCGGTCGCGACCAGCAGCGCCAGCCGGGAGCGGAGCGGCAGGGCGCGGATCCGCCGGAGCGGGCCGGTCACGCCTCGCCCCCGCCCGCCCGCAGCGCGTAGCCCACGCCCCGCACCGTGTGGACGAGGCGGGGTTCGCCGCCCGCCTCCGTCTTGCGGCGCAGGTACATCACGTACACGTCCAGCGAGTTGGAGCTCGGCTCGAAGTCGAAGCCCCAGACGGCCTTGAGGATCTGCTCGCGGGTCAGTACCTGGCGCGGGTGGGCGAGGAACATCTCCAGCAGGGTGAACTCGGTGCGGGTCAGCTCGACGAGGCGGGTGCCGCGGTTGACCTCGCGGGTCGCGAGGTCCATCCGGAGGTCCGCGAAGGCGAGCACGTTGTTGTCGGGGAGCTCGGCGCCCGAGGTGGCCGCGTACGAACTGCGGCGCAGCAGGGCCCGGATGCGGGCGAACAGCTCGTCCAGCTCGAAGGGCTTGACGAGGTAGTCGTCGGCGCCCGCGTCGAGCCCGGTGACCCGGTCCCCGACGGTGTCGCGGGCGGTGAGCATCAGGATGGGCGTGGTGGTGCCGGTGGCCCGGATGCGGCGGGCGGCGGTCAGCCCGTCCATCCGGGGCATCTGGATGTCGAGGACGATGAGGTCGGGGGCGTACGACTCCGCCTTGGTGAGGGCGTCGAGACCGTCGACGGCGACCTCGGTGCCGTATCCCTCGAACGCGAGGCTGCGTTGCAGGGCCTCGCGCACGGCGGGCTCGTCGTCGACGATCAGGATGCGCTGCGGATCGTCTTCGGCGGGGCTCATCGCTGCTTCGTCCTCTTGTCGTCGTGACGGGGCTGGGTGCTGGCGTCCAGCTTCTCAGCCTCGCACGGTCCAGGTGCTGAGGCTCGGGTCAGGAGCTGTCGCCGGCCCGCAGGGTGTCCAGGTCGGCCTTGAGGGTGTTGACCGGGATGGCGAAGCCGAGGCCGACGCTGCCCGCGGCGGAGCTGTCCGAGCCTGCGGCGGAACTCGCGGAGTACATAGCGGAGTTGATGCCGATGATCTCGCCGTTCATGTTGATCAGCGCACCGCCGGAGTTGCCCGGGTTGAGTGAGGCGTCGGTCTGCAGGGCCTTGTACGTGGTGGTCGAGTCGCCGGTGTCGCCGTTGAACTGCTTGCCGCCGAACTCGAACGGCCACTGCTGTCCGTCGCCCTGACCACCCTGACCGCCCTGGCCCTGGCCCTGGCCCTGGCTTTGCCCCTGCCCCTGACCCTGCCCCTGGCCGCTGTCGCCCTCCTTGGCGACCGTGACGTCCCGGTCGAGCGCGGAGACGATGCCGCTGGTGACGGTGCCGGTGAGGCCCTCGGGCGAGCCGATGGCGACGACCTGGTCGCCGACGGCGACCTTGGAGGAGTCGCCGAGCGTGGCCGTCTTCAGCCCGCTCGCGCCCTGGAGCTTGATCAGCGCGAGGTCCTTGTCGGGGTCGGTCCCGACGACGTCGGCGGTGTACGTCTTGCCGGTGCTGAGCGTCACCTTGACCGAGGAGGCGCCCGCGACGACGTGGTTGTTGGTGACGATCTCGCCGTCGGACGTGATGATCACGCCGGAGCCGGTGGACTGGCCCGCGTTCGAGGACGCGCTGATCTCGACGATCGTCGGTGACAGGGCCGCCGCCACACCGGAGACGGTGCCCTTGCTGCTCTGCGAGACGGTGGTGCCCGGGATGACGCCGCTGCCGGTGCTGTTCGTGCCGTGGTCGGTGAGCTGCCCGATCACGGTGGCCGTGCCGCCGCCGACGATCGCCGCCGCGATGGCCACCGCCGCGAGGAGCGCGACCGGGCGGCGGGCCCGGCGCCGGGGAGCGGACGGCTCGGGCGCCGGCTGCTGCTCGGGGGCGGGCCACACGGGGTCACCGCCGACCGGGCCCGCCGGCTGCGGGGGCTGGTATGACGGCGGCGGCGGGTAGGCCGCGTCGCCGTTGCCGTACGAGGGGTACATCGGGTACTCGCCGCTCGGGCGCTGGCTCTCTGTCATGTCTAGAAGAGTGTCCAGCGAAGATGAGAGGAGCGTGAGTACGCCCTGAGAAGCCCGGCAGAACCTCGTATGCCCGATATAAAGGCCTCTCATGGGCGCCCTCGGCCCCCGTCGGCGGGGCTGCTCCGCGCCTACTTGCCGGAGCCGGTGTGGTAGCCGATCGGGTCGACGAAGACGTCGGGGGAGCCGGCGGAGGACGGGACCGTGATCGTCAGGCCGTTGAGGTTCGCGATGGCCGAGACCTTCTCGTTGGGCGGGGTGACGGAGAGCCGGGTGTAGGTCTTGCCGGAACCGTCGGTGGCCGGGATGTAGCGCAGCAGGAAGCGGGTCTCCTCGCCGGGCGCGATGGTGACGGTGGACGCCTCGGCGTCGGTGCGGGCGGCGTCCGGCCCGGTGTCGCCCAGTCCGTCGGGACCCACGAGCTCGACGCCCGGGAAGCCGTGCATGCTGCACTTGCCGGAGCCGGTGTTCTTCAGGTTGACGACCACCTGGTTCCTGACCCCCGCTGAGGCGGTGCTGAACGCGAGATCGTCGGTCCGGCACATGGCGGCCGAGGCCGAGGTCTCGGTGCCGAGGCCGGAGCCGGCGGAGGAGGAGTCGGACTTGGCGGCGGAGCCGGACGTGGACGAGGAGCCGGACTCGGACGACGAGGACTGTCCCGAGGCCGAGGTCTCGTCCTCGGTGGAGTCGCTCGCGTTGCCGGAGCCGGCGTCCCGACCGCCGGTGGAGCTGCTCGCCGAGGCGGACGTGCTGCTGTCGGCGGAAGCGCTCGATCCGTCGCTGCCGCCGCACGCGGTCAGCGAGAGGCCGGCGGCGGCGACGACGAGGGCGAGAGCCGAGATCTTCCTGACGCGCATGGGGACTCCTGAGAAGCAGTGGGGGGAACGCCCGTTCCGGCTGAGCGGGCGTTGTTGCTTCATAGGACATCTATCGCCGGGCGGGCCGTTGCGGCCGGAGTTGGATCAAGACGCCGCTGTGACAGGCGGGTCGACGCCCCGTTACGTGAAAGCGGAGGTAGGGGGACAGACCATTTTGTCAGCCGCGCCGGGCCGCCGGGGGCTCGCCGCAGCCGCAGGAGCGGCGGACGACCAGCGCCGAGGGGAACTGCTTCAGCCGCTCCCGCCGTGAGCCCGACACCCGGAGCGAGTCGTCCAGGACCAGGTCCACGGCCGCCCGTGCCATCGCCGGGCGGTCCGAGAAGACCGTGGTGAGCGGCGGATCGGTGAGCCCGGCCTCCTTCACATCGTCGAAGCCCGCCACCGCCAGCTCGCCCGGCACGTCGATCCGCAGTTCGCGCGCGGCCCGCAGCACCCCGATGGCCTGGTCGTCCGTCGCACAGAAGATCGCCGGGGGACGGTCCGGGCCCGCGAGGAGCTCCAGCGCCACCCGGTAGGCGTCGTACCGGTTGTACGGGGCCTGGAAGAGCCGGCCCTCGGTCGAGCGGCCGGACTCGTGCATCGCCCGGCGCCAGCCCTCGACGTGGTCGGCCACCGGGTCACCGACGGCCGGGGTCGACTCCACGCCGCCGAGGCACGCCACGTACTCGTTGCCGTGCTCCAGCAGGTGACGGGTGGCGAGCTGGGCGCCCCCGACGTCGTCCGTGACGACCGCGACGTCGTCGATCGCCTCGGGCCGCTCGTGCAGCAGCACGACCCGGGCGTCCCAGGCCTCTATCTCGGCTGCCGCCCGCTCGCTGGGGCCCTGGCTGACCAGGATCAGCCCGGAGACCCGCATGCCGAGGAAGGCCCGCAGGTAGTGGACCTCGCGCTCGTCGCGGTAGTCGGAGTTGCCGACGAGCACCATTTTCCCGCGCTCGGCGGCAGCCTGTTCGACCGCGTGCGCCATCTCCGCGAAGAACGGCTGCCGCGCGTCCGGCACGATCATCCCTATGAGGTCGGTCCGCCGCGAGGCCATGGCCTGGGCGACCCGGTCGGGCCGGTAGCCCAGCTCCTTGATCGCGGCGAGTACCCGCTCGCGCGTGGCCGGGGCGACCGGCCTGGGTCCGTTGTTGATGACGTAGCTGACGACCGCGGTCGACGTCCCCGCCAGTCTCGCCACATCGTCCCGCGTCACCTTGGCCACGCGCGGCAGTCTACGCGGATCGACCTACCTCTTGGCAGGCCGGACCGGGGCTTCTTCCGGAACCTCGACGGCCTCCGACTGCTCCGAACGGGTGAGGGTTTCGGCGGCCGCCTTCGCGGCAGCGGCCTTGGCCTCCTCCGCGGCGGCCCGCTCCACCTTCTCGGGTGCGACGAAGCGGTAGCCGACGTTACGGACGGTGCCGATCAGCGACTCGTGCTCGGGGCCGAGCTTGGCGCGCAGCCGCCGGACGTGTACATCGACCGTCCGCGTGCCGCCGAAGTAGTCGTAGCCCCAGACCTCCTGGAGCAGCTGGGCCCGGGTGAAGACCCGGCCCGGGTGCTGCGCCAGGTACTTGATCAGTTCGAATTCCTTGAAGGTCAGGTCCAGGACCCGGCCCTTGAGCTTGGCGCTGTACGTCGCCTCGTCGATGGACAGGTCACCGTTGCGGATCTCCATCGGGGAGTCGTCGGAGGTGATCTGCTGCCGGCCGGTGGCCAGCCGCAGCCGCGCCTCGACCTCGGCGGGTCCCGCCGTGTCCAGCAGTACGTCGTCGATCCCCCAGTCCGCGGTGACGGCCGCGAGGCCGCCCTCCGTGACGACGAGGATCAGCGGACAGCCGGGTCCGGTGGACCGCAGCAGCTGACAGAGCGAGCGCACCTGGGGCAGGTCGCGCCGTCCGTCGATCAGGATGACGTCGGCACCTGGGGTGTCGACGAGAGCGGGGCCTTCGGCGGGCGCCACCCGCACGCTGTGGAGCAGGAGACCGAGGGCGGGGAGCACCTCCGTCGACGGTTGGAGGGCATTCGTCAGGAGCAGCAGTGAACTCATCGCCGCCCACCTGCCTGGGTCGTCGGTCGATGATCGTGCACGGTTGGCTCGCCCATTACGTCGGTCCTCCTCGTTCCCTGCGAGAGGGGCACTCCCGGGCCCGGCCCGGGGGAGTATGCGGCACTGCTTCGTACGCTTATTCGTGTTGTGCCGTACAACGTTTCGTCATACGGGTTTTACGGGTACGGCCCCGCGCCCAGGGCCGCTGAGCTTGTTGAAACGTCTCCGTAACAACGCGCGGAAAGCACAAAAGGACCCGGGGGCTGCATTGCCCGGATCCTCTTCCCAGCAGAATAGCCCACATGAGTTCTGTGTCCGAGGGGCGATTTCGGAGTTCCTCTGTTCCCTTGATCACGCGCCGGCCGTCGCGGGCGACATTGCGGGCGGATGACGGCGTGCCGATCGAGGCGGTGTACGACCCGTGTACGGCGGATGACGGCGCACTCGCGGGTGCGGACGACACCGGCACGGCGATCGTCGTCGCGCACGGTTTCACCGGTTCGGCCGACCGCCCGGCGGTGCGGCGCGCCGTGGAGGTGTTCTCCCAGCGTGCGGCCGTGATCACGTTCTCGTTCCGGGGGCACGGCGGCTCCGGCGGACGGTCCACGGTGGGCGACCGCGAGGTGCTGGACCTGGCGGCCGCGGTGGCCTGGGCGCGGTCGCTCGGGCACCGGCGTGTCGTTACGGTCGGGTTCTCGATGGGCGGTTCCGTGGTGCTCCGGCACGGGGCGCTGTATACGGATCCGGCGGCGGAGCGCGAGGGCGTCCGGCCCGTTCCGGTGCGCGGGGGGCGCACGGAAGCGCGTTTGGGGGCGTACGCCGATGCGGTGGTGTCCGTGAGCTCCCCGGCGCGCTGGTACTACCGGGGTACGGCTCCGATGCGTCGCCTGCACTGGGTGGTCACCCGGCCCGCCGGGCGGCTCGTCGGGCGGTACGGCCTCCGGACCCGGATCGACCGCAACGACTGGGACCCGGTCCCGCTCTCCCCGGTCGCGGCGGTCCCGGCGATCGCCCCGGCCCCGTTGCTGATCGTGCACGGCGACAAGGACCCGTACTTCCCGCTCGACCACCCCCGGATGCTGGCCGACGCGGCGGACGGGGCCGCCGAGCTGTGGCTGGAGCGCGGGATGGGGCACGCGGAGAACGCGTCGGACGCGGCCCTGCTCGGCCGCATCGCCGACTGGGCGGCGGACCGGTGACCCGGGTGCACGATGATGGACAGCCGAGCGTGAGCCGACGCGAGACGAGAGGAGCCGCCGCCATGCCTGCGGGAACGATCCGTTACTGGGCAGCCGCCAAGGCCGCTGCCGGAACGGCCGAGGAGCCGTACACCGCCGCGACGCTCAAGGAGGCGCTCGACGCGGCACGCGCCCGGCACCCCGGTGAGCTGACCCGAGTGCTGCAGAGGTGCTCGTTCCTCATCGACGGTGACCCCGTCGGGACCCGGAGCCATGAGACCGTACGCCTTGCCGAGGGCGGCACGGTCGAGGTGCTCCCGCCGTTCGCAGGAGGGTGAACCGCAGAACATGAGCAGCAGCGATCAGCAGCATCCGTACCCGGACCAGCCGCAGCAGCCGTACGGCCAGGAGCCGCGGCAGTACGCCCAGGAGCCGCAGCAGTACGGAGACCAGCCGTACGCGGACCAGGGCTACCCGGACCCCGCCGCGTACGCGCAGTACGGGCAGCAGGCCCCCTACGCGGGCGAAGGCGCCCCGTACGCGCCGCAGGCACCTCAGGCGCCGCAGGGCACGTACGAGCCGCCACAGGCGGCCCCGCAGCCGTACGCGTCCGCCCACCCGACGCACCAGGCCGTGCAGCTTCCGTACGAGCCCCAGCAGACCCCTCAGCCGTACGAGCCTCAGCAGACCCCTCAGCTTCACGAGCCCCAGCAGCCCCACCAGGCTCAGCAGCCCCACCAGGCTCAGCAGCCCCACCAGGCTCAGCAGCCCCACCAGGCTCAGCAGACCGGGGGCGGCTGGCAGGCCGGGGAGCAGGGTGTCGCGCAGACCTGGGAGGGCCAGACCTGGGACACCCAGTACCAGCCCACCCTCCGCCCGGCGCAGCAGCCCGCACAGCCGGTGCAGCCCGCAGAGCCGGTGCAGTCCGCCTCCGGCGCCTGTCCGCTGCCGCCGGAGGTCCGGACGGCTCCGGCCGTTCCGGCCGCTCCCGCGCCGGAGGGTGCCGCGCAGGACGACGACGGCTACAGCGCGCCCACCACCCTGGGCAACAGCCGGATCACCGACGCCCAGCGCGCCCGTGCCGAGGGCCGTTCGCCGATCATCGCGCCGGGGATGCAGCCGGCCGCGATCACCGCGGGGCTCGGGCTGCTGCTCGCGCTCGCCGCGGCCATCGGCTCGTACGCCCTGGTCGTCCCGCTGGTGCTGCTCCAGGCGGTGACCGCCGCAGGGTGGTTCCGGCTCAACGGCATGTGGCCGGCCAGGCAGGGCATCGCGCTCGCGTTCGCCGGCGGGCTCGTCGCCGATGTGGTGCTGCTGGCCGCCGGCCGGGAGAACGGGCCGGCCGCGATCCTCGGCACGCTCGGTGTCTGGGTGCTGCTCACCGTCGTCCTCCAGCTGCGCAGCCGGGCGGGCGCCGACGAGCGGATGCAGGGGCTGATGGCGACCGTCGCCTCGGCCGCGCTCGCGGTCCTGGCCGCCGGTCACCTCGCGGCGGTCCCGGACGCGGTGACGGTCGGCGGGGTCGCCGTCGCCGTCGCGGTGCTCGTACGGGCGCTTCCGCTGCCGGGGCCGGTCTCCGTGGTGGCGGCGCTGGTCGTCGCCGCGGCCGCCGGTGGTGCGGCGGGGGCAGTCACCGACCTGGGGGCGAAGGGCGCGCTGCTCGGCCTCGCCGCCGGTGGCTGTGCGCTGATCGGGCTGCGGGTGGCCAGCTATGACTACCCGTCACGCTTCGTGCACATGACCGCCGGAGTGGCGCTGCCGCTCACCGCGGCCGCGCCCGCCGTGTACCTGATCGGCCGCGCGATCTCGTAGCCGGGCGCCCGCGACCCGTCACTCGTGACCGTCGCACCTCACGCGTCACAGAGATACCGAAGCCCTCCACGGGGAACCGATGGGGGGCTTTCTCTCGTCGATCACCCGGAGCGTGATGTGCGGCCGCAGTAGGCTCACGGGCGCCTAGGGGTCCGAACGGACGCGGGCGGGGGAGGACAAGGCATGCGTGCACTGCGAATACTGCTGGTCATCGTGGTGGTTCTGGCCGGTGTGTTCATCGCCGTCGACCGCGCGGCGGTGTACTTCGCCGAGTCCCAGGTCGCCGAGCGGGTGCAGGTGCCCGGGGCTGAGATCGGCTCGACGGACGTCTCGATCAAGGGCTTCCCGTTCCTGACGCAGCTCGCCGGATCGGAGCTCGACGAGGTGGACGTGAAGATCACCGGCCTGGAGACCAGCGCGAACGGCCGCACGCTCCGGATCAGCGAGATGAACGCCGACCTGCACCAGGTCCGGCTGACCGACGGCTTCTCCGGCGCCGTCGCCGCACGGGCGGGCGGAACGGCCGTGGTGTCGTACGCGGACCTCACCAAGGCGGCCAGCGCGGACGTCGCCGTCGAGTACGGCGGCAACGGCAAGGTGAAGGTGACCGGCACGGTCGAGGTCCCCGGCCTGGGCCGCGAGATCTCGCGCTCCGTCCTGTCCACCGTCACCCTGGTCGACGGCCACACCGTGCGGGTGCACGCCGACAAGGTGCCGGGCGAGGGCATCCCCGGCCTCGAGGGCCTGGTGCGCAAGAAGACCGACTTCGAGCGCGAGGTCGGCGGACTGCCCAAGGGGCTGAAGCTGGAGAAGATCCAGCCGACCGCCGCAGGCCTGGAGATCTCGGTGACCGGCACCGACGTCTCGCTCGCCTGATGACACCCGCCGGATGACGTCCGCCGGACAACCCCCGCCACGACCGGGCGCGCCCTGCGCCGTCCGGAAGCCGTGCGCCACATACTGAGACGACCCTGTCCGTTCCGCAGATGTCCGACGTGCGCAGCGCTCCGGCGAGCGGTCGCGCGGACCGTGCGACCCCCCTCTCGTCTCACCTAATGGACGATCGCGTCTCAATGGGCGACACGACGGTGACATGTCCGCCCGTACGTCCCTACGATCGGTCCCATGCAGTGCTCTATTAGCGGTCTCCCGCAGCGGGGACGGGCGGATCTCACGAAGCGGCGGGCAGTGGACCTGTGCCGCGTCGCCGCCATGCTCTGTCGCACTGTCTGAGCGGGACCTCGATTCCCGCATTCCCGGCCCTCCGGCCACGCGTCGGGGCCATCTGATGCCTCTGTGCACGTGCCGAACCCGCGCCTCGTACATCCGCATCCCGCACCAATTCGCATCATCTCGCCGCAGACTGCCCCGGAGGAGAACACAATGAGCCGCAGTGACGTCCTGGTAGACGCCGACTGGGTCGAGGCCCACATCGACGACCCGAAGGTTGCCATC
The DNA here is from genome assembly GCF_043200175.1 of Streptomyces sp. NPDC048462. Taxonomy (NCBI): domain Bacteria; kingdom Bacillati; phylum Actinomycetota; class Actinomycetes; order Kitasatosporales; family Streptomycetaceae; genus Streptomyces; species Streptomyces sp. NPDC048462. Next base: position 61,932 of record NZ_JBICXG010000025.1, read on the forward strand.
GTCGAGGTCGACGAGGACACCGCCGCGTACGAGAAGAACCACATCAAGAACGCGATCCGGATCGACTGGACCAAGGACCTCCAGGACCCGGTCCGCCGTGACTTCATCGACCAGGCGGGCTTCGAGGAGCTGCTGTCCGGCAAGGGCATCGGCAACGACACCACGGTCGTCCTGTACGGCGGCAACAACAACTGGTTCGCGTCCTACGCGTTCTGGTACTTCAAGCTCTACGGCCACAGCGACGTCCGCCTGCTCGACGGCGGCCGCAAGAAGTGGGAGCTCGACTCCCGCGACCTGGTCGACGGCGACCAGATCCCGTCCCGCCCGGCCACCCAGTACAAGGCCCAGCCGCAGGACGAGTCGATCCGCGCCTACCGCGACGACGTCGTGAAGGCGATCGGCACCCAGAACCTGGTCGACGTGCGCTCGCCCGACGAGTTCAGCGGCAAGCTGCTCGCCCCGGCCCACCTCCCGCAGGAGCAGTCGCAGCGCCCCGGCCACGTGCCGAGCGCCCGCAACATCCCGTGGTCGAAGAACGCCAACGACGACGGCACCTTCAAGTCGGACGACGAGCTGAAGGCCCTCTACGAGGCCGAGCAGGTCGACCTGGCGAAGGACACCATCGCGTACTGCCGCATCGGTGAGCGCTCCGCGCTCACCTGGTTCGTGCTGCACCAGCTCCTCGGCCAGGAGAACGTCAAGAACTACGACGGCTCGTGGACCGAGTACGGCTCCCTCGTGGGCGTGCCGATCGAGCTCGGCGCCAACAAGTAACTCCGCACCATCCGGACCAGCACGCCCCCCGACCAGAAGGACAGAACGCCATGTGTGGAGCAAAGGCCGGCGGCCCCGACGCTTCGACGATCAAGCCCGGTGAGACCACGATCCAGGGCAGCGTGACCCGCGACGGCGAGCCCGTCACCGGCTACGTCCGCCTGCTGGACTCGACCGGTGAGTTCACCGCGGAGGTCCCGACCTCCGCGACCGGGCAGTTCCGCTTCTACGCGGCCGAGGGCACCTGGACGCTGCGCGCGCTCGTCCCGGGCGGCAGCGCCGACCGCACGGTCGTGGCACAGACGGGCGGTCTGTCCGAGGTGGCCATCGCCGTCTAGCGCGAGGCACGAAGACCGGCCGGAGGGCCGTACCCCAGGGGGTTGGACGCCCTACTGAACCGGGGTGCGGCCCTTCGTGCCGTCCGGGCGCAGGAGCTCGCCGCCCAGGACCGGCTGGTCGGGCGAATCGGGCCTACGCTGGAGGTATGTACGCCCGACGCCGTCGCGCATATTTTCTGATGATGGGCGGATGCCTCGTCCTCTTCGTCTCGTCCTGGGCCTTCGTGCGGCTCTGGTCGATTCCCGCAGCCATCAGCATGTGCGTGATCGCCATGGTCATCCCGCCCGTCGCGGCGATCGTGGCCAACCGGAAGGGCCCGGAGGACCGTTGGTGGGACGATCCGCCCCCGGACCCCCGGCAGCAGACGCGCGAGGAGCACCCCGCGCAGCGGCCGGGCAAGGAGCGCCCCCGGCAGCAGCCCGGCAAGGAGCGCCCCACCGGCGATCCGGAGTCGGACGAGTGGTGGGACGAGCTCGACGGCAAGAAGCGCCGCCGGTGAGCGGCCGGTTCCGTCAGTAGACGAGGGCCTGGGCGCCGTCGGCCATGATCTCGCTGACGAAGACCTGGGCCCCGGCGATCCGTACCCCGTCCAGGACGTCCTGCTCGGTGATGTCGCGGCGGGCCGCGCACTGAGTGCAGAGCGTGATCAGGCCGCCCGCCTGGATCGACTCGATCAGGTCCGGCAGCGGCGCCGAGTGCGGCAGTTCGAACTCGGCGGCCCGCCCCGGCAGGGCGAACCACGCGGACTCCCCGGTCAGCCAGAGCGAGACCTCCACGCCGCTGGCGACGGCGACCGCGGCCACCGTGAACGCCTGCGAGCAGCGCTCGGCGGAGTCGGCACCTGCGGTCACCTTGATCACGAGCTTCTTCGGCATATGCGGAACTGTAATCCTCGGGCGTACAACCTCGGCGGTGGGCGGCGGGTCAGTTGGATGCGCGGATGACGGAATCCGCGCTTCAGGTCTCGTGGGGGGACCCATTTTGAATCAGAAAGACACCATTCCACGCCTTGGGGAAGGGCCCGTCGAGGAGACGTCCGCCCCGGATTCCGGTGCGGTGCGACGACGCCCGCGCGGACGTACGGCCTTGATCGTCGCCATCGCCGCGGTGCTCGGGATCGCCGGTGGGACCGCGGTCGGCTACGGCGTGCAGGCGGAGCGGGCGCCGACCCCGTTGAGCGCACTCGCGCAGCCGGACCTGGCGTACCCGGCGAAGGCGGCGGACCGGCTGCCCGACCCGCTGCCGGCCGCCCAGGACCGCCGGGTCCGGACGGACGGGGACCTGCGCAAGCTCGTCATCCCGAGGCCGGCCGGCTGGAGCGAGAACAAGGACGCCTCGTTCGTACAGGACGGCTGGACGGAGGTGGAGGACTACGCGCTCGACTTCGAGGGCGAGGACTTCATGTTCGGCCGGCTCCTGGAGTCCGACGTCCGCCGGATCGCGAGTGCCACCTGGAAGAAGGGCGAGTACCGCACGGTGTACCTCTCGCTCGTGCAGTTCGCGTCCGGCACCGGCACGCCGGCCGCCGAGCACGCCGAGGCCCAGCGCATGTACATGCCCGACGAGAAGCGTGGCGCCGGCAACAGCGGCGACGCGATCAAGGGAAGCCTCAACGGCCGTTACTACGTGTACGAGGTGGACCGGAAGCCCGGCTACCTGCCGCTCTACCGGGCCAGGGCGGTCTTCGACCGGGGCGACGTCATGGTCGACATCCATCTGTCCGACACCCGGTCGATCAGCAAGAAGGACATCCGGACGCTGGCCGAGCGACAGCTGGAGCGCCTGTGAACGACGACGACACCACCACACCCGCACCGCTGCCCGCACCGCTTCCCGGGCCCGCCATCGCTCCCGAGCCCGAGCCCAAGCCCGAGCCCTCCGTTCCCGCTGCCGCGCCTGCCCGGAAGGGCGGGAAGCGCCGCGCGATCCTGGCCGGGGGCCTCGTCGTTCTGGTGCTCGGGGCCGTGTCCGGCGCGGCCGTGTACACGAAGACCACCGTGGACCACGCCGACCGCACGGTCACGACCGAGCTGTGGGCCGGCTCCTCGCACGGCAAGAGCAAGGGCAAGGCCAAGGACCCGGCGGGCGATGTCTCCCGGGGCCGGGCGACCACCGAACTCAGCAAGCTGCTGCTGCCGGTCCCCGACGGATACCGGCTCGGCCCGGACGACGGGGTGCACGGCAACGACAGCGAGGTCGGCGGCCGAGAGGCAGCCGCCGAGATGAAGGCCGGCAACCGCGGCCTCGCCGGGAAGCAGCGGCGGGAGCTGGAGAAGCGGATCGACAAGCTTCATGTCCAGGGCGTCGCCGTCCGGACCTACACATCGGACCGGAACGACCTGCTCGTCAGGACCGAGCTGGTGCGGATGAAGGACAAGAAGGCGGTCCGGGACCTCTACGGCTTCCAGACGGGGCTCTTCGACGCCATCGGCGTCTTCCGCGACGGGCCCGCGGTCGGCGGCCACAAGAAGAACGCCACGTGCTTCCTGCAGCCCAAGGACAGCAAGCACAGAATCGAGAGCATGTACTGCATGGCGTACGACGGCGAGATGGTCCTCAGCTTCGTGGCCTCGGGTACCAAGCCCGTCCACAAGTCGTCCGTCGCCGACCTGGTGAAGGACCAGCTGGACCACATCAAGTCCCCGGGGGAGTACGTATGACCGAGCAGACCGCCGCCGAAGCAGAACCCGTGGCCGAGGCCGAGACCGGGGCCCCGGCGGCTCCGCCTGTGCCACCGCTGCCACCGCTGCCGCCCGTGCCGCCGCTGTCCCCGACGTCCCGGCCGCCGCGCCGGGTGCTGCGGGCCGTGGCCCGGTGGACCGTCGCGGTGCTGGTGCTCGGCGGGCTCGGCGCGGGTTCGGCCTACGCCATCACCTCCCAGGAGCGCACCGACGTGCCGGGGCTGGCCACCGAGAGCGACGGGCGCTGGGACTTCCCCCGGCTGAGCCTGCCCGCGCTCCCGCCCGGCGCGCCCCGCCCGTTCACCGAGGGCAACACCGCCGAGGTCCACCACGCGGACCTGCGCGGGCTGCTGCTCCCCGCCCCGGCCGGAGCAACGGCGGACAAGAAGCTGACGGGCGGCTGGATCAGCACGGAACGGTTCGTCTCCGGGTACGAGCAGAGCACCCGCGCCGATATCGGTGCGGAGCTGAAGGAGTCCGCTCTCCGGCACATCGCGGCGCGCGGCTGGACCATGCCGGACGGCACGTCGAACCGGGTCTACCTGCTCCAGTTCAACTCGGCGGGCTACGCCGAGGCGTTCCACGACGACCGCTACGGCGGCACCGTGTCGGCCGAGGACCCGCCGGCCGGCGCGGAACAGATGGAACTGGACGAGGGCTGGTCGGGCGGCGGCAAGGTGGAGCACACCTCGTCCTACGTGACCGTGGAGCCGAAGCCCTTCGGTGCCGCGCAGGTCCGGCAGGCGTATCTGGTCGCCGGCGACACCGTCGCGCTGATCGTCCAGACCCGCCGGGGCGCCGGAGGGACGCCGGGCGTTCCCTTCCACCAGACGGTGATCCTGCAGAACCAGCTGCTGGGCTGAGCCGCCCCGCGGCAAACCCCGAACCGACGGGCCGGGCCTCCACCCATTAGGCTGGGACCCGGCCCGTACTGCTGCCATACCGCTCGTTCAAGGAGCTCCCGTGCTTGAGGCATTCTTCACCACCCTGCTGGTCCTGGTCTGTGTCGGCACCCTCGCCTTCGCCGGTCTGACCGTGAAGAAGCTGTACCAGGGTCAGCGCTGACCCCTCAGCTCCACGCGCGCCCTCCCCGTTCCCCCGCCTCACAGATCGTCTGAGCCGCTCATGATCGAGATTCCGTCCGACCTCCACCCGGACCTCGTCCCGCTGGCATTCCTCCTGGGCAACTGGGCGGGCGCGGGTGTGTCCGACTTCCCCGGCGCCGAGAAGTGCAACTTCGGCCAGGAAGTGACCTTCAGCCACGACGGCCGGGACTTCCTGGAGTACGTCTCGCACAGCTGGGTGCTCGACGCCGAGGGCGAGAAGGTCCGGCCGCTGGAGTCCGAGTCCGGCTACTGGCGCATCGACAAGGACCGCAAGGTCGAGGTCGTGATGGTCCGCGACCAGGGCGTCATCGAGATCTGGTACGGCGAGCTGGGCCACCAGAAGCCGCAGATCGACCTGGTCACCGACGCGGTGGCCCGCACCGCGGCCTCCGGCCCGTACAACGGTGGCAAGCGGCTGTACGGCTATGTGAAGAGCGACCTGATGTGGGTCGGCGAGAAGTCCACGCCCGAGGTGGAGCTGCGGCCGTACATGTCGGCGCACCTCAAGAAGGTCGTCACGCCCGAGGAGGTCGCCGCGATGGCGAAGAGCCTGGGTGACCTGCCGGACGACGGGATCGCGTTCTTCAAGTAGCCGGCCGCCGGCCGTCCCGCATTCCGCTGGGGACGGCACCCGTACGGACCTAGACTGGGGCCTGTGGTGAGCACCGACTGGAAGACCGATCTTCGGCAACGTGGTTACCGGCTGACGCCGCAGCGGCAGCTTGTCCTGGAAGCCGTCGACGCGCTGGAGCACGCGACGCCCGACGACATCCTCTCCGAGGTGCGCCGGACCGCGTCCGGCGTGAACATCTCGACCGTCTACCGGACCCTGGAGCTCCTGGAGGAGCTCGGCCTGGTCAGCCACGCCCATCTGGGCCACGGCGCACCGACGTACCACCTGGCCGACCGCCACCACCACATCCACCTGGTCTGCCGGGACTGCGGAGACGTCATCGAGGCCGATGTCGACGTCGTCGCGGAGTTCACCGAGAAGCTGCGCTCCACCTTCGGGTTCGAGACGGACATGAAGCACTTCGCGATCTTCGGCCGCTGCGCGGACTGCGCGGCGAAGACGGCCGAGCAGTCCGCCGGTCCGGCCTGAGCAGTCCGCCGAATCCGGCCTGGGGCGCCTGGGGCCTCTCGTTTGGATCATGCCGGGCTGATCCAAACGAAAGACCCTGGTCGTACGCTGGTCGCATGAAGAGCCCCCTGCTGTCCCTGCCCGGTGCCGTCCCCGCCGAGGGCCGCGACGAAGGCGTCGCCGCGCACTACGGTGACCTGTTCCGCGAGCAGCGTGCCCTCGCCGACGGCTCCGGCCTCGTCGACCTCTCGCACCGAGGCGTCGTCACCGTCACCGGAAGCGACCGGCTGGCGTGGCTGCACCTGCTGATCACCCAGCACGTCACCGATCTCGCGCCGGGCCAGGCCACCGACTCCCTGATCCTCACGGCGAACGGGCACATCGAGCACGCCATGTACCTCGTCGACGACGGCGAGACCCTGTGGATGCACGTCGAGCCGGGCACCCAGGGCGAGCTCATCGCCTATCTGGACTCGATGAAGTTCTTCTACCGCGTCGAGGTCGCCGACCGCACCGAGGACTTCGCGGTCCTGTACCTGCCGGCCGGTTCCATCGCCCCGGCGCCGGAGGGTGCCGCCGTACGGGAGACGCCCTACGGCCGCGACCTGTTCCTGCCGCGTGGAGGCCTGGAGGCGTACGCGGCGCAGCACGGCCCGGCCGCCGGGGTGCTGGCCTACGAGGCGCTGCGCGTCGAAGGCCACCGCCCGCGCCTCGGTTTCGAGACCGACCACCGCACCATCCCGCACGAGCTGGGCCTGATCGGCAGCGCCGTCCACCTCCAGAAGGGCTGCTACCGGGGCCAGGAGACCGTGGCCCGGGTGCACAACCTGGGCAAGCCGCCCCGCCGCCTGGTCTTCCTGCACCTGGACGGCAGCGAGGTGACGCTCCCCGGGCACGGCACCCCGATCCGCCTCGCGGCGGACGGGGCCGAGGGCCGTCAGCTCGGCTTCATCACCAGCTCCGCCCGCCACCACGAGCTGGGGCCGATCGCCCTGGCCCTGGTGAAGCGGAACGTGCCGGTGGACGCGGAGCTGCTGGCCGGGGAGAACACGGCCGCCGCCCAGGAGACGGTCGTCGAGCCGTAGGGGTTCGCCCCCACCGCCCGGTCGGACGTCGACGGCGCCCCGCTCAGACGTCGACGAGGCCCCGCTCAGACGTCGACGACGAGGGTGAACGGGCCGTGGTTGGTGAGCGAGACCCGCATGTCCGCCCCGAACCGGCCCGTCTCCACCCGTGCCCCCAGCGCCCGCAGCCGCGCCACCACCTCATCGACCAGAGGCTCGGCGGTGTCGCCGGGCGCTGCGGCGTTCCAGGTGGGCCGGCGGCCCTTGCGGGCGTCCCCGTAGAGAGTGAACTGCGAAATCACCAGAAGCGGCGCATTCACGTCGGAGCAGGACTTCTCGCCCTCCAGGATGCGGACCGACCAGAGCTTCCGGGCGAGCTGCGCCGCCTTCTCCGGGGTGTCCCCATGGGTGACTCCGACCAGCACACACAGGCCCTCGCCGATGATTTCGCCGACCACCGCGGGTCCGCTGCCCTCGCCATCGGCGTCGGCCACCGTGACGCTCGCGCCGTCCACCCTCTGTATCACTGCACGCATACAGACCAACCTATCTTGGGCTGAACGGGTACAGAGCACCTCCACCGGCACCCTCCAGGTGGCACGATGCTCGGAGGCGGTGTGCCGACGCACCGGTCGAGGGGATGGACACAAGCATGAGCACCCATGGAACCGGGCACTCCCCGGGCACCGTGCCGGTCACGCGTGCCGGCGTCAACAGCAGTGCGGGTACGAGCACGAGCACGAGCACCATGCGCCCACCTGTACAGCGGACCGGGCAGGGCTCCGACGAGGGTCCGGCCGCACCCCCGCCCGAGCTGGGCGCCCTGCGGCTGCCGGAGCTGCGCACCCTGCGCCGCGACTCGCAGCGCGACGAGGCCGACCTCAGCTATGTGCGGCGGCTGGTCCAGGGGCGCGTCGACATCCTGCGGGCCGAGCTGGCCCGGCGGCGGGACCCCGAGTCGCCCGTGGTGGACCGGCTCTCGGAGATCCTCGCGGACGCCCCGTCGCTGCACCGCTCCTCCGCCCGGCACGTCACGCTGAGCACCCCGCGCAGCGACGAGTACCGGCAGCTGGCGGCCGAGACGCTCGCGGAGGTCGAGCTGTCCGACCTCGACGCCCGGACGGACGAAGAGCTGCACACCGCCATGGGGCGCCTGGTCCGCTACGAGCAGCAGGTCTCCCGGCGCCGCCACCGGCTCCAGCGCACCGCGGACGACTGCAGCGCGGAGATCGCCCGCAGGTACCGTGACGGGGAAGCACAAGTAGACGACCTGCTCGCCTGAGGCAACCCCTCCGGGGGCGGGTCCCGCCCGTCCCCGGAAGGCCACCATGACCTCCAGCGCAGCCCCGTCCACCCGGCCCGACGCCATATCCGACCCGGTGCCCGCCCCACCGGTACTGGCCGAGATCGTGCGGTCCGGTTTCATCGAGGGCCACCATCGCGGATCACTGGTCGTCCTGGCCGCCGACGGCAGCGTGGAGCTGGCCCTGGGCGATCCGGCGGCGCCGGTCTTCCCCCGGTCGTCGAACAAGCCGATGCAGGCCGCGGCCGTGCTGCGGGCCGGGCTCGACCTGTCCGGCGAGCGGCTGGCGCTGGCCGCCGCGAGCCACTCGGGCGAGGACTTCCACCTCGATCTCGTACGCAAGATGCTCGCCGAGCACGGCCTGTCACCCGACGACCTGCAGACCCCGCCCGACCTTCCGCTGGACCCGGTCGAGGCGGAGGCGTATCTCGCCGCGGGCCACGTCCGGGAGCGGATCACCATGAACTGCTCGGGCAAGCACGCGGCGATGCTCGCGGTGTGCCTGCGCAACGGCTGGGACCCGGCCGGCTACCTCGACCCGGCGCACCCGCTCCAGCTCCTCGTCCACCAGGTCGTCGAGGAGGCGGCGGGCGAACCGGTCGCCTCGGTCGGCACGGACGGCTGCGGGGCTCCGCTGATGGCGATCTCGCTGGTGGGCCTCGCACGGGCGTTCCGTACGTTCGTCACGGCGGCACCGGGTACGGCCGAGCGCCGGGTGGCCGACGCGATGCGGGCGCACCCCGAGTACGTGGCGGGCACCCGCCGGCCCGACACCTGGCTGATGCGCGAGCTGCCCGGCACGCTGTCCAAGATGGGCGCGGAGGCGGTCCAGGCGGTGGCCCTCGCGGACGGCAGGGCGCTGGCCTTCAAGATCGACGACGGCTCGACCCGGGCGCTGGGCCCGGTCCTGGCCCGGGCACTCGGCCTGCTCGGGGTGGACGCCCCGGTGGTGTCGCGGATCGGCCGGGCGCCGCTGCTGGGCGGCGCGGCCGAGGTGGGGGAGATCCGGGCGGCGTTCTGACCCGTACCGCCCTCCGCCCCGTCCCGTGCACCCGGAAATGCGGGCGACAACCCGAACAGCCGTGTCTAGCGTGGAGCGTATGAACAGCCTTGAGGCCCGTCCTGTCACCGACTCCGAGTTCGCCGACTGGCTGCGCGCCCTGAACACCGGCTTCCTGCGCGCGCCGACCCCGTCGGACGAGGAGGTGGCGGGGAGGCTGCCCCATATGGATCTGCCGCGCGTCCAGGGGGTGTTCGACGCCGGGAGGTGCGTGGCGACGTTCCGTTCGTTCGCCCAGGAGCTGACGGTCGTCGGCGGCGCGACGGTGCCGGCCGACGCGATCACCAACGTGACCGTGACGCCCACCCACCGCCGCCGGGGGCTGCTCACCCGGATGATGGCGAACGACCTGGCGGCGGCCAGGGAGCGCGGCGACGTGGCCGCCACCCTGATCGCCGCCGAGTACCCGATCTACGGGCGGTACGGCTTCGGCCCCGCCGCCTGGACCACCGAGTGGGAGATCGACGTCCCCCGGGCGGGCCTGGACCCCCGGCTGTCCGGCACGTCCGCGGGGGACGGCGGCCGGATCGACCTGGTCGACGGAGCCGAGGTGCGCAAACTCGGTCCGGCCCTCCACGACCGGCTGCGGGCCCTGCAGCACGGGGCGGTGAGCCGGGGCGAGCGCTGGTGGGACCTGACGACCGGAAACGCGCTCTTCCCCAACGACCCCTGGACCGAGCCGTTCCACGCCGTCCACCGCGACGCCGAGGGCACCGTGGACGGCCTCCTCGTCTACCGCGTCGATGACAACTGGGGCGACGCCAAGCAGCCGGTGAACCGGGCGACGGTGCGCAGCATGATCGCGACGAACCCTGCGGCGGAGCGGGCGCTGTGGCACTTCCTCTGCTCGGTCGACTGGGTCACCACGATCCGCAGCGGCCACCGGGCCCCCGACGACCTGCTCCCGCTGCTCCTCCCGGACCCGCGCGCGGCCCGCGTGGTGACGCACGCGGACTTCCTGTGGGTGCGCGTCCTGGACGTCGTACGCGCGCTGGAGGCCCGCACCTACGCGGTGCCCGGCTCCTCGTCCTGGACGTCCACGACGCCACCGGCCTCACCGCCGGCCGCTTCCACCTGGACGCCTCCCCGTCCGGCGCCACCTGCGTCCCGACCACGCGCAGCGCCGACCTCGCGCTGGACGTCAGGGAGTTGGGGACGCTCTACCTGGGCGACGAGTCGGCCCGGCGGCTGGCGGCACTGGACCGGGTCGAGGAACTGACCCCGGGGGCGGCCGCGTTGGCCGACGTGGTGTTCCGGGCGGGGCGGCGGGCCTGGTGCCCGGATGTGTTCTGACCCTCTGGGGCTGGATGGTGCGCCGCGGTCACCGGGTCCGCACCCCGAACAGCACGCCCGACAGCGCCGTCGCGGTCAGCAGGATCCCGCCGGCCCAGGTCAGCGCGATCCAGGGGGAGTTGCCCACCGTCTGGTCGAGCAGGAGGCCGCGCATGGCCTCGATGGCCGGGGTGACCGGCTGGTGCTCGGCGAAGCCGTGGAGCCAGGCCGGCATCGATTCGACCGGGACGAAGGCGCTGCTCGGGTAGGGCAGGAACAGCATCAGGAAGGTGAACCCGCCGGCCGCCTCCGGGGTTCTGGCGAGCAGGCCGATCGCGGCCGACAGCCAGGACAGCGCGACGATGTACGCGATCAGGACGGCGAGGGCGAGGAGTGCGCCGGTGACGGCGGGGGTGGGGCGGAAGCCGATCAGCAGGGCGATGCCCAGGACCAGGGCGGTGGAGACCAGGTTGCGGGCCGTGCTCGCGGCGACGTGGCCGGCGAGGATCGGGGTGCCGCCGATGTCGAGGGTGCGGAAGCGGTCGATGATGCCGCCCTTCATGTCCTCGCTGACGGCGACCGCGGTGGTGGCGGAGCCGAAGCCGGCGCACAGGAGCAGCACGCCGGGGACGACGTAGGTGACGTAGGCGGTGTGCGGGATCCCGGTGTCGATCGCGCCGCCGAAGAAGTAGACGAAGATCAGCATCAGCATGACCGGCAGCATCAGCGAGGTGACCAGGGCGTCGGTGTTGCGTCTGCTGATGCGCAGTGAACGGCCGGTCATGGTGAGGGCACGGGCGACGGGCGTGAGGACCTCGGCCGGGGGTCGGGCGGTGCGGGTGATGGCGGGCGCTTCAGACATGGGCGGCCGGTACCTCCTTCGGCTTCGTCGCGGTCAGGGCCAGGAACACGTCGTCGAGCGTGGTGCTGTGCAGGGTGAACCGCTCGACCGCGTCGCGGCCCGGGTCCACCTCGTCGAGCAGCGCCCGCACCTGGGCCGCCGAGCCGTCCGTGGGGAGCCCGAGGGTGAGAGTGGCGGGTGAGTGGTGCACGGCGCGGTGGGTGAGCCGCAGGTAGCTCGCGCGGTCGGTCATGACCAGGTCCAGGCGGTGTCCGCCGACGCGTGACTTCAGCGAGTCCGCCGTGCCCTCGGCGACCTTCCGGCCCCGGTCGAGTACGGCGATGCGGTCGGCCAGCCGGTCGGCCTCCTCCAGGTACTGGGTGGTGAGCAGGACCGTGGCGCCCTCGGCGGCGAGGTCGCGGACCACCTGCCAGAGCTCCTGACGGCTGCGCGGGTCGAGGCCGGTCGTCGGCTCGTCCAGGAAGAAGACCTCCGGCTGCGGGCTGCCGACCAGACCGGCCGCCAGGTCGAGCCTGCGCCGCATGCCGCCGGAGTACGTGCGGACGGTGCGGCGGGCGGCCGAGGTGAGGCCGAAGCGTTCGAGGAGTTCGGCGGCCCGGTGGCGTGCGTCCGCCCGGGAGCGGCCGGTGAGCCGGGCCATCATGCGCAGGTTCTCCTCGCCGGTCTGCGTCTCGTCGACGGCGGCGTTCTGCCCGGTGAGGCTGATCGCGCGGCGTACCCGGCCGCGGTCGGCCACGACGTCGTACCCGGCGACGCGGGCCGTGCCGCTGTCAGCCGTGGTGAGCGTGGCCAGGACGCGCACGGCGGTGGTCTTGCCGGCGCCGTTCGGGCCGAGCAGGGCGAAGACGGTGGCGCGGTCGACGCGCAGGTCGATGCCGTCCAGGACGGGCGGTGTGCACGTTCCGTACGACTTCGTCAGGCCGTGGGCCTCGATCATGGCCGCCGGGGCTGGTGGTGTGCGTGTGGTTGGTGGCATGGGTGCGCCTCTCCGTGCACTCTCTGCGTATGACGTACGCGTTACTGTGTAAGGGTTACGCATAACTAGGATGGCCGTCAAGGGAAGGCGGTTTCAGGTGACGGAAGAGAACGGTTCGCCGGGCGGTACGGGCCTGCCGGCCAGCATCGAGGCCGCCTGGGGGCTGCGGTCCCGCCCGGTGAAGGGGCCCAAACCCGGGCTGAGCCTGGAGCGCATCGTGGACGCGGCGGTGGCGGTGGCGGCGTCCGAGGGGCTCGGCGGGGTGTCGATGGGCCGGGTCGCCAAGGACCTGGGCGCCTCGACGATGTCGCTCTACCGGTACGTGGCCGCCAAGGACGAGCTCTACGTGCTGATGCAGGAGGCGGCCATGGGCCCGCCGCCCCCGCTGCCCGCACTCGACGAGGGGGCCGGCTGGCGGGAGGCGCTCTCGCAGTGGGCCTGGGCGCAGCGTCGGGTCTACCACCGCAACCTCTGGATGCTCCGCATCCCCATCGCGGGACCGCCCGCGAGCCCGCACTCCGTGGCCTGGTGGGAACAGGGCCTCCAAGCGCTCGGGAGCAGCGGCCTGGGGCCGGGCGACGCGGTCTCCGTCATCCTTCTGGTCAGCGGTTTCGTGCGGAACGAGGCGCTGCTGATGGGCGACCTGGACGCCGCCGTCGAGGCGCGCGGCGTACCCGCGCAGGAGGTCATGGAGGGCTACGCCCGCACGCTGACCCGGCTCGTCGACCCCGAACGCCACCCCGCGCTCTCCCGGCTGATGGCCACCGACGTGATGTGGGTCCCGGACGAGCCCGACTACGAGTTCCGCTTCGGCCTCGGACGGGTGCTGGACGGGATCGAGGCGCTGATCCGCGAACGGGAGCGGGACGCGGCGACGGAGGGCGCGGGGAGGGGCGGCGGCGAAGGCGGCGAAGGCCGGAACCGGTAGTGGCGGACATCAGGTCCGGCTGAGGTCGAGGGCGTACTCTGCATGGTCATGAGCGGAGAGACGCCCAGGTCGGGCGCGGCGGACGAGGACGCGCCCTGTGGGCCGAGCGCGCCGATGAGCCTGCGCGAGCGGAAGAAGCAGCTGACGTACCAGGCTGTCTCCGACGCCGCGATCGCCATGTTCCTGGAGCGCGGCTTCGACAGGGTCTCGGTGGCCGAGGTCGCGGCCGCCGCGGACATCTCCAAGCCGACGCTGTTCCGGTACTTCCCCTCCAAGGAGGACCTGGCGCTGCACAGGTTCGCCGATCACGAGGACGAGTCGGCCAGGGTGGTCGCCGCCCGCGCGGACGGTGAATCCCCGCTGGACGCGCTGCGGCGCCACTTCCTGGAAGGCCTGGAGCGCCGGGACCCGGTCACCGGTCTGTGCGACGTGCCCGCGGTGCTGGCGTTCCACCGGATGCTGTACGGCACGCCGTCCCTGGTGGCCAGGCTCTACGCGTACCAGGGCCGCTCCGAGGCGGCCCTCGCCCGTGCGCTGGGGGACGGGGTGCCCGGCCGGCTGGCGGCGGGCCAGATCATCGCGGTGCTGCGCATCCTGGCCCTGGACAACTGGCGCCGGATCAGCGAGGGGCAGAGCGCGGACGAGGTGTACGGGGACGCGGTCGAGGCGGCCGAGCTGGGGTTCGCGCAGCTGCGCTCGGGGCTCGGGCCGGGGCCGGACAGCCCTTAGCCGCTGTCCTCTAGCGGCTGTCCTCGGCGGCGTGCTGTACCGCCTCGGCTATCTCCCGTACCCGGTCGAACGTGATGCCGTTTCGCTGTTCCAGGGCCAGCGGATGGTCGGTGGGCTCCAGCTCGATGAGCGGGCGCCGGCCGATCGCGCGGGTGTGCGCGTTGGTCCTGAGGCTGGTCGTACGGGGGGAGTAGAGCCCCAGCTCGGTGGTCAGCCAGCCGAAGTATGGCTTCTCGGACTCCCGGCCCGGGGTCTCCCACACATCGAGGGCGCGGCCGAAGTTCTCCCGGCTCAGTGACACCCAGACGCCCCAGGAGAACGGTTCCTGGCTGCCCGCCACGGGTATCTCGATCAGGCCCTTGATGAAGTAGTGCTCGTGCCTGACGATGCACTGGTCCGTCGAGAGCATGCTGTCGGGATCGCTCTCCAGGCTCGCGTCCCAGACATCGGGTGCCATGGTCGAGTACCCCATCGGGAGTTCCGTGTGGTGTCCGCCGCAGCGGGAGCAGGTGTAGCCGGGGTCGGGTGCCATGGGCGGGATCCTAGAGCCTTTCGTTCATGCCGCCTCCTGCCCCGGCTGCGGAGCCCGGCCGTCAGCCGCGGGGCGGGCGGCGGGCCGCGTCCGGCCGAGGACCGTGAGCGCGACGACGAAGGCGGCGGTGAGCAGCCCGCCGCCGACCGCGAACGCGAGGTGGTAGCCGCCGGTCAGTGCCTCGGCCCGGCCGCTGCCACCGGCGAGCAGGGTGTCGGTGCGGGAGGCGGCCAGGGTGGAGAGGACGGCGACACCCGCCGCCATGCCGATCTGCTGGGTGGTGTTGAACAGCCCGGACACGAGCCCGGCGTCCTCCTCGCCCGCCCCCGACATGCCCAGCGAGGTCAGCGCCGGGAGTGCGAGGCCGAAGCCCGCGGCGAGGAACATCAGCGGAAGCAGATCGGTGGCGTAGTGCCCGTGGGCGGGCAGCCGGGTGAGCAGGCCGAGCAGCGCGATCAGCAGGGCGAGTCCCAGGAGCAGTACGTTGCGGTCGCCGAACCGCGCGCTCAGCCGCGCCGAGACGCCGAGTGACACGGCTCCGATGGCGGCGGCGGCGGGCAGCATCGCGAGACCGGTGGCGGCGGCCCCGTGGCCGAGTACCCGCTGGAGGTAGAGCGCGACCAGGATCTGGAACGAGAACAGCGCGGCGACCATGAGCATCTGCACCAGGTTGGCGCCCGAGACGCTCCGCGAGCGGAGTACGCGCAGCGGCAGCAACGGTGTCCGGGCGGTGGTCTGCCGGACGACGAACGCGGCGAGCAGGACCAGCGCGAGCGCCCCGAGGCCGAGCGTGTGCGCCGACAGCCAGCCGTACGCCCCGGCCTCCACGACGGAGTAGATGCCCAGCATCACCCCCGAGGTGACCAGGACGGCGCCGATGACATCGGCCCCGGCGCCGAGCCCGGGGCCTCGGTCGGCGGGCAGGACGCGCACCGCGACGAGGAGCGTCGCGATCCCGATCGGCAGGTTGATGAGGAAGATCCAGTGCCAGCCGACGGCGTCGGTGAGGACCCCGCCGAGCACCTGGCCGATCGACGCGCCCGCCGCTCCGGTGAAGCTGAACACCGCGATGGCTCTGGTGCGTTCGCGGCTCTCGGTGAACATCGTGACGAGGATGCCCAGGCCGACCGCGGAGGCCATGGCGCTGCCGGCGCCCTGGAGGAAGCGGGCGGTGATCAGCAGGGCGGGGGAGCCGGCCGCGCCCGCCAGCACCGAGGAGGCGGTGAAGACGGCGGTGCCGGCCAGGAACATCCGCCGGCGGCCGATGAGATCGCCGAGCCGGCCGGCGAGCAGCAACAGGCCGCCGAAGGCGATCAGGTAGGCGTTCACGACCCAGCTGAGGCCGGCGGGCGACAGCCCGAGGTCGTTCTGGACGGCGGGCATGGCCACGGTCACGATCGAGCCGTCCAGCACGGTCATCAGCAGGCCCGTGGCGATCACGCCGAGGGCGAGTCCGCGCGTTCGGGCGGTGGCGGGTGGGGCGGCCGGTAGGGAGGCGGTCGCGGAGGACGGTGCGGGGGCAGACATGAGGCTCTCCTGTCGGTCGGTCGACAAGAGAGACGTTAGCAGATGGTTTTGTTGCGGACTATTTCTTTCGGTTCTGTTTTCGGTTCTGTTCTCGGCTGCGAGGAGACGGGTCCGGCCCGGCTACTTCTTGCTCTGGCGGGCTCGGCGGGCCGCCCCGGGGGTCTCGGCCGGAGTGGAGAGCCGGTCGCCCGTCAGCTGCTCCAGGGCGCGCAGCAGCGCCTCCCGGTCACCGCGCGCCAGGCCGGTCAGGGCGTCCCGATGCACCCGGTCCACGATCTCCTGGCTCTGTCCGGCGAGCGTCGCGCCCTTCTCGGTGACGGCGATGATCCGTGCCCGGCGATCCCTGCCGGAGGGCCGGCGCTCGGCCAGCCCCGCGTTCTCCAGGGCGTCCACCGTCACCACCATCGTGGTCTTGTCCATGTCGCCGATCTCGGCGAGCTGGATCTGGGTGCGCTCCTCCTCCAGGGCGTGGACCAGGACGCAGTGCATCCGCGCCGTGAGCCCGATCTCGGCGAGGGCCGCCGACATCTGGGTCCGCAGGACGTGGCTGGTGTGGTCCAGGAGGTAGGAGAGGTCCGGAGCGGTGCTGGTGGGTGCCATGGCGGTCATGTCCGCCAGCGTAACAATTCGGTCTGTGGTGGATTGTCCGCAACCGGACTTTCTGGGGAGGTGCTCCCTGAGCGGCCGGCGGCTCCTGGCGGGTGCTCCCCGGGGCGGCCCGGAATTATTGGCTGGCTGATCGGTTTCCGCCCCGGCAGAGTTGCCGTATGACCCACGCCGAAGCCGCCTTCCTGCCCGGTCTGGAGCTCTCCCGGATCCTCTACGAGGAGGCGGTGCGGCCGGTCCTGGACACCGCCTTCCCCGGACTGTCCTACGCCGCCGCGCGGATCGGGCCGGGCTCCGAGGTGCTCGGCTTCGACACGGCCCGGTCGGCCGACCACGACTGGGGCCCCCGGCTGGACCTCTTCCTCACGGCGCCGGACCTCGCGGCCCACGGCGACGCGATCCGGCGGCTCCTGGCGGACCGGCTCCCGAAGGAGATCCGCGGCTGGCCCACCCACTTCCGCCCGGCCGGTGACCCGCTCGACCCGGTCGGGCACATGGAGGCGACCGACGGGCCGGTCAACCACCGTGTGGCCACGCACGACATCGCCGGCCGGCTGACCAGGGAGACCGGCTTCGACGCGTCGGCCGCCGAACCGGGCGTACGGGACTGGCTCGCGATGCCCCAGCAGTGGCTCGCCGGGATCACCGGCGGTGCGGTGTTCCACGACGGCCCCGGCCTCCTCACCACCGCGCGGCGGCTGGCCTGGTACCCCGAACAGGTGTGGCGGTATCTGCTGGCCTGCCAGTGGCAGCGGATCTCCCAGGAGGAGGCCTTCGTCGGGCGCTGCGCCGAGGTCGGCGACGAGCTCGGCTCGGCCGTCGTCGCGGGCCGGCTGGTGCGCGACCTGATGCGCCTCGCTCTGCTCCTGGAGCGGCGGTACGCGCCGTACGGCAAATGGCTCGGCAGCGCGTTCGCCCAACTGGATTCGGCGGAAGGCCTGTTGCCGTCCCTGCGCGGCGCGCTGGCGGCGACCGGCCACCCGGAACGTGAAGAGCACCTCTGCGCCGCGTACCGGGCGGTCGCGATCCGCCAGAACGAGAGCGGCCTCGTCGATCCGGTGGACCCGTCCCCGCGCCCGTACCACGGCAGGCCGTTCCTGGTCCTGCACGCCGAACGCTTCGCCCGCCCGCTCGCCGCCTCGGTCACCGACCCGGAACTGTGCGGCCGGCCGCTGACCGGGTCCGTGGACCAATGGGCGGACAGCACCGACCTGTTGATGAGTGAAGGCGGCGACGCGCTCCGGGCGGCGGAGGCGGCCGTGGCCGGTTGGTGACGACCGCCTCGTCAGCCCCGAACCGGTCGCGTGAACCGGTCGCGCTGGATGCGGTGGGCGAGGGCGCGGCGCGCGGAGGCCGGACCGGCGGGGGCGGCGGCCTTGCCGGACGGCAGGTCGAGGCCGCGGCTGATCTCGTCGTACGCGCGCCGGTGCGCCTGGAGTGGTTCCCCCGCGTCCCCGCCGGCGGCGGACGGCTCCCCGGCGTTCCGCCGCAGATCCTCCTCCACGAGCCGCCGCAGCTCGTCGGTGTTCTCCGGGGTGAACCGTTTCCTGCCCCGGGTGAGGGCGATGACGTATGGGGTGCAGCGGGCGGTGTCTTCGTACGTCTCGGAGATGTCCTCGGCCAGCGCCCACAGGCGTCCTTCGAGCCAGGCCGTGTCGCCCTGTTCGAGGGTGAGGTCCAGCGGCGGTCCGGGGTCGGTGGAGCGGTACTTGGCCACCTGCTTGGACACGGCGGGCTGGCTCATGCCGGTGAGCCGGGCGATACGTTCCTGGGTCCAGCCGAAGCCGACGAAGACCTTGATCATCTCGGTACGGAGCCGGCGCATCTCCTCGCCCGCGCGGATGACGTCGTTCATCCCCGCGAGCATCCGCGCGGCCTGGGCCTCGGTCAGCGCCTCGGTCGGCGTCGCCGAGCTCCCGGGGCTCCCGGCCGTCGGTCGCGTGTCTTTCTCTCCACCTGCCACAACCAAGTTATATACCCCGATCCATCACCCATAACCAGGTTGTATAACCAGGTTATGGGTGACATGATCGCTCCTATGCCCACCTTTCCCGCATCCGACGGCACCCTTCTCGCCTACCGCGTGCACGGGCACGGCGACCCGCTCCTCTGTGTTCCGGGAGGCCCTGCGGACTCCCGTTACCTGGGCGAACTCGGCGGCCTGGCCGCACACCGCCGCCTGATCGTCCCGGACCTGCGCGGCACCGGACGGTCGGCGGTCCCCGCGGACGTCTCCTCCTACCGGTGCGACCGACTCGTCGACGACGTCGAGGCGCTGCGCGAACACCTCGGCCTCCCCCGGGCCGACCTCCTCGCCCACTCGGCCGGTACGAACATCGCGACGCTCTACGCGGCCCGGTTCCCGCGGCGCGTCGGCCGGCTCGCCCTGATCACCCCCAGCACCCGGGCCGTCGGCATCGAGATCACCGGGCGGGAGCGCCGGGAGCTCGCGGCGCTCCGGAAGGGCGAGCCGTGGTACCCGGAAGCGATCACCGCGCTGGAGGCGATCACCCGGGGCGCGGACGGTGACCGGGAGGCGGTGGCCCCGTTCTTCTACGGCCGCTGGGACGCGGCGGCGCGGGAACACTCCGCGGCGAGCCGGCCGCAGAACCCGGAGGCCGTCGCCGGCTTCGGGGCCGAGGGCGCCTTCGACCCCGAAGCCACCCGTGCGGCGATCGCCGGCTTCGGGCCCCCGGTCCTGCTGCTCGCCGGGGAGTTCGACCTGAACAGCCCCCCTTCGGCGGTGGCCGGGTTCGCCGCGCTGTTCCCCGACGCGGAGCTCGTCGTGCAGCCGGGGGCCGGGCACTATCCGTGGCTGGACGACGCCGACCGGTTCACCTCGGCGGTCGGGGCGTTCCTGGGGTGAGCGGGGTGGACGGGGTGAGCGGGGTGGGCGGGGCTCCCCGGCCGAGGAGTTCGGCGACCCGGATGAAGCCGTCGGCGCCGTGTCCGTCGGCGATGGCCCGCCGCGCGAGTCCCCCGGCCGCGCGCATCACGCCCGCGTCGATGCCGTGGGCCTCGGAGGTGTGGGCGATGTGAGCCATCGAGGATGCCGCCGAGGTGAGCGGGTTGTCGTCGCCGGAGAAGTCCCCGTCGTCCAGCGCCCGCGCGTACTGCTCGAAGATCGGTGGCAGGATCGCGGCGATCCCCTGGGTGAACGGGGCGAGTTCGCCTGCCGTGACCCCTTCCGCCCGCGCCACCGCCAGGGCGTGCGCGAAGCCGCTCATGGCGGTCCAGAAGACGTCCAGCAGCGCGATGTCGTACGCGGCCGCCCGGCCGATCTCCTCGCTCAGATGCGTGTGGCTGCCGCCCAGCACGTCCAGCACCGGCCGGTGCTCCCGGTAGAGCTCCGCCGGACCGCTGTGGAGGAACACCGCGGCCGGCGTCCCGATGGTGGTGGTCGGCGTCATGATCGCGCCGTCCAGGTAGCGGATGCCGTGCCGGGAGGCCCACTGCGCGGTGGACCGGGCCCGGTCGGGGGTGTCGGCGCTCAGGTTCACGACCGTGCGGCCCTTGGCCGCGGCGGTGACCGCATCGCCGCGCAGGACGGCGTCGGCCGCGTCGTAGTTCACGACGCACACCACGGTCAGCGGGCTCGCGGCGACCGCGTCGCCGGCCGATGGGGCGCCGGTCGCACCGCGTTCGAGCAGCTCGCGGTCCCGCCCCGGCGTCCGGTTCCAGACCGTGGTCCGCAGACCCGCGTCCAGGAAGGCACGGGCCAGACAACGGCCCATCGGCCCCAGGCCGAGCACGGTGACGGCAGACTGTCCGGAGGATGTGGACGAGGACGAGGACGTGGACGACGACGTGGACATGGTTCAACTCCATTGCTCATTGGATACGTTGACGAAGGCGGTGGACGGACCGAGATGACGCGCAGCCGTGCGAAGGACCTGAATGTCTGCGGAGTGACGGCCGCGATCGCGGTGATCGACGGCAAGTGGAAGACCGCCCTGCTCTGGCTGCTGGAGTCGGGGCCGTGCCGCCCGGGGGAGCTGCGGCGGCAGCTGCCGGGGCTCAGCGAGAAGGTGCTGACGCAGGCGCTGCGCGAGATGGCGGACGACGCGCTGGTGCACCGGGAGGTGTACGACGAGCTGCCGCTCCGGACCGAGTACTCGCTGACCCCGTTCGGGCGGGAACTGTCCGAGACGCTGGCGCCGCTGTCCGACTGGGGACACCGCCGCCTGGACCGGCTGACCGGTTCCGCCCCGGCGTCCTGACCGGGCGCGCGCCCCCTCCTCCCGAATCCCCCTTCCTGCCAGGTGTGTTGCGCCGCCGCCTTCCGTATCCAGGTTCGCCCCGGCGGGTTCGGCTGCCAAGTACCCACAAAAAGGTGGGTACGAGCGATGCTTGTGGCATGGAGCTGTCTACTGCGTTCACGGAATTGCTCGGTGTACGGCACCCGATCGCGCTGGCGCCGATGGGCGGGTCGGCCGGTGGTGCGCTGGCGGCGGCCGTCTCGCGCGGCGGCGGGCTCGGCATGCTGGGCGCCGGGATGGGCGACCGGGACTGGCTGGCGCGCGAACTGCCGCTCATGGCGGACGTCGAGGAGCCGTGGGGCGTCGGCTTCCTCAGCTGGGCGGTGGACGCCGGCGGGGTCGGGCGGGCGCTGGAGTACGGGCCCCGGGCGGTGATGCTGTCGTTCGGGGATCCGGGTCCGTTCACCGAACGGGTCCGTGAGGCGGGTGCCGTGCTGATCATCCAGGTCACGGACCTGGAGGAGGCCCGGCAGGCGGTGGACCTGGGCGCCGACGTCATCGTGGCGCAGGGCACCGAGAGCGGTGGGCACGGGGCCCGGCACGGGCGGTCCACGCTGCCGTTCGTGCCGGTCGTGGTGGACCTGGCGGGGCCCGTACCGGTGCTCGCGGCCGGGGGGATCGCCGACGGCCGAGGGGTGGCCGCGGCCCTGGCCCTGGGCGCTGCGGGGGCGCTCGTCGGGACCCGGTTCCAGGCCACGGCGGAGGCCCTCACCGATGCCTCGGCCACCGAGGCGATCGTGCGGGGGCGCGGCCAGGACACCGAGCGCAGCCGCGTCCTGGACATCGCCCGGGGGTCCCGGTGGCCGGCGAAGTACACGGCTCGTACCCTCGGGCACCCCTACCTCGACCGGTGGCGGGGCCGGGAGGCGGAACTCGCGGCGGACCCCGGGGCCCGGCAGCAGTATCAGGCCGACGTGGCGGACGGCGAGGTGCCGCCCGCGCCGGTCTGGGCGGGTGAGGACGTCGACCTGATCACCGACGTGCCGCCCGCGGCCGAAGTCGTCGCCGCGCTGGCGGCCGGGGCCGTCCGGGCGCTGCGGCGGGCGGGAAGCGGAATCGGTTCCGGGCGCGAGGGCTCGCGGGGGTTGTGATGCCCGACGTGATCGTGGTCGGCGGGGGCCCGACCGGTTCGATGCCGGCCGCGGAACTGCGGCTGCACGGCGTGCGCGTGGGTACCGGGTCGGCCGGGTGCTGCTGGCCGGCGACGCCGCGCACATCCACCCGCCCAACGGTGGTCAGGGGCTCAACCTCGGGGTGCAGGACGCCTTCAACCTCGGCTGGAAGCTGGCCGCCTCGGTCAACGGCTGGGCGCCGGAGGGGCTGCTGGACAGTTACCACGCCGAACGGCACCCGGTGGGCGCCCAGGTGCTCGCCAACACGCTTGCGCAGAGCACGCTGCTGGGCACCGACCCGGGGGCGGCCGCACTGCGGGAGCTGTTCGGGAAGCTGATGGACTTCGACCAGGTCAACGCGTACGTCACCGGGATGATCACCGCGGTCGGGGTCCGTTACGACTTCGGCGAGGGCCACGAACTGCTCGGCCGCCGGATGCGGGACGTGGAACTGCGGCGCGGACGCCTCTACTCACTGCTGCACGAGGGCTGCGGGCTGCTGCTCGACCGGACCGGTGCTCTCTCGGTGGCGGGCTGGGCGGACCGCGTCGACCATGTCGTCGACGACGGCGGGGAGGTGGACGTCCCCGCGGTGCTGCTGCGGCCGGACGGCCATGTGGCGTGGGCCGGCGAGGACCAGCGGGAGCTGCTCGGGGTGCTGCCCAGGTGGTTCGGCGCGGCGGCCGGCTGAGGGTGCGGGCCGGGCGTTCCGGCCGCGTCACTCACCGACCTTGCGCACGTGTGATGTCGCCGCCGTGACCGGCCGGCCGCTCCGGTCCAGAACGCGGAGGCGGGGCACGTCCCGCCCGTCGCCGTCGAGCAGGACGGAGTGGTCCTCGCCGGGCGCGAAGGCGTGGCGCTCGCCCCACTGCCTGAGCGCGACGACGGCGGTGAACAGCTCCTGGCCGGCGTCGGTGAGCCGGTAGGTGTGGCGCTTGGCCCCTGGCGGAGTGCTCGTGGCCAGGACGCCGTGCGCGGTGAGCTTGCGGAGCCGGTCGCTGAGGATGTTGCGGGCGACGCCGAGGCGGTCGCGGAAGTCGGTGAACGACGCCGCGCCGTCCATCGCGTCCCGGACGATGAGCAGGCTCCAGCGGTCGCCCACGAGATCGACCGCGCGCGCGACCGGACACGCCGGATCGGTCCAGTCCTGGCCGGTCCGGTCCTGGTCGGCTCGGTGCTTCTCGTCCCGGTCCTGCTCGGTCGGTACCGCGTCCGTCATCGGACCCTCCCTCGCATGAGTTGCAGATTGAAACCATTGTGCCTCACGCCGTGACGTCTTACTCTCGATTGGTTTCATATCAAAACCAATCGAGAGGTGGACGGGATGCCGTCAACGATGACGAACGGTCAGCGATTCGTCCTGGCTGCGGTGTGCGCGGTGGCGGTGTCCACGATCTACGCCATCCAGCCGGTGCTGGCGTCCGCGGGCAGCGACCTCGGACTTGCCGGGCCGGCGCTGGGGCGGCTGGTCGCCGCCGGCCAGCTCGGCTACTTCGCCGGGCTCGTCCTGCTGGTGCCCCTCGGGGACGTATTCGACCGGCGCAGGCTGATCGTCGGGCACCTGCTCCTCACCGGTACGGGAGCGGCGATCACGTCCCTCGCGCCGGGCGCGGCGACCGCCGGGGCCGGTCTGGCGCTCGCGGGCCTGTTCGCGGTGGTCGTGCAGATCACGGTCGCCTACGTCGCGGCCACCTCGCCCGCGGGGGAGCGCGGCCGCAACATCGGCACGGTCACCTCGGGCGTGGTGCTCGGGATCCTCGGCGTCCGCCTGCTCGCGGGCGTACTCGGCGACAGCCTGGGGTGGCGGGCCGTCTACGCCGTACTCGCCGCGCTCTGCCTCGCGCTCGCCCTGCTCGCACACGTGACCCTGCACCCCGACACCCGTCCGGCGCGGGCCCGTTACCGGGACGTCCTGGCCGGTGCGGGGCGTCTCGTCGCCACCGACCGGCTCCTCCTCGGCCGAGGGCTGATCGCGTTCTTCCTCTTCGCGTCCTTCGGCACGCTGTGGAGCGGACTGGCCCTGCCGCTGGGGGCCGCTCCGTGGCACTTCGGTACGGCGGTCATCGGACTGTTCGGCCTGGCCGGCCTGATCGGCGCGGTGGCCGCCGCACGCGCGGGCGTCTGGGCCGACGCGGGGCGCGCCCAGGCGGTCACCGGCTGGTCGCTGGCGCTGCTGGCCGTGTCCTGGGCCCTCACCGCCAGGACGGCCCCGAGCCTGTGGCCCCTCATCACGGGCGTCGTGCTGCTCGACTTCGCCGTCCAGGCCGTGCACGTGAGCAACCAGCACCTCCTCACCGCCGCGCACCCCGAACGCTCCAGCACCGTCATCGGCGCCTACATGGCCTTCTACTCGCTCGGCTCCGCCCTCGGTGCCACCACCACGACCTGGGCCTACGCCGCCGCGGGCTGGCAGGCCTCCTGCCTGCTCGGCGCCGCCTACGCCCTCGCCGCCCTGGCCGTGTGGGCAGCGGCCCGGCGGCTCCCGGACCGGCCGGGCCCCGGCCCCCTGCACGACGTGGGCAAAGGGCTGGCCCGGTGACGTGCGGAGAGTCAGGATCAGGCGATGAGACATGCCCACGAGGACGCCGAGCTGCGGGCCCTGGTACGCCGCTACGTCACGCCGGAGCGGCGCTACCTGAAACTCGGCGGCAGCGTGCTGCGTCTGGACGGCCCCGAGTACGACCGTTTCGTGCGGGCTCTCGGGGAGGACGCGGGACTCGTCACCCCGCACGAGATCGACACGCTCCTGGAGGGGGGATGGCGCGAGCGGAGGACCGCCGCATGGCTCATCGCGGTCTCCGGCCGGACCGAATTCCGTGAGCGCCTGGGGGAACTCCTGCTGGCCAGTGAGGTCTGCTGCGTGGGACCGGCGTACTGCGTGGCCTTGGCCCGCCTCGGCACACCGCGTGACGCCGAGCTGCTCGCGGTCTACCTCGACCGCTACCTCCGCCGTCCCGACCTCGGCTACGACCAGCCCGTGGTCATGGGCGCCCTCGTGTTCACCGGCCTGAACCTGGGGGCCGACCATGCCGCACCGTTCCGGGCCCCGGGCGGCCTGTGGCACGAGTGGCTCGAAGCGGCACCCCACGTGCGGCCCGGCACGGACCCCGCCGGATACGTGAGCCTGATCCGCCGGCTCTGCGCCTTCGCCGACGAATGCGCCGGACCGCGATGACCGCAGCCCTCATGACCGTCCTGTCCGACGGTGGCCACACGCATCGCTCGGGAAACGGCCAGGACGCGCCGGAGGGCGGTGCCACCGGTCGAGCCGGTGGCACCGCCTTCCACCTACGCTCCGCGCGGCGACTGTCGCGCCGGTCGGGGCCGACAGGCAGGCCGGCTTCGCCGGGACCGGTGTCCCGTCCCGCGCGATCCGGGCCCTGGCGTATGAATACTGACTGACGTCCCGGATGACCCGGTCCGCATCCGGTGTTCTCAACCAGACGAAGGCGGCGCGGGATTGACCATGCACGATGACCAGGCGGACGTGAACACCGAGATCGTCGCGGCCTTGATCCGGGAACAGTTCCCTCGGTGGAGCGGGAAGCCGATCCGGCGGGTGGCGTCGACCGGGACGGTCAACGCCATCTTCCGTATCGGGAACGACCTCTCCGCGCGTTTCCCACTGCGTCCGGCCGATGCTGCCGAGGCGCTGGCGGTTCTGGAACAGGAAGCCCGGGCGAGCGCGGAGCTGGCCCAAGTGTCCAGGTTCCCCACCCCGGAGCCGGTCGCCCTGGGAGAGCCCGGGGCGGGTTACCCCATGCCGTGGGCGGTCCAGACATGGCTGCCGGGAACGGTCGCCTTCGATGCCGACCCGAGCGGATCGGACGCTTTCGCCAGGGATCTCGCGTCCTTCGTCGCAGCCCTGCGGGGCGCCGGGACGCGGGGGCGTCGTTTCGGAGGCGAGGGCCGTGGCGGAGTGCTCGACCACCACGATGACTGGATGGCGAGGTGCTTCGAGGAGAGTGAGGGGCTTCTCGACGTGCCCCGGCTGCGCCGGGCGTGGAGTCACTTCCGGGAGTTGCCCCGCACCGGCGCCGACGTGATGAGTCACGGTGACCTGATTCCCGGCAACGTACTGGTATCGGGGGACCGGCTCGGCGGCGTACTCGACACCGGCGGCTTCGGCCCGGCCGACCCGGCGCTGGATCTGGTCAGCGCCTGGCACCTGTTGCGGCCGGGACCGAGGGCGGTGCTCCGGCGGGCACTGGCCTGTGACGACCTGGAGTGGGAGCGCGGCAAGGCCTGGGCGTTCCAGCAGGCGATGGGTGTCGTCTGGTACTACGTCGAGAGCAATCCGACGATGAGCCGCATGGGGCGCCGGACACTCGACCGCATTCTGGATTCGATGGAGTGAGACCGCCCTCCGGCCGAGTGCCCGTACCCGTACCCGTGCCGGTGCCCGTGCCCCGCGAGCGTCGGCCCAGCACCGGGTCGTCCGTGGTGCTGCGATGTGGAAAGCCCCGAACCCGCCCTCACCGCTTCGGATCTGCACCTGGTGATGTGCTGTGTGCTGTGCACCTTTACCTGTACGCCGTGCTGAGCTGCACTGTTGATGGGGAGTCGAACCCCCGCGTTGCTCTTCACGCGCCAGGAGTGGGCCGGAAACCGCCGGCCCTCGGTCAGTGCACGCCTCCGAAGCCGCTACCTGCTCCACATCGCCCCCTGCCGGACTGCTCAGTCCAGCAGATCCACCTCCCAGTTCGTACGCTGGATCCGCACATCGACCTCGCGGATCTCCCGCGCGAGAACATCCGCCTGACCGCGCAGTTCCGCTACCGGAAGCGCGGAGAGCATCATCAGCTCGGACCGGAGCTGCCGGCCGTATCCCCGCTCGCCGCTGCCTGCCGCCGCGTCCGCCGCAGCAGTGACCAGGGAGTGACGCAACCGGAGGATATCCCGGCGTGCGAGTGCGTCGGTGAGCGTGCCGTCGGGACTCACCTCCACGGTGGCATTGGTCCGGTTGATCCGTCGGATCAACGTTTCCAGAGCGCTCAGCACATCACCGGCCTCGGCCAGCAACCGGGCGGCGTCCTCGGCGGGCGACTCCCCCTCCTGGTACCGCGCACTGCTGACGACCCGCGCTCGCAACTGTTCTACCCGGCGCGTCGCTTCCGCACGTTCCGCCAGTGCCTCGGCAAGCTTCACCGTCTCCACCTCCCCCTCCGTGAGCTCGCACGAGTATAGGAGGGCGAACCGGCTCATACGCACTGGATTTCGATCCACAGGAGCCCTGGCCGGCCACTGGAACGAGAGCGGACAGCGGGGCTCCGCCGGGCCACAGGCCCGTACGAGTGGTTCGGAACACTTTTGCAAGCGGCTGCTTGCAAAAGTTAGCGCCGAGGGTCCACCATCGGGGCATGGCATCACTCAACGTCGGCAGTCTCGGCGAGTACCTGCGTGAGCAGCGGCGCACCGCGCAGCTGTCGCTGCGGCAGCTCGCCGATGCCGCCGGGGTGTCCAATCCCTATCTCAGCCAGATCGAGCGCGGGCTGCGCAAGCCCAGTGCCGAGGTGCTGCAGCAGGTCGCCAAGGCGCTGCGGATCTCCGCCGAGACGCTCTACGTACGGGCCGGGATCCTGGACGAGCGGGAGCGGGACGAGCTGGAGACGCGGGCGGTGATCCTGGCCGATCCGTCGATCAACGAGCGGCAGAAGAGCGTGCTGCTGCAGATCTACGCCTCCTTCCGCAAGGAGAACGGGTTCGAGGACGGGCCCGGGGACGAGGAGGGGAGTGCGTCCGGTTCGGATGCGCCCTTCAATGCCGACGGCAGTGCTGCCGATACAGCTTCAAAGCCTTCAAAACCCTCACACTGAGTCTGATGATCCGGGAGGACCACAGTCATGGCCATCACCGATGACCTGCGCAAGACCCTCACCGACCCGACCCCCCTCTACTTCGCCGCCGGTACGGCCGATCTC
Source organism: Streptomyces sp. NPDC048462 (assembly GCF_043200175.1). NCBI lineage: Bacteria > Bacillati > Actinomycetota > Actinomycetes > Kitasatosporales > Streptomycetaceae > Streptomyces > Streptomyces sp. NPDC048462. The sequence continues at coordinate 90,064 of NZ_JBICXG010000025.1, forward strand.
GCCGTGCAGCAGGCGCGCAAGGTTCCGGCGCTGATCGAGCAGCTGCGGGCCGAGGCGCCGGAGCGCATCGAGGCCGTGCGCAACACCGACCCCAAGGTCGTGCAGGAGAAGGTGACCGGGCAGGCCAAGGAGGCGCAGGCCAGCTTCCAGGCCAGGGTCACCGAGGTGATCGGGGCGTTCGACACCGATCTGAAGAAGCTGGGCGAGAGCGCCCAGGACCTGGCGCTGCGCAGCGTGGGTGTGGCCGCCGAGTACGCGGTCCGGGCCCGTGAGACGTACGAGAAGGTCGCCGAGCGCGGCGAGCAGACCGTGCGCACCTGGCGCGGTGAGACCGCCGAGGAGATCGTCGAGATCGCCGTCGTCGTCGAGCCGCGCAAGGAGTCCAAGCCGCAGGCCAAGCCGGGCGTTGGGGCGGAGGCCGGGACCAAGGCCGCGCCGAAGCCGGTCGCCAAGACCGCACCGGTGGCCAAGCCCGCACCCGCCGCCAAGCCCGCGCCCGCCGCCAGGGCCGTCAAGGCGGAGGCCAAGCCCGCGCCCGCGGCCGGCAAGAAGGCGCCGGCGCGCAAGCCGGCCGCCAAGAAGACCACGCCGCCCACCGCCAAGTAGCTCGACCGGCACGACGGCCGGCAGCAGTGCCGACGGGAGTGCCGGGAGGACGACCGGGCACCTTTCGGGGTGTCCCGGCCGTTGTCCCGGTACCTTGGCCGCGAGGCGCTCACCCACGTACTAGGCGGTGCACATCATGTTGCTCGAAGGCTTCAACTCAATCCTCGGGCTGATCTACACGGCGATGCTCGTCCTCGCCGTCGTCGCCCTGATCATGGCGGCGGTCGTCCGCGAGGACGCCTACCGGGCTGCCGACAAGAAGACCAAGCCCTTCTGGCTGATCATTCTCGGCATCACGGTGGTGGTGAACCTCTGGGTTCCGATGCTCTTCATCCAGCTCGCCGGACTGGTCGCGACCATCGTGTTCTTCGTGGACGTGCGGCCGGCGCTCAAGGCCGTCACGGGCGGCGGCAACCGCCGCGGCGGTTCCAGCAGCGACGGCCCGTACGGGCCCTACAACGGTGGTCGTTGAGCGCCTGCGGCTGACACCTGACCGGGGCGGGGGCGCGGAAAGCTCCGGCCCCGGTCGACGTGGTGCGCCCGGCGGCGCTCGGCGTCCTCGTCGCGGTCGAGCAGCAGCACCGCGACGTCGTCGGTCAGTTCGCCGCCGTTCAGCTCACGGACCTGGGTGACGGCGGCCTCGAGCAGTGCCTCGCCGGTCAGGCCCTCCGCCAGCTGGCGGTTGATCATCGCGACCATCCCGTCCTGCCCGAGGCGCTGGGTGCCGGTGCCGATCCGGCCCTCGATGAGCCCGTCCGTGTACATCATCAGGCTCCAGGAGCCGCCCAGTTCCACCTGTCGGCGCGGCCACCGGGCGCGCGGCAGCAGGCCGAGCGCCGGGCCGCCGTCCTGGTACGGGAGCAGATGCGCCGCCCGGCCCTGGCGGGCGATCAGCGGTGCCGGGTGGCCCGCCAGGCAGAGGCCGGCCCGGCGGCCGTCGGGGGCGATGTCGACCGTGCAGAGGGTCGCGAAGATCTCCTCGCTCTCCCGTTCGTGCTCCAGGACCTGCTGGAGCGTGGAGAGCAACTCGTCGCCGCAGAGACCGGCCAGGGTCAGCGCCCGCCACGCGATGCGCAGCTCCACGCCGAGCGCGGCCTCGTCCGGACCGTGCCCGCAGACGTCGCCGATCATCACGTGGACCGTGCCGTCGGGCGTACGGACCGTGTCGTAGAAGTCCCCGCCGAGCAGCGCACGGCTGCGGCCGGGGCGGTAGCGGGCGGCGAAGTGCAGATCGGAGCCGTCGAGCAGCGGGGTGGGGAGCAGACCGCGTTCCAGGCGGGCGTTCTCCTGGGCCCGCAGCCGGGACTCGGTGAGCTGGTGCTGCGCGACGTCGGCGCGCTTGCGTTCGACGGCGTAGCGGATGGCGCGGCTGAGCAGCCTGCCGTCGAGCTCGTCGCGGAAGAGGTAGTCCTGCGCCCCCACCCGTACCGCCTCGGCGGCCAGCTCGGCGTCCTCCTGGGCCGTGAGGGCCATGACGGCGTGCCGGGGCGCGATCCGCAGCACGTGCTTGAGGGTGGCCAGCCCGTCCGCCTCCTCGCCGGGGGCGGTACGCGCCTCGCTGCCGGCCGGCAGGGCCAGGTCCAGCAGGATGCAGTCCACGTCGTCGGTGAGGAGCCGGCCCGCCTCGGTGAGGTTGCGGGCGGTGCGGATACGGACCCGGGTGCCTGCCGCTGCGGGCAGTTCCGGGACGGTGAGCGTGCCCGCCGGGTCGTCCTCGATCACCAGGAGGGTGAGGTCGGCGCCATAGCTGCTCTCCGCAGCGGGAGCGGAACGCTGCTGCGGTACGGGTACGGGCATCGAAATCGGGTTTCCTTCCCTCCCCCCGAGGGCGCGGCGGAGCGACGATCGACGACCCGCCAGACGGGGACGATAGCGGTACGGGATGTGGGAACGGAATGGCGCCCGACGCGTGTCCGCCGTTCCGGGAACGGCCTTAAGCCGCGGAAGGACGCAGATCCGGCGGGATGCGGCGGGGGTGCGGCCCATTCCGGTGCATGACAAAGGTCACGTGCTGCGGCGGGCGCCGGGTGGCGCGGGTCACGGCTGCGGCGCGGCGGGCGGAGCGGGCCCGCCGACGACGACGAAATCCGTACGTTCTGCGCCATCCGGCCACTCCCGGCGGGCCTTAAGTGTCCCTTGAGGCTCTCTTAAGGTTGCCGGGCCGGGCGGCTGCCCGGCGCCCGCTGGCCTTACGCGTCCGCCGCCGTTGCGCGCCCGGTGGCCTTACGCGTCCGCCGCCGTTCGGCCGGCTTATTCGTCCGGGCGTACGACTCCGAGGATCTCCATCGATCCCGCCCCCGTGATCGTGACGTCGCGGCCCGGACGCGGGGCGTGCACGATCGCGCCGTCGCCGATGTACATCCCGACGTGCGTGGCGTCGCCGAAGTAGATGACCAGGTCGCCGGGGCGCATGTCCTTGACGGCGATGTGCGGCAGCTGCCGCCACTGCTCCTGCGAGGTGCGCGGGACCGGGTGGCCGGCCGCCGCCCACGCCTGAGACGTCAGCCCCGAGCAGTCGAACGACGCGGGACCCTCGGCGCCCCATTCGTACGGCTTGCCGATCTGCGAGGTCGCGAAGGCCACCGCCTTCTTGCCGCTCGCGCTCGCCTCCCGGTTGATCTCCTTCAGCGCGCCGGAACTCAGCCAGGCCGTCTGCGACTTGTACTCCGCCTGCTGTTCGAGCTCAAGGAGCCTGGCCCGCTCCTTCTTCTCCAGCTGGGACTCCAGCTTCTTCGCCGCCGCGATCTGCTCGTTGATCTTCTTCTTGGCCTTGGCCTGCTTGACGCGATTGGCTTCGAGCTTGGTCCAGTTGGTGCTCGCGTCCTGGGTGTACGTCTCCAGGTCCTCCTGGGTCCTGTTCAGTTCGCCCAGAACACCCTTGGCGGCCTGCTGGCCCTGGCGGGCCCGGCTGACTCCGTCCAGGAAGAGCCGCGGGTCGCCGCTGAGCATCAGCTGCGCGCCGGGCGGCAGTCCGGCGTTGCGGTACTGCTCACGGGCCTGGGCGCCCGCCCTGCTCTTGAGGTCGGCGATCTTCGCCTGGCCCTCGACTATGGCCTGCGCCAGCTTGACGATCTCGCCCGACTGCTTCTTGGACTGCTCCTCGGCGAGGTTGTACGCGTCCGTCGCCGCCCCCGCCTTGCGGTAGAGGGCGTCGATCTCCGCGCGCACTTCTTCGAGGCTCTTCTTCGTGGACGGACCGGATGCGCCGGACGGACCGGATGCGCCGGACTCCCCGGGCTTCGTCGGCTGTTCCGGCGCGGGGGGCGCGGGCGTGGCGAAGGCCTGGACCGGTGCGGCCAGTACGGCCAGCGCGCAGACCAGTGTGATCGCCGCGGCGGCACTGTGGCGTCGGTTCACGAGCTCCCCCTCCGGACAGACCCGAACGGATCTGATTTACCGTCAGTAACTTATGGCACCGACGAGATCGTGCCATGCCGTACCGAAAAGCAACAGAGGCTCACACATCTCCGGCAGGTCCCGGCCGGTCACCGATGCCGCAGCCGTGTTCTCCCCCACCGCTCCCCGTATCTGGGACGAACGGTGAGGGGCCGACGTTCCCGTCGGGCGGGGAGTTCCGCCCGCTCCCGGCGTGTCGGACCACAGCTCGGAGTGCGGCTCGGATTACCGCTCGGGCTTCAGCGCCGCCCAGTTCACCGTGACTTCACCCTGCCGCCACCGCCGGACCCCGTCCGTCAGTGGCCAGTTGCCCGACAGTGCCCGTACCGCCGTGATCCACCGCTGCCGGGCCCCGAGTGAGGCGTACGGGGCCGCGGCGGCCCAGGCCCGGTCGAAGTCGCGCAGGAACGCGTGGACGGGCTCGCCCGGCACATTGCGGTGGATGAGCGCCTTGGGCAGCCGCTCCGCGAGGTCGGACGGCCGGTCCAGCGAACCGAGGCGCGTCGCGAACGTCACCGTGCGCGGGCCCTCCGGCCCGAGCGCCACCCACACGTGCCGGCGCCCGATCTCGTCGCAGGTGCCCTCCACCAGCAGCCCGCCCGGCGCGAGCCGCGCGCACAGCCGCTGCCACACCGCGGCGACCTCGTCCTCGTCGTACTGGCGCAGCACGTTCGCCGCCCGGATCAGCACGGGCCGCTCGGGCAGCGGGATCTCGAAGCCGCCGTGCCGGAAGGTGAGGCCCTCGCGCTCGTACGGCTTGGCCGCGGCGACCCGCTCCGGGGAGATCTCGATGCCGACCACCGAGGTGCGCGGCTCCGCGCCGCGCAGCCGCTCCAGCAGCTCGACGGCGGTCCAGGGCGCGGCGCCGTACCCCAGATCGACCGCGACGGGGGTCTCGGCGCGGCGCAGGGCGGGGCCGTGGGTGGCGGCGATCCAGCGGTCCATGCGGCGCAGCCGGTTCGGGTTGGTGGTCCCGCGGGTCGCGGTGCCGATGGGGCGCATGACACAGAGCGTAACGAGCGGCGCGGCGCGGAGGCCGTGCCGGTGCCGAGCGGAAGCGGAAGCGGAAGAAGCGCGGGAGCGGAAGCGGAGGGAACGAGGGGGCGGGAGCGGAGGGAACTTGGGAGTGGAAGCGGAAGGGGCGTGGGAGCGGATGTGGCAGCGGTGTGGGGGGTGGATGCGGCAGTGGCGTCGCGGCGACGCGCCGGGCACACTCTGTAATGATTTGGCAAAGCGGAAATGAAAGGGGAGGCCGCGCTGTTCCAGCCCATCGAAGGGACGGCGTGCCGGTGTCCCTGCGGTGCCATGCCTGAACGGGTGGCGCCGCGCCCGAACGAGTGGTGCCTTGGTTGAACGAGTCGGTTACCAGTGCCCTGAACGAGGAGGACCGGACGACGTGAGCCAGTACGTCTCCCGGCTCGGCAGCAGCCGTGTCGCACCGCGTCTCAGGTTCCCCGCCGGCCTCTCCGGCTCCTTCCCGGGCGCCCACCGCAAGCCCCGCCGGATCGCGATGCTCTCCGTGCACACCTCCCCGTTGCACCAGCCGGGTACGGGCGATGCCGGCGGCATGAACGTCTACATCGTGGAGCTGGCCGAGCGCCTCGCCGCGATCAACATCGAGGTCGAGATCTTCACCCGCTCCACCACCGGCGCGCTGCCGCCGGCGGTCGAGCTGTCGCCCGGTGTGCTGGTCCGCCATGTCGACGCCGGCCCGTACGAGGGGCTGGCCAAGGAGGAGCTGCCCGCCCAGCTCTGCGCCTTCACGCACGGCGTGATGCAGGCATGGGCCGGCCAGCGCCCCGGCTACTACGACCTGGTGCACTCCCACTACTGGCTCTCCGGCCATGTCGGCTGGCTCGCCGCCCAGCGCTGGGGTGTCCCGCTCGTCCACGCCATGCACACCATGGCGAAGGTCAAGAACGCCTCGCTCGCCGAGGGCGACACCCCCGAGCCCGCCGCCCGGGTCATCGGTGAGACCCAGATCGTCAGCGCGGCCGACCGGCTGATCGCGAACACCGCGGAGGAGGCGGACGAGCTCGTCCGCTTCTACGAGGCCGATCCGGGCGCCGTCGCCGTCGTGCACCCCGGCGTCAACCTGGACCGCTTCCGCCCGGCCGACGGGCGGGCCGCGGCACGGGCCCGGCTGGGGCTGCCGCAGGACGCCCTGGTCCCGCTCTTCGCGGGCCGCATCCAGCCGCTGAAGGCCCCGGACGTCCTGCTGCGCGCGATCGCCGTCCTGCTGGACCGCGACCCCTCGCTGCGCTCGCGCATCGTCGTGCCGGTCGTCGGCGGCCCCAGCGGCAGCGGTCTCGCCAAGCCGGAGGGGCTCCAGAAGCTCGCGGCCCGGCTCGGCATCGCCGACGTCGTACGGTTCCAGCCGCCGGTCGGGCAGGACCAGCTCGCCGACTGGTTCCGGGCCGCGTCCGTGCTGGTCATGCCCTCGTACAGTGAGTCCTTCGGTCTGGTCGCCATCGAGGCCCAGGCGGCCGGCACCCCGGTCGTCGCGGCGGCCGTGGGCGGGCTGCCGGTGGCGGTACGGGACGGGGTCAGCGGTTTCCTGATCCCCGGCCACGACCCGGCGGCGTACGCGGAGGCGCTGGCACGCTTCGTGGCGGCGCCCGAGCTGGTCGGCCGGATGGGCGGCGCGGCCGCCGAGCACGCCCAGCGCTTCGGCTGGGACACGGCGGCGGCGGCGACGGCGGACGTGTACACGGAGGCGATGCAGGACCACCGCCGACGGGTGCGCACGCGCCAGGCCTGAGGCGCGGGCCGGCCGGAGGCCGTGGCGGCACGGTCGAGCCGGCGGATGTGGTGTCGACCCCCGGGCGACGTACGCTCGGACCATGGCTGATGCACCCGAGGAAGCACCGAAGACCCAGGCCGAGCAGGCCGATCGGACGGCGGCGCGGGCCGAGCACGCGACACAGGCCGATCAGTCGACGCACGCGACACAGGCCGATCAGTCGACGCACGCGACACGAGCCGATCACGTGACGCACGCGGAGCGGGCCGATCAGGTGGCGCAGGTCATCGGGACGACGCTCGACGACGCCGGGCTCGACTGGGAGAGCCCCGCTCCGGGGAGTTACGTCGTCCAGCTGCCCGGCACCCGCAAGCTCTCCACCACCTGCTCGCTGCTCGTCGGCAAGCACTCGCTCTCCGTCAACGCCTTCGTCATCCGGCACCCCGACGAGAACGAGCCGGCGGTGCACCGCTGGCTGCTGGAGCGCAACCTCCGCCTGTTCGGCGTGAGTTACGCGGTCGACTCGCTCGGGGACGTCTACCTCGTCGGCAAACTGCCGCTGTCCGTGGTCACGCCCGAGGAGCTGGACCGGCTGCTGGGTGTGGTCCTGGAGGCCGCCGACGGCGCCTTCAACCCCCTCCTGGAGCTCGGGTTCGCGAGCGCGATCCGCAAGGAGTACGAGTGGCGGGTGTCGCGCGGCGAGTCCACCCGCAACCTGGACGCGTTCACACATCTGACTCAGCGCCCCACTGGCTGACACTCGCCGACTGAGCCCGGTCGCCTGCCGATTCCCCGGCGCACGACCCTATTTGCCCCGCGCACGACTCTTCCGCCACGACGGGGTGCCGTGGCATGCTCACCGCCGACGCGGACATGAACGTCGTTCACATCCCTGAAAGGCGGATCGGGCTCATGGCACCCATGGGGAACATCAGCAGGCGTGGACTGCTCGGCAGTGCGGTGGCCGTCGCGGCGGTGGCGGTCACCGGAGCGGCCGGCAGCGGGACGGCGTTCGCGGCGGCCGGAGACGGCACCGCGGCAGGCCGCGGCGCGGCAACGCGCGGCGCGGCCCCGGCCGGTGCGGGCGGCAGGGCGCAGACCTCCGCGCTCTGGCGGGAGTTCGCCTCGGCGCCCCTCACGCACCCGCAGATCCCGTTCGTCGGCCGGGCCGGATACCGGGCCGGCTCCGCCCTCCCCCGCCACCGCGCCGGCCACGGCCGCACCGTCCTGCACTACGGCGCCAAGCCCGACAACTCCGCCGACGCCGCCCCCGCGATCAACCGTGCCATCGCCGCTGCCGGAGAGCGCGGCGGTGGCACGGTGCTCATCCCGGCGGGCACGTACCGCATCGACGACATCATCCGCATCGGCCACAGCGACGTCGTCGTACGCGGCGCGGGCAGCGGCCGCACCAAGCTGTACGCGACCCGCAGCCTCACCGAACTGATCGGCGCCTACGGCAGCCGGTACGGCGGCGACAAGTCCAGCTGGTCCTGGGCCGGCGGCCTCATCTGGCTCTGCCCCGAAGCCCGTTGGACCTCACTCACCGACGCCATCAAGGCGAAGGACTGGCCCTTCGAGGGCTGGACCGGCAACAAGCGCGACGCGTGGCGCACCCTGACCACCGTCGCGCCCGCCCGCCTCGGCGACCGTACGATCACCGTCGACGACACCCGGAAGCTGAAGCGCGGCGCACTCGTCCTGCTCCGCCTCGCCGACGACTCCGCGCACACCCTGCTGGAGCACATGGCGGGCGGCGGCCCGGGCCCCGAGGCGTACTACTGGGACGACAAGACGAAGCTGACCTCGTACGTCCCCTACGAATGGCCCATCCGCATCACCGCCGTGCACGGCCGCAGGGTCACCCTGGAGCGCCCCCTCCCGCTCGACGTCCGCCCCGAGTGGGACCCCCGCCTGACCACCCTCGCCGCCCCGCTCACCGGCTCCGGCGTCGAGGGGCTCACGCTCGAAGCGGTCGAGACCCCGCAGTCGCAGCACCTGCTGGACAAGGGGTACAACGGCGTCGCGTTCCAGTGCGCGTACGACTGCTGGGCCGACGACATCACCGTCCGGCACGTCGACAACGGCTTCGGCCTGATCGGCGCCTCGGCCTGCACCCTGCGGCGCACGCGGGTCGCGGGACGGGGCTCGCACCACCCCTACTACTGCCGCGAGGGCAGCCACGACAACCTGATCGAGGACTTCACCATCGAGCAGCGCACGGTCCCCGCGCCCGCCGGGACCCAGCTGCACGGCATCAACGTCGAGGGCCTGTCCAGCTACAACGCCTGGTCGCGCGGGGTGATGGAGATGGGCACGTTCGACTCGCACCGGGGGATGCCGTTCGCCAACGTCCGCACCGACATCACCGTGAACAACAACGGCCGGCACGGCGGCGACGCGAGCGCCGGACCCCTGTTCGGCGCCCGCTTCACCCACTGGAACATCCGGGTGACCAACGGCCGGGCCGGCCTGATGCGCATCGACGGCCTCGCTCCCCACAGCGCGAGCGTCGGAATCAGCGAGGTGACGGAGTTCGACCAGATCGACGTCCCCGACTTCACGGGCGACCTGCACACCCGCCTGGAGGCGTACGGCACACCGGAGGCCGTCCGCCCGCAGAACCTGCACGACGCCCAACGGGCCCTGCTCGACTGACGAGGCGCCGCCCCCGGGCCGTCGGCGCCGCGCTCACCCCCGTGACCCAGGCGCCGACTCCACCTCACCGAGCGCCGCCTCGAGCCGGGGCGCCACCGCGTTCCACGTCCACTCCAGGTCGTCCCCGGACGTCTTGCGGGGCACCGTCTCCACCAGCATGATCAGGTAGAGGTACGAGCGGTAGAGCGCGAGCCGCAGCCGCAGGGAGTCGTCGAACGCCACGGGCCCGCCCGGCGCCGAACTCCCGTAACCGGCGAGGAAGTCCTTGTCCTCCTCGATGTCCCCGAAGAGGGCGAGCGATACGAAGTCGGCGGCCGGGTCGCCCCAGAACATCCGCTCCCCGTCGATGATCCCGCCGATCCGCCGCGACCCCGGCTCCCCGGCGACCAGGATGTTGCCCTGCCACAGGTCGAAGTGGACCAGGGCGGGGCGTGTGACGCCGTCCAGTACGTACGAGGCGGCGCCGAGCAGCGCACGGATGTCCTGGACGCCACGAGGCAGCCTCGCCGCATAGCTCAGCGCGTCGTCCAGCACGGCGTCGGTCATCGTGGTGAACGCGGCCCGCCAGGTGGGCGCCAACGGGGCGAGCGCCGCCGACGGGTAGCCGAATCCGCCGGGCGCCGCAACGGTGTGCAGCAGGCCGACGGCCCGGCCGAGCTCCCCGCGCAGCCGCTGCTCCTCGCCGTCGGCCATCGTGGGGCCGGCCTCGTGCCACGGCCGCCCGGGGCACGCCGTCATGACCACGTACGCGCCTGAGGGGGCGGCCGGGTCGAGCCCGCTGTGCACGACGCGGGGGACGGGGGCCTGGTCGGGGAGGGCGGCCGCCGCGCTGTAGAAGCCGACCTCGTTGACCAGCAGGTCGCGCTCGTAACCGAGGTGCGCACCGGCCTTCACGAGCGGTGGCGTCTTCACCACCCACGCGCGGCCGTCGGTGAGTTCGACCCGGGTGACGGCGTTGTACGTGCCACCGGTGAGCGGTTCGCACGAGGCGATCAGCTCCGGCGGCACACCTATGGAACCGAACACGGCGGACAGAACGGAATCGACCGGCATCTGCGGACCCCCTTCGGGCGGTCACCCCGGTGCGTGCGGTGGTGGCCGCCCGGGGAAGGCCCAGCTCAGAGCACGCTCGGAGTGATCACGACGTAGTCACGATCAGGGGCGATGCCCGGTCTGACCCGTTGCCAAACCACGTCGGGCTCATAGAGTTGGCGCACCCCCACGATCTCCCGGCCGCGCCGAGCCCGGCGACGGCTGCCTTCGTGCGGGCGGAACGACTTTGACACAGAAGGATGGGCCATGCGACCCACTGCCATACGCCGTACCGCCGTTGCCGCGACCGTGATGTCCCTGGCCCTGCTCACCGCGGCCTGCGGTTCGGACGCGACGGACAAGGACGGCGGCGACAAGGGCAAGGCGGCCGGCACCTCTTCGGCCAAGCCCGCCGCGAAGGTGCTGAGCGCCGCCGAGCTGGAGGACGTCGCGCTCGTCCAGGGCGAGGTCAAGGGCCACAAGGTCGCCAAGGCCGGTCCCCAGGACTCCGTCTCCGCCGATGACGTCACCGCGGACAAGGCCGCCTGCGACGTCTTCGGCGACGCGCTGATGGGGGCCGTGACCGGTTCCCCCGCCGCGTCCACCCAGCGCAAGGTGACCAGCGAGCCGAAGAAGGGCGTCGACGACAACAGCGCGGACGCCGACGAGGCGTTCGAGGCCGCCTTCGACATCACGACGACGCTCACCACGCTCTCCTCCTACGAGGGCAAGGGCGCCGAGGAGTCGGTGGCCGGCCTGCGGACGGCGGCGACCGGGTGCGCGTCCGGCTTCACGCTGACGGCGGCCGGTTCCAAGCAGAAGGTCGTCAAGATCACCGAGGAGAAGGTCAAGGGCGGCGAGGACGCCGCCGGCTGGACGGTGAACATCGAATCGGACGGCGACCGGACGACGATGAAGCTCGTGCAGGTCCGACAAGGCTCTACCGTCGCCTCGTTCACCGCCCTCAACCTGGCCGCGGCCGCGTCCGGCAAGGACTTCGAGCTGCCGACCGCCGTGATCGACGCACAGGCCGCCAAGCTGGCCTGACGCCGGATCAGGGCAGCGGGACGAGCCGCACCACGGTGACGGTCAGGACCGACCCGGAGACGTAATAGAGCACGATCGCCCCGGCGACGGTGGCCTCACGGCGATCGTGCTCCTCCTTGACGGCCGACGACCCGTGCCCGTACGGCTCGCGCGCCAGCGAACGCGCCATCTGTTGCCGGAAGATGTCGCCGTCCCGCATCTTGGCCAGGGTGTCATCGGCGGGTGGCGCATAGGAGATACGGAAGCTCAAGCGACGCTCCGCCTCTCGGCCTCGTCCCGCGCCAGCCGGTCCAGGATCCGCTCGGCCTCCGGATCGGGCACGGCCTCCAGCATCCAGTGCCGCATCACGGCCTGGATCTCATGCACCCCGGCCCCGTTGATGGCACCGTCGAACTCCTCGCGTCTCGCCTCGGGCAGGGCGGCGCGGATGGCCGGGATGCTGTTGGGCACCTCGACCTCGGCGCCGCCGACAAAGGTCTTCAGGGGCTCACCCATGGTTGCTCTCCCCGCTCTCCTTGCTCTCGTGCCACGTTAGTGGCTGCGCGCGGCGCGTGGTCTGCGGGACGGGCGGAATCTCGCGGGACTCGCGCGGCGAGCAGGGCGCGTGCGGCTCGAACGGCGCGCCTGGCTCAACGGGTTCGCCGGGTTCGCCGGGTTCGTGCGGTTCGCAGGGGCCGCAGGGTGAAGAGGTTGTCGGACGGATCCACGACAGCCAGGAAGCGTGCCCCGGCCTTGAATCGGGCGTCGTGGTCGCACCGGTACGTCGCCCCGAAGGACGGAACGTCCGCGCCACTGATCCGCAAGGTGAGCACCGCGACGTCCGGCGAGCCGTCCCCGGGGTCGGTCCGTTCCGCACCGACGACCTCCGCCACCGCGGGCCGTCCCGACTGCCGCAGCCGTGAGGTGTCCTGCCTGGTCCTGACGGCCTCGGCCCACACGAGGAGGCCTGTCAGCACCAGCAGCGGCGAGAAGAGCGACCAGGCCCAGTGGAGAGTGCCGAAGACGGACAGCGCCGGCAGGACCAGCGCGCCCACCCAGCTCGCCAGACCGCTTGCGCGACCCGTCAGTTGAGTGGCGAAGCCGCCGATACTCGCCTGCCGGGCTTCCCCCGCGTCTTCCGCGACTGTCATCCCGCGAGGGTATGCGCGCGGGCCAACCGGCGTTCCCCGCATGCGAAAAGCCCCCCACCACGCGGAGAAACCGCAAGGTGGGGGGCTGCTTCGGCGCCGCTTACTTCTTCTTGCCCTGGTTCTTGTCGGGGATCTTGGTGAGCTGGGTTTTCGCTGCTCAGGGGCGATGGGCTCGTACGCTTGGCCGTCGTCGTTGGTCGTCATTGGCCGCTGTTGAGCAACGTCGGACGGCCCAGAGACGGCCCAGCTTCGACCCGCTCGACCGACGGCCAGCACCTCCGACACGCCCCGTCTGAACCTCAGCCGCCGAAAGTCAGCCACGAGGGCGGGCGCGCCGACTGACTAGTACTCCAGTCGTAGATCGTGATCTTCATGTCTGAGTGGCTTGTCGCCGGTAGTGGCTGGCTTGGGATCGGGCCTGGTGGCGGCGTCGCCAGTCGGACCATCCAAGCCGGTGGGCGGCATCGTGGACGGGTCGGACAACGAGGTTGATGAACAGGCGCTGGATCTCGTTGCAGGTGAGCGGAATGAGGCCCCCGAGTGCGGGTCGGGTGTGCTCGTCTGCGCGTACGACGGCGAGGAAGGCGTGCGCAAGCATGGCGAGGGTGACCCAGCGGGACCAGGAGGCATAGCGGCGGACCTGGTGCTCGTCGAGTGCGGCCAGGCCCTTGCCCGACTGGAAGAACTCCTCCACCCTCCATCTTGATCCAGCGACTCTGACCAGCTCGGTCAGCGGCACGGGTGCGGGCGAGTAGCAGCGATAGTAGGCGAGTTCGCCGGTGCTGCGGTTACGGCGGATCAGCATTTGACGACTTCCGGGGCGGGGGTCGGCGAGGTCGATGACTGCCCAGTCGTAGAAGCGGTGGCCCTTGGCCCCGGCCCCTGCGGAGAGCTTCTGCCAGGCCCGCTTGGGCACCTTCTTGGCCAGGGTGTCCGCACGGAACTTCCCTGCACCGGTGGTGACTTCGTGCGAGCAGGCCACCGCGAGGACGTAGCCGGTGCCGCGTTCCTCCAGTGCGGTTCGCAGCTTGAGGTTTCCGCCGTAGACCTCGTCGCCGGCAACCCATGCGGCCTGGTGGCCGGCGTCCAGGAACCGGGCGACCATACGAGTGGCCAGTTCCGGCTTGGTGGCGATGGTGGTTTTCTCGGCAAGGCCCGCGGCGCGGCAGCGGTCGGGGTCTGAGGTCCAGGAGCGCGGCACGTAGAGTTCCCGGTCCACTGCGGCGTGGCCGCGCTGACCTGCGTAGACCAGGTAGACGGCGACTTGGGAGTTTTCGATCCGGCCGGCGGTGCCGGTGTACTGGCGCTGGACGCCGACTGTGTCCACGCCCTTCTTCACGTCGCCGGTCTCGTCGACGACCAGCACCGCTTGGTCGTCGTGCAGGTGCTCCACCGCGTAGCTGCACACGTCGTCGCGGACCTGATCGGCATCCCACTTGGCCCTGCCCAGCAGGTGCTGCATGCCGTCCGGGGTTGTGTCGCCGGCCCACTCGGCGATGGTCCAGCAGTTCTTGCGCGGCAGGTCGGACAGCAGTCCGAGCACCAGCTTCCTCATCCGGTGCCGGGGTTCGACCCGGGCGAACCGACCCGCGACCCGGCCCATGAGGTTGTCGAACGCCTCCTGCCAGCGGGCGAGGTTCCCGTTGGGCCGGGCGGTCACCAGTTGGACGCCAGAGGCAGGAGGTTCTTTCACAGGCCCAGCTGGTCGCGCATCGCGTCGGCATCGCGCAGGGCCCAGTGCTCGACGATTCGGCCGTTGCGGACGCGGACCATGTCCATGCTGAGGACCTCGTAGCGTCGGCCGGATTCCGTGCGGGTGCCCCGGCTGGTGTACCGGTTGACGGAGGTGTCGCCGGAGACGACGTTCTGCTCGATCGTCACCGAGACGTCGTGGAAGGCGCTGCCCGCACCCATCCGCTCCCACTTCTGTCGCCAGGCTCCGCGTCCCCGGTGATCGCCTTGGGTGCCTCCCCGGTGGTCCACGACCTCAGGGTCGATCAGTTCGAGGGCGTCCTCGAGCCGGCCTTCCAGGATCTGCGCGTAGCTCTCGACGATGCGCCGGTGGATCTCTCCCGGTCCTGGGTGCCCGGTGTCTTCTGCCCCCTGCGGCATGCGGCATCTCCTCTGGTGGGGATCATGAGGCAGCAAATGGGGAGCTCCCCGGTTGCTGTGTTCAGCTACCGTAACCGGGGAAGTCCCCGATTAACAAGGAGGGCCATGCCATCGCAGAGCTCCGGACCCGCGCCGCGTTCGGAACCCAAGCGTCGTCTTCGCGCGGACGCTCAGCGCAACTACGAGCTGCTCGTGGCCGCGGCCAGGGACGTCTTCCATGACCACGGCGTCGACGCCCCGCTTGACGACATCGCCCGCCGGGCCGGTGTCGGCAACGCCACGATGTATCGGCACTTCCCGACGCGTCGCGAACTGATCATCGCCGTCTACTCCGAGGAAGTGGCCGAGCTCTGCGCTCAGAGCCAGTCCCTACTGGCCGAGGATCCTCCCGGCGACGCCCTCTTCGACTGGCTTCAGGATTTCATCGCCCACGTGGCAGCCAAGCGGGAACTGGCGCTGTCGATCACTGATGACCGCACCGGTCATCGATCTGCGCTGTTCGACCGCTGGCACCACTCGATGCACACAGCCGCGTCCGCACTGCTGACCCGGGCGCAAAGCGCCGGTACCGTCCGTGCCGACCTCAACGCATCGGAACTACTCGCCCTGGCCAACGGGATCGCCCTGACCACCACCGACGCCACTCAAGCAGAGCGACTCGTCGTTCTGGTCAGACAGGGCACGGACACTGCCTCGACACCGGACGACAGCATCCGTTGAAGGCGGCAAGCGCCAGCTTCCGCTGCGTACTCGAAACACACGCTCCGGGCCGCCCCTGCGAGCCACTCAGGCATGAAGATCACGATCTACGACTGGAGTACTAACGTCGCGCTTTCGTGAAGCGGGCTGTCCGACGGGTGGTCAGGTAAGCGAAAAGTGCCTCTGACCAGCAAGAATGAGGATTGTCGAGGTCC